>JAFXBC010000022.1 GCA_017516825.1 Clostridia bacterium | reverse complement strand
GCGTTTTTATGTGGGCTGCCGATGCCGCCCGCGGCGGCGAGACGTCAGCCCCTACAAACACGAAACGGCAAAGCTGAACAAACAACATATTCTCCCATGGCAACAATGGCAACAAATCGGTTTTCGCCTTTCCCTATTGCGTGATCCGGAGTATTGTTTCGATCAACGTTTGTTGCGGGTTTGTAGGGGACGACGTCCACGGCGTCCCGTTTTTCGTGCTATATGCAAAAAAGGACGGGAATGTGAAAGGGAGAATAGAAAAACGATCATTCGGAGCGTCTTCCGTCCCGCAGGGTAAGATTTTCCCTACGCAAGTTTTTTCAAAACATAAAGCCACCGAGATCTCTCCTCGGTGGCTTCACGTTGTAGCACTATTTCCCCTTGCGGCTTTCGCCCGTTCAAACATTTCCTTCATCACCATTTCAATATCCGAGTCAAGGGGCAGATCCCGGTATTCTTCGATGGAATGAAGGTCATAAGTCTCCGTGGGCACTACCTTTGACAGTGACGCTTTCCCTTCCTGCAAGCAGATATATGCGTAATACTCACGGTTCTCATCCAAGGGGATGGTATTGGGGTAGATCATCAGATCATACGCCGTCCCCTCGGAAGGGAAAAACTCATAGGCACCGTCTTCAATGCGGCCTATTCGGTTCCCCCGGGCATCTTCTTCAATGCGGCCGCCCAAAGAGAGGAACATTTCTTCCATATCTTCCTCCGTTTGGGGCTGTAAGTAATATTCCTGCCGGAAGCTGATCTCCTCCCCCGGGGTGAGCTCCGCATCGCCCATTTTCTCATACACCTCAAGGATCTTCACCCAAGTGGTGGTATAGCCCTCCATGTAGCAGTGGCCGTCATCCGTTCGAAACACCATATACTGCATACGTTCCAACGGTTGCATCCGAACCAGAACCCAGGAACATTCCGCAAGCTCTACGCCGTCTTTCAGAACTTGCAAATACGCCTCAAAATCTTTATACCCGATCCGATCCTCCGCGCATACGACCTTGATCTCCCTGCTCATCAGATCCGAAAACGGGATGCTCTCGTTCTGCCCGCAAGCAGAAAGCAAAAGCACGCTTGCAATTGCTATGGCAAGTAATCTTTTCATGCCGTCTCCTCCTTTTTCATTCCTACGGCGAAAAACGTCAATCTTCTTCCTCCGCGTTGGTATCCAACAAAACGACTGTAAGCTCGACGCCCTTTTTCACGTCGCCGTTCACCAACGCATATCGGTTACGAAGCACCCACTCCCCTTCCGGGGTGAGCAGAAGATCTCTTTCGATAAATTCATACTGCCCGTCAAGCTCTTTCCCGTAATACAAGGGATAGAGTTTTTCCAAATAATACAGCATGGTCTTTTCCAACTTTTCCTCGTCAATGAGGTCATCGGGAAGATCATCATAGATACCGATTTCTCCGATATATGCATCTATCACATAACCCTTTGCCGAAAAAGCGATACTCATCGCATCTCTTTCATACAATGGGTCGCTGCTGTCAAAGGTAAACCAGAAGGTTTCGTATGGTTCGCCTTCTCTCGGCACGACCTCATTAACGGTTACACCCCGCTCGTATTTTTTCACGTCGATTACTTTTGATGCAAAGCTAAGCGCAAGTTTTTCCGCCTGTTCAAAGGTCAACACATCCGGTTGCAGACCACACCTATAAATATCGCGTCGAGACCAATACATGATACTCATATCATCACGCACGTTTACACGAGCCATGACTCCATCGCAATCAATCCAATACTCATGTTGTCTAATGGAAGTAGAATGATATCCCGATCCCTCGTATTCACAAGGATAGGTAACACCGTTTATGGTCAGTTCTGTAATCTTGGCATATTCCTCGATCCGAGAAGCTTCGGGATAAAGGCGCTTGGTAGCCAAGGGAAGATTCTCGTTAGAAGCTAATCCCAAGGTTTCATCTGTCAGGTAACATTCGTACAGCCCGGGGATCACGGGATAGGAAACTTCTTCCGAGGATTCCGCAAAAGAAGATTCCTCGTCGTTTAGGTCAATATCCAAGATCACATCATTCGGTCCCGACTGATTTGAAGAAAGCAAGACGGGGAGCAGCCTCGCTGCCAAGCCGACAGTCAAGATACAGCAGGCGATCACCGCAGGGATCACCTTTGACCGTTTCGGTTTCTTCGGTGCATCTCCTGCGTGAACCCGATCCAACACCGATCGTACGGTTTCTTCATAGCTCTTCATACACAAAACCCTCCTGTTCCAATTGCTTCCGCAAGGCCTTTCGCGCTCTGGACAACAGCACCTCCACGCCGTGGGTGCTTTTTTTCATGATCTGCGCGGTCTCTTTGTTGCCAAAGCCCTCGAAATACGTCAGCCACAGCACCTGGCGGTATTCCGCCTTCAAGGTATGTAACGCGCCGTGGAGCCTGCGTTTTTGCTCCTCCCGCAGGTACACCGCCGCCAGATCCTCCTCTTCCTCCCGCAAAGCGGTAAGCACCTCCATGGAGACCTCCCGCCTTTTCGATCTGTCCCGCAGGTAGTCGATGGCGCGGTTTCTGCCGATGGTATACAGCCACGTTTTGAAGGAAGCGGTAGGCTTGTAGGACGGCTTCTTGACCCCCAGGATCACGAAGGTGTCCTCCGCCAGCTCCTCGGCGGCATGAAGATCCCCCGCGATGCCTGCAAGATACAGAGTCAATCCGTCGCGGTACTCGCAGATGATCTCCACCAATCCGTTTTCATCCTGCTCTTCCACAAACCGTTTGTAAGCGATGGCGCCTTTGTCCATGGGGGTGGCCTCCCTTCTTCTTTCATCTATTGAACGATGGGGTTTGGTAAAACCTCACACTTTTTCGGAAACTTTTTTCAAAAAACGCCGCTTTTGTGCGAAGCGGCGTTTTGCTTTATCCTTGAATGATCTTTTTGCAGTAGTCACAGGGAGCTTGGGTGCCTTTGGTGATGATGCTCACCCCGCGGCAATGGGGACAGGTGACGGTGACCTTTTCCTCGGGAGCTTGGGAGAAATCGGGATCGATCTCCCGTGCTTCCTCGGCCGTCTCCTCCGGGGCAGGAGCCGCTTGGGGCTCCGCAGGGGCGGTAGGCACCGTGAAATCCGCTCCGATATCGTAAGGAACCACGGAGATCAAATGCAGGCGGATCATACGGGCAAGGGCTTTTTGCACCTTTTCCGGACTCTCCAACACCCCGCGGGACAGTTCCTCCAAGCTCTTGGGAGCAAGAAGCTCCACGGCCTTGTTGTATCTTCTCAGCCTCAGAAGCAAGGCAAGGTTGACACAGCCCCGCCAAAACATCAAAGAGAACAACCCGCCCGTAACCAACGCAAAGAGGAAGGTATCGGTTTCGCCTTCCGTGGCCTCAAAGCCCGCAAGGTACAGAATGACGTAGAAGACCATCACGGAGGCGATGAACCCGCCCGGCAACAGCTGGATGCCTGCTTTTACACCTTGCCAAACGAGGGATGCTTTATGGATCCGCATAGCGCTCTTCCTTTCTTACAGCTTTTTCTTGGCGAACAGATAGGTTTTGTCGTACATTTCACGGTAGAGGGGGTTTTTGCTCTTCCATCCATTGGAAATGCAGCCCTTGAAGCGGCTTCCGTGGTAGTACATTTTGGAGGTATTCATATAGCCTGTTTCCGCGCCAACCTCCAGGTATTCGATAAACCGACGGATATGCTCGGGATGGTCGATGTTGCCGTCGGGATCCTCACGGATCTGCCAGACCTCCAGCTCCACGCACATACCCATGCGCTTGGCTTCCTTTGCCGTATCGTAAAGGCGGGATTTGGGGATGGAGAGATCGAACATATAGTTGGGCTGCATACAAGCGATGTCAAAGCCGTATCTCTGCCAATGCTCGTAGCCCAAGGCGCAGAAATAAGGGATCCAGAAGCACTTGTAGCCCTTGGATTGCACGTACTCGCAGGCGAAGCGGATCAGCTCCTCCTCGTAGCGGTCGGTGGGATTCAAGGCCTCCTCGAACCAATAGAAGCCTCTCAGCTCCGTGTTGCCGTAATTCCCTGCCTTGTAGCGTTCGATCATGGAATCGATCATCCAGCGGATGGCCTTCTTGCGGCTTTCCGGGTTGTCGAACACCAGGTGTTCCCCGTTCACCGTACCGAAATCGTCGTACCCCGTGAAGGTATACAGAATGGTGAAGTAGACTCCCACGGTGTGGTCGGGGTTGCCCAGAGCGGTGCCCACCTTCTTAGCGGTGGCGTTCAGAGCGTCCAGATTCTTGCCGGGGACGAAAACGCTGTCCATATAGTCCTGCCAGCCCTCGGCGTGCTGACCGCGGGGACTGAAATCGAAGGACACGTCGGGCAAGAACAGGAAGCCGTCCATGAAGGTGTCCTTGATCTTCCCTTCCTTGTCCAGGTACGCCACCAGAGGGAAGTAATCCTCGGGGGTACGGAAGCCCTGATCCTCGTCCACGGGACGGTAGTTATAGGTGAGCAGGATGTTTTTGGAGCCCATGACGTCATCAGGAGGGAATGCGTTCACCTCCATAGGGCCGGGGAATTCGTTGAAGACAGGCTTGCCGTCCGCCACGGGGAGAGGAACCTCCGTCACGTCGGTACAGCCGTAGATCTCCAATTCGTCGATGTAAACGTGGTGCACCACGTCGATGACCACCTGGACGTACAACGCCTGCACGGGGGCAAATTCTCCCTTGATGGGGATGATCCGCAGGTCGCGGTGGGTGCGGGTGTCCGCCTCATAGACGGTCTCAAACGTCTCGCCGTCGGCGGAAACACGGATCTTGGTGTAGCGGGGAGAACGGACTGCCACCACATCGTCGCGGCAGGTGTTCATGCAGAAGCCTTCCACGGCACAGAGGTAGGGCAGCTTGAAGGTGATGACACGCCCGCCGCCGCCATGGATATGGAACCACTGGGGGTTGGGATAGTGGCGGTCGGGAGAATACTCCCCGTCGGTGAGGAGAGTGCAATCGGTGTCGTAGTTCCGTTCTGCGCGCTCCCCGGGGTTGGTGAAGAATTCCTTCTCTTCAATGGCGTGGATGGGCAGGCTGCGAAGCAGGTTCACCTTCTCCTTGGAGGGGGTATCGCAATACACAGGTTCACACTTGGTGATGGGCTTGTTCGTGTAGTACATAGGGTTCTCCATTTTCTAAAAATGGGGCGCGAAAACCGGTAGAAAACCGTTGGTTTTCTACCGAGAGCGAAGCGATCATACAATGAAAATTGCGTCGCTAGCCCGCATTCACTGCGGGCGAAAGACTCCGATTTGGTTTTTTGCGTACGGACGCAAAAAATTCCAAGCGTAGCGAGGAACCCCGCAAGGGGCACGCGCCCCGCGGAAGGGGCGCGAAAACCCGGTAGAAAACCGTTGGTTTTCTACCGAGAGCGTAGCGATTCATTACGCCATTTTAGCAAGCATTTCCTGAGTCACCTCGGCAAGGAGCTTCTCTCCTGCCAGGAAGCGTTCCAGCTCCTCGCAAACGTGCTGGCCGATCTTCTTCAGGCCGTTGGCGGCAAGACCTGCCAGGTGGGGGGTCATAATGCAGTTAGGCAGAGTACGCAGGGGATGATCGGCCGCCGGAGGTTCGGGGTCGAACACGTCCAGGCAAGCGTACTTCAGGTTGCCCGCCTTCATATGGTTGTACAGCGCCTCCTCGTCGATGAGAGAGCCGCGGGCGGTATTGATGAGGATGGCGTCCTTCTTCATCTTAGCCAGGGTCTCGGCGTTGAACATATGGTAGGTCTCGGGAATGGAGGGCGCGTGGATGGAGATGATATCGGATTTCTCCAGGATCTCCTCGAAGGAAGCCTTGCGACAGCCCCAGGAGGCGGCGGTCTCGTCGGACACGAAGGGGTCGTACAGCAGAATATCCACGTTGAAGGGCTGCAACAGCTCGATGTAATGTCTGCCTGCCCAGCCGCCGCTGATGACGCCGATGGTCAGCTCGTACAGCTCGCGGATGTCCTCTTTGCCCTCTGCCCACAACCCGTTATGCAGATTGGCGTTCAGGTTGTAGAAGTTCTTGGAGGCGGAAATGGTGAATCCCAAAGCCGTCTCGGAAACACCCATGGAAAGCATGGGAGCGCTGGAGGCCACACGGACACCCTTTGCCCACAAAGCATCGGAAACCACGGGCTTTACACTGCCTGCGGCGTGGATCAAAATCTTCAGATCGGGGCAGACCGCCAAAAGCTCCTCGTCCAGAGGGGTGCTTCCCCAGGAGGTGACGCAAACGGTGGCATCCTGCAGGAGGGGCTTCACGCTCCCCACGTTATTGCCGCCTTGGTTGATGACCACCTCGCCGATCTTGGAGAGTCTGTCGATGGTTTTTTGGTTGATGACCATGTCCCGGGTGCCGGGATCCATGATAAGAGCGATTTTTTCCATATTGTGCGTTCCTTTACATTGGTATTTTTTTACAGTATAGAACAAACGAGACGGTTTGTCAAGAAAAAGAAGGGAGGAATGGGAGGTTTTTTACGGTTGTTTTGGGGAGGGAACCGACTCCGGCATCCTTGAGCTATGGTTTGCAAGCAAGCCGCCGAAGTTTTGTGCAGCAAAACTGCAAGCGGCACTGTCATCCTGAGCAAGCCGCGTATGCGGCGCGTCGAAATTTTCGTAGTGAGGCTTGGCCGAACGGAGAAAATCAAGGGGGGCATAGCACCCCCGTAAGGGGATTAGCAGGGATCTCCTCGAAGTCTGATCTACCCCTACATAGGCAAACTTACATTCTTTGTGATAAAACAGTTCTTCAGATTCAGCAAGGTACATCAGACTCTTATGAGATCCCGCCTGCGGCGGTTTCTGATGCTCGGTGCTTCGCACCTCGACTACAGAAACTTCGACTCGCCCTTCGGGCTCCCTCAGGATGACACGCTGACGTTGAAACCGTTTTGGCTACTTGTCACCCTGAGCAAGCGTGGAACCGAACCGCAGTGGCTCCAAACACGACTACGTCTCCGCGCGCGTCGAAGTTTTGCTTTTCGAAATTGCCCATTGTCTTTGGATACGTAGTTCCTTTTACAGCAATTTCTAAAAAGCAAAACCGTAAGGGGTCTCCTCAAAGTCTGATCTACCCCTTGAAAGGTAAACTTACATTTTTTATGATAAAACAGTTCTTTACCCCCCAAAAAGGTACATCAGACTCTTATGAGATCCCGCCTGCGGCGGTTTTTGCCGCTCAGCTTCGCTTCGACTGCAAAAACTTCGACGTGCGCGGAGATGACTGCAATACGTAGCCACATCTACTACGTTCCGCGCGTGCTCAGGATGACGTTCCGGGGTGAGAAGGCTCTCTTCGCTGTGCCGCCCCCCTCGTTCCTCTGTTCACGAAAAAAGACACGGCTTTTTGTCAGCCGTGTCTTTTTTGCAACCGAGTTACAATTCCGTCACCACACCGATGAACAGGGGTGCACGGGTTTTGAGATCCACGATGGCGTAGATAAATGGTCGGTCAAGGACCACAGTTTTGTCGCACTTCGGAAGCTCCGCGCTCTTAAGACCGCTCCCCGTCGCCGAGGCTGCCTTCACGCCATTTTTGTCCAGCTCGATAAACGCCTGATGGATCACCTTGTCAAGCCACATGGGAGTATTGCTCATACGGGAAAAATTGCCCTCGTCAAAGGCAGACGCCATCCCCAAGGCGGGAAGCACTTTTCTCAAATCCGTCTTGTAGGAATAGCTAAATTCGGGGATCGCCGCCAAGACTGTAGTATCTTTCTGCCTGCTGCTTAAGAATTCCTCAAAGGCATCGGCATCCAAGGACTCGGCATAGGCATACAGATCCACACCCTCGTTGGGCAGCATCGCAACGAAGCAAAAACGAGACCCATAGCTTTCCTTGTCCTCAAAGGGCTTTGCAAACCCTACGGCATCTTCCGTCTCGTAATACCGTCCTTCCTCGGCGTACATCATAGAGACAGTGGAGGTCTTACCGGAAAGACCGACAAAAGGCTTGTCATAAATAAAGCGATTCTCATACCCGGTCAGCCAGGGTGCTTCCAGCACCAGGGCGTTTACCAAATACACCAGGGCTTCATCATCCATTTCGTCAAAAAGCTTCGGGATCATGCCGTCGGTGTTGCGATCGACCCATGCATTGATCTGTTCCACCGTGCTTTTGCCAAAGGGCACGGCAAATGCATCCGCGCCGTAATACGTAGCGTTGGTCTGCAAGAACTCAGGAAAGATCTCCGGATCGTTCGCTTGGTTCCACCAAACGGAATTAGCAAGCTTAGCTTTCAGGGTTTCCCTTCCTTGAAGGCTGTTTACGTAGCTTAACAGATACTCGTTCAAGTCCTCCAAAGAGATCCCGCTCCCCAGAAGCGCTTCCATTTCCGTAAGGGTGTCCCCCGCGGCACCGTTTGCCGTCATGGAAAGGGCTACCTGCACGGACAAGGGAGAGATCAGCAAATTCTCCCCCTGAGCATTTGCGGCACAGCCGCGGAACAGCTTCCATGCAAATTCACTCTGCGCCCGGGCAAAAGCATCGTCTGCTTCTTTGCCTTCTACGTCCAAAGCCACCACGTTCTTCATCAGATCTCCCCGCGCCGGATCCACCTCGGTGGAGCAAGCGGTCAACAGCAGGACACCCAGCAACACGCAGATCAGAATCTTTTTCAAAACAGATCTCCTCCTTTATTTTTGTTACGTTTTCCACTTTCAGTATACCATAAGGCGAAACTCCTTGGCAACCGCAAAGGAACACAAAGATTCTTTTCTCGTTTTGTGCAAATCGTCCACAAAATGTAAAGAGTTGTAAAGAAATCACCAAAGGTTGTCGCCTTTGGTGATTTTCATTTTTATTTCGCAAAGCAGGTATGATACCCGTTTTCCTCAAACAGCTTGCCGCTGTGGGTGAAGAAGGAATCGTTCAGCGGGAACACGCCGTTTTCCAAGGGGGCGGGGTTCAAGCCCTCAGGGAGCAATGCTTTCAACTCCTCCCAGCGGGAATAGTTTTGGTCGCCGTTGATCTCCACGCAACCCACCTTCATCCCTGCAAGGGGGGCGATACGGGCGGCGAACTGCTTGTTCCATTCCGCCAGCAAGGGGTTGACCGTGAGGTCTGCACACAAGCATTGGCCGCCTGCTTCATGGATGGCCTGCACCATGCGGAAGGACACGGACAGGGTCTTGGCAATGGGTTTGAGGGCAACCGCCTTGTACCCCATCTGCAGCCGCGCCTTGACGTCCGCAAGAGAGTGTGCGGATTCGTCGGCGTTGAGACACAGGGGAAGATCCCCCACGTAGGTATGGTTTTCGGGGGCGAAGGGCTCCTCCAGCAAGGCGATGCGGGGCAGAGCGCCCATGTTGGCCGCCGCTTCCAAAAGAGCCTCTAAACGGGCACGGCTGTCGTATCTGCCGTTGGCATCCAGGTAATACAGGATCTTGCCGTCCTTGGTATGGGGCGTTTCATAATGGGAAGCGATGGTATGGATCTGCCGCAGGCGGGCAATGTCCCACTCCAGCATGGCCTTCATGTCCGCTTCCCCCGCAGGAACGCCGGGGATGGATTTGCCGATCTTGATCTTCAAAAGGGAGATGCCGCTATCCAGACAGCGCTTGATCTCCTCTTCCTCCACCGCATAGGACAGCAGAGGGATCTGGGCCAAGGCGGTGTGGCGATGGGACATGGCAGGCTTTACCTCTGCGGGGATCAGCCCATCGAAGGAAGTGATGCCGTTTTCCTTGGCGTACAGCATCCAGAGAGCGAAGTCAACCCCCACCAGGGAGTTCAAAACGAAGGTCTCCGCCACGGGTCTGCCGCAAACGGAGGCGGCGTAGGCGATCAGCTCGGGCAAAATGCCGTTGATTGCCTCCTCGGGAGTGGTGAAGGAGCTTCCTTCCAGCAATTTTAACGCTCTGCCGGTGACCATCATCATCATGGCGGAGGAAACGGCAGGAGGATTCTCCCCAAACACCGCCGCATCCGACCAAAGAACGCTTTCCACGCAGGGGCACACGGCGGTGAAATTGTCGCTTTCCACCTTTGCCACCGTCTGCCAAAGCTCGGTGAGGTATCTCCCTTTGAAGCCAAAGGGGGCACGGAGGGGCTCCCGTACGAATTCCAGATCCCCTTTGCGAATGTTAATCTTTTTCATTTAAGTACCTATTGATCACGTTGGCGGCGGGTGTGGGAACGGCGCCGTGCAACGGTCTGCCGTAGCGGATCAGCTCTCTTGCGTAGGTGGAGCTGATGTGAGCCATACTTCCGGAGGAGGGCAGGATCACCGTCTCGATGCCGCCCAATTCCATATTGATGGCGCGGAGCTGGGCTTCGTATTCGAAGTCCGTGCCGTTTCTTGCGCCACGTACCAAAACGGGATTTTCAAACTGCTTGACGAAATCGGCCAAAAGCCCTTCCAAAAGCACTACCTGCACCCGCTTATCGGGGAAGCAAGCCCAGATGGAATCCAGCTTCACACGGTCGGGGAGAAAGCCCTGCTTTTCAGAATTGCGGCTGATAACGATGACCACCTGATCGAACAGATCCAGGGAACGGCGCACCAGATTCTCATGTCCGCGGGTAAAGGGATCGAACATCCCGGTGATAACGGCTGTACGCATTTATACTTCCTCCTCTTCTCTGCGGTAGACGGAAACGTAGCTCTTTCCGTAGCGGTGGAGCTTCTGACGGTAGCCCTCCAGGGGGGCGGGAATCCCCTTCTCGTCGCTTTCGCAAATGAGGATGGCGTTTGCCGAGGGGAGGTCCGCTTCCACCAAGGCGCGGAGGATCTCGTCCAGCAGGCCCTCGGTATAGGGAGGATCCAGCAGGATCAGATCAAACCGCTCTCTGCCCTTTGCCATACGGATATAATCCTTCCAATCGGCGGAAAGGATGCGGCATTGGGGCATCAGCTTGGTCTTCTGGGCGTTTTCCTTGATGATGTTTGCCGCCTCCCGGGAGGCGTCGTTGATCACGGCAAATTCCGCGCCGCGGGACAAAGCCTCCAGGGCAAGCTGTCCGCTTCCGCCGAAAAGGTCCAGCACCCGTCTGTCGTGAAGCTCAAACTGAATGGCAGAGAACATCCCCTCCTTGGCCGCCTCGGAGGTGGGGCGGGTGGCCAGGCCTTCCAGGGTGCGAAGCTTCATGCCTCTTGCTTTACCGGTGATGATACGCATAGTTTATTTCTCCTTGAAATGGTCGTAAATATTCATGGCGGTGGCGGGGTTGATCCCCTTCACCTCACAAAGCTCCTCTACGGTGGCGGTCTTCAGCCGCTCGTAGGTCTCGAAGTGGGTCAGCAACGCTTTTGCCTTTGCCTCTCCCACACCCTTGATGTTCACCAGATCGGAGCGTTTCACCGTCTTTCGCCGCTGAACGTCCATACGGGACAGGGCGAAGCGGTGTACCTCCTCCTGGATCTTGTAAAGGAACACGAACAAATCCTGCCGTTTGTTCAAGGAAAGCTCGTGCTCCCCGTCGGTGAGGGTGCGGGTCTTATGGTAAGCGTCCTTTACCATGCCGAACACGGGGATATCAAGCCCCTTTTCCATCAGCACGGCCTTGGCGGCGTTGACCTGGGCCACCCCGCCGTCCATGAGGATCAGATCGGGATATTCCCAGCCCTGTTTGGCATCGTCGTGGGCAAAACGGCGGGACAAGGCCTCGGTGAGAGACCCCACGTCGTTGTTTCCCTCCCCTTCCTTGATGTGGAAGGTGCGGTATTTCTTCTTGGCGAATTTTCCGTTCTGCAACACCACCATCCCGCAGGTGGGATGCTCTCCCCCGCTGTGGGAGATGTCGTAGGCCTCGATACGCTCCGGAATGACCTCCAGGCACAGGAATTTGGCAAAGGACACCAGGAAATCGTTCTGCTTTTCCTCCTCCGCACGCTTGTGCAAAAGGAGCTGCTTGGCGTTTTCCGAGGCACGGTCGGTCAGGGCGCGGAATTCCCCCCGCTGCGGGCAGTACAACTGCACCTTACAGCCCGCTTTTTCCGAAAGCCAGGCGGAAAGCAATTCGCTTCCCTCCTCCGTCAGCTCCTCGGGAAGGCAGATCTTCTTGGGCACGAAGCCTCTGAGCTGATAGATCCGCTGGAGAAGCCCTTCCCAGGCCTCCGTGTCCAGGATCTCGTCGGCGCCGAAGAAGAAATTCTCTCTGTCGGAAATGGCGCCGTTCCGCACGAACAGCACCGAAACGGCACTCCCCAGGTCGTCACGGTAGACGCCGAAGACGTCCGCTTCCACCTCCGGGGCGGCAACGATCTGCTGTTTGTCCCCGATCTTCTTCACGGCGCGGATACGGTCACGGAAGGCCGCCGCACGCTCGTATTGCTCGGCATCGCTGGCCTTTTCCATCTGGGCGGTGAGATCCTTCAAAAGTCCGCTGTAATCCCCCTTGAGAAGCTGTTCCGCTCCCGAAGCCAGGGCGCGGTACTCCTCCTTGGAGACCTGCCCCTTGATGCAAAGCCCGCAACAGCCGCCGATGTGGTACTGCAGGCAGGGTCTCCCCTTGCCGATATCCTTGGGGAACTCCTTCTTGCAGGTGGGAAGCCCGAAGGTCTTCACGGCGGTGGCCACGATCTCGTTGGCTACGTGGGCGGAGGAAAAGGGGCCGAAATACTTATGATTCCCCTCCGTGCGGGAATACACCACGGAAAGGTTGGGGTAGTCGCCCTTGGACAGGCGGATGTAGGGATAGGCATCGCTGTCCTTCAATTTGATGTTGTAATGGGGCATATATTGCTTGATGAAGGCGTTTTCCTGCAAAAGAGCCTCCAGCTCCGTGGCGGTGTGGTACACCTCAAAATCATGCACGGAGCGGATCATCTTCTCCGTCTTACCGAAATGGGGCACGGAGGGAGAAAAATAGCTAGAAACACGGTTTCTGAGCGCCTTGGACTTCCCCACGTAGATCACGGTGCCCGCTTTGTTCCGCATCAAATAGACCCCGGGGGTCAGGGGCAGTAATTTGGCTTTTTCCAGCAGTTCTTCTTTCGTCATACTCCCACGCTTTTCGGCAAAAAAACAAAATCCGTCCGACACTCCGAACGGATTTTACCTGTTTCCGGTACTTTGGTATCAATACGGCCGAAGTGCGATTCCAACATCAAGCATCGGCAACGCAAGGTTCCCCCTGCGTAAAAGGCTGTTATCTCTTAGTCTTCCAGCTCGGTGATCAACTGAGAAAGACCTGCAACAGCTTCCGCCTCGTCTGCACCCTCGGCGCTCAAGGTGATCACGTCGCCCTTGGAAACTGCCAGGGAAAGCACACCCAGAAGGCTCTTCGCATTGGCCTTACGAGTGCCGTTTTCCACCCAGACGGAGCTTTTGAAGGTGTTCGCCTTCTGGATAAAGAACGTAGCGGGGCGCGCATGAAGTCCCTTCTCGTTCCGGATGGTTACATCTTTTTTCGTCATAACACGTACTCCCCTATGGTTTGTTACATAATAGTATTATATCAAATATTTTGCGGGAAATCAATATCGCCTTCCCCGAATCCGAACAATCTGAACCTGTGCTTTTTGTTCAATTTGCACGATTTTCTTCCACGATGTGCACCCCGGTGATCTGCAGTACGAAGACTGCGTCTCCGGTGAACACCGTGATACGGCCGCCGGGAACCAGCTTGGTGCCGTCCTCCAAGTAGATAAAGCCGTCCACTTGGTATCCCACGGCGGACACGGTACCTGTGGCATCCACGTCCCCGTTCTGCACCTGAACGGTATGTCCGTCAGCCAGCAGGTGCGGGTCGGTGGCAGGGGTCTTGGATACGGAAAGGATATCCCCGTTCTTTTCGCCGGAGGCGTTGTAAAAGACGTAGCCGGACTGGAGATAAGCGGCGTGCTCCTTCTCCAGATCGGTGACCGCAAAGGAATAGGTCACCACACAGGTGGATTCCTCCTCAAAGAAGGCCAGGATCTTTCCGCGCAGGAAGAACGCGGCGATGGCAAGCAGGATCACCAGGACGATCAGCACGTCCAGAACGTTGATGCGTTTTTTGTTGGTGTTTTCCATATCACGTCCTCCTTATTCCCCGTCCTGCTGTGCAGGCACTTCCGCCACCACAACGGAGAGGATCTCTCCCTGACCGGTATAGCCTACCACCATGGCGTCCACCGTCATGCCTGCGGCGATACGGTTGCCGTGGAGGAAATACCCGTTTCCGATCAGCTCTGCCTCCGCGGTCACGATGAGATAGATATCGCTGTGACTTTCGGAGGGGGTTTCGGTGTAACGATACTCCCCGTTCTCCTGGTAGGGAGTGCGGAGATCGAAGGTCTTTTCCACAGAGCGGGTGACGCGGGCGGAGGCTACCTCCCCCATCAGGGTGCCGGAGGCGGAGAACAGCTCCTTGGCCTCGGCGATGGCGCCGCTGTATGTATTTTCCACGTTTTCAAAGCGGATGGCGTACTGTACCGTCACCGTTTCTCTGTCGTCCCTTTGAGTCACCCAATAGCTTCCCGCCGCCACAGCGATGGCGAT
The DNA here is from genome assembly GCA_017516825.1 of Clostridia bacterium. Lineage (GTDB taxonomy): Bacteria > Bacillota > Clostridia > Oscillospirales > CAG-382 > Coliplasma. Next base: position 11,529 of record JAFXBC010000022.1, on the reverse strand, counting down.
GAGCAAAAGCAAGGCGATATCAAACAGGGGAAGACGAAATTTCTTTTTTGTCTGCTGGTTGTCGTTTCTCATAGCCATTGCCGTTCCTCCTCTTTGGCAGGCTCAAAGCCGAATAATGTACCCGCAAGCGATGCTACGGGGCAAATGCAGAAGAATACGCCCAGGATCCGCAGATCCGACCAAACGTCGGATACTGCCGCTCCCAACAGGAACAGGACACCCGCGGCGATCACAGTGCCGCACATACGGGTACGTTTCTTCTCCTGCCCCAATGCCAGCTCCCGCAGTGTGGTGAAGGTTCTTTGCCCTGCCAAAAAAGCGCAGGCCAAAAGCAATATCGGCAACAGGAGTCCGCCCTCCAGAGTCAAGCGGGTATATAGGCTGGCCGCGAACCCGTCAAGATGCAACCCTTCCGCCAAGGCCGCCGTCCACAGCGCGCCGTTGCCGGAGCCCACCCCCGTCCAAAGATAGCGGGAAGCCACCTCCCTTGCTGTCTGAGAGAAGCCAACCGTCAAGGCTCCCAGCCGTTCCCCGGCAAAGGCCACCGCCAGAGAAAAGGCGACGCCTCCGGTGACCGTGGCGCCAACCCACGCACCGTGGGCAAACACCGCGTATACCAGGATGCCTAAGAAGATCCCCGCGAACACCCAAACCGAGCCGGTGAGGTATCCGTTGACCAGGATCAGCAGGGAAAGTACTAAGCCGCTCCGCCTGGTGCAATGCAACAATGCGAAGGGTGTCATCATCATCAGATAGGTCTTCAAGACCGTACCGCTCATCACCACCGGCAAGGAGAGTCCGCTAAGCAAGGCAGGCAATCCCGCCCGTGCCAACAGCACCCTTCCCGCGGCGATGGCCAGGGTAAACACCCCGCCGTAGACGATGGCGGAAATATATTTTCGAAGCAATCGCTCCGTAGTGATCAAATTTACCGTCAGGAACCAAATGCACCCGAACAGGAGCATCCGTTTCAGAAAGAACATGTCTCCGGTGTTCTGTGCGGCCAGAGCGCATACCCCTACCGTCAGCACCATAAACAGCTCGGGGACGCCGAAGCGGAACACCCGCTTCAAGCGGATCAGCTTCAAGCAATAGCCTGCGAAGGCCATTGCCACCAAAAACGCCGTGTACCGCAAAGGCAGGAAGGGCAGGACGATCACCGCCGCCAAAAGTCCCATTTCCGGGACGGCGGGAATACACAGGCAGATCATCCCTCCCAACAAGGCCAACAGCACCGTGTGGGGACGGAACAGCAGGGTCATGACACCCGCCAGAGTGCCTGCCACAAAGGCGATACCACCGTGGGCGGCGGTTTCCTCCTCATCTCCGCGGAAGGCGTTTTCGTCCATGCCCAGCACGTCGATGAAAAGATAGCGGAAGAGCCTGCTACCGCCTAAAAAGCTGCTCATAGGCTTGCCGCAGAACAGCAGGAAGAAGGCTACGGGCAGGATCGCCACCGCCGTGAACAGGTCCATGGGAGAGGTCTCTCCCAATCCCCAGCCCATATACTCCTTGGCAAGGAAGATCCCTGCGGCGTACAAGGCGAACACGAACAGCGCCACCCCGAAAAACCGGGCCTTGGTATGAAGAAAGGCGCGCCGCAACCCGTCCCCACGGGCAAAGAGAACGCTCTTGCTCGTGCCGACGGCGACCGCCTTCTTGACGGGGGCGGAGATCAACTCGCGGAAGCCCGTCTTTTCGGAAAGATTGGCCGCAAGGCCGTTATGGAGGCTTTGCTCCACCCGGTCTGCGGTGCAAAGTGCCTTGGAGGCGATCCCCCGTCGGAAGGACCAAGTGATTCTCGCAGAAAGGCGGGAAGTGCGCGACAAAAGGAAACTGCCCGCGCCAAAGCCGCGGCGGGAGCTTTTCTTCGTCTTGCTCTTGGTTCTCTTGTCGGCAGAAGTTGCCATCGCAGTCACCTTTCAAAAAGCTTACTTCGGTTCCCCGTCCGGGAACGCTTTCTCATACAGATCCGGGCGCTTGCGCTTGGTACGCTCCAAAGCTTGCTCCCGTCTCCATTTTTCCTGGAGGGCGTGGTTGCCGTTTACCAGCACCTCGGGCACCTCCAGCCCCTCGAACACGCGGGGCTTGGTATATTGGGGGTGCTCCAGAAGTCCGTCGGAAAGACTTTCCTTCTCGTAACACTCCCGATTGGCCAGAACGCCGTCCTGCATTCTGGCAACGCAGTCCACTAAGATGGCGGCGGGCAATTCCCCGCCTGTGAGGACGTAATCCCCTGCGGAGATCTCCTCGTCCACCTCCAGCTCGATGATCCGCTCATCGATGCCCTCGTAATGGCCGCAAAGCAGGATCAGACGGTCGTAGGCGCAAAGCTCCCTGGCCTTCTGCTGGGTCAGCACCTTCCCCTGAGGGGAAAGATAGATCACCCGGGTACTGCCCTCGGCCTGCGCTTTCACGTGGCGGATGCAATCCACCGCGGGCTGGCAGGTCATCACCATGCCGTAGCCGCCGCCGTAGGGGGTGTCGTCCACCTTGCGGTGCTTGTCCTTGGTAAAGTCACGGATGTCCACGCAGTGAACGTCCAAAAGCCCCGCCGTTCTGGCTCTGCCCAGAATGCTGGCGGAGAAAATAGACTCCATCATCTCGGGAAAGAGGGTCAGCACGTCAAATCGCATACCGCTCGTCCATCCCTTCGATGAGTATGATACGGATCTCCTCCCCCGGCACCACGGAAACAGTTAAGTCCGGGACGGGAGGGAACAGAAATTCCATGCCGCCTTCGGCGATATGCCAAAGAAGCCTGCCGCCCTTTTCCTCCACCTCGCGGATCTCCCCCAGCTTCTCCCCGGTAGCATCGTTGAACACGGGGGTGCCGATGAGGTCGTCGTTGAACCAGGTGCCCTCGGGCAGGACCACGTCCTCCCGATCGAACCACAGGGTACGGCCGGTGAGCGCGGATGCGGAGGTACGGTCGGAATATCCCTTGAAGATCACGGTTCCCAGGTGGGGAATGTACCGTTCCACCTCCAAAAACCGCTTACCCTCGGGATCCAGATATAAGCGGGAAACGCCGGAGAGGAATTCCGCATCGTCGCACCAGCATTCAAAGCGAAGCTCGCCCTTCAGCCCGCGGGGGGAATTCAATCTTCCGGCTTCCAAGTAGCGTTTCATCAAAGGATGTCCACGATGACCCGCTTATTTTCCCTGGCCGCTTGCGCACGCATCACGGTACGGATGCTCTTCGCGATCTTGCCCTCTCTGCCGATCACGCGGCCCATGTCGCGCTTGGCAACGGTCAGCTCCAGAACCACCGTATCTCCGTTGATACGCTCGTTCACGGAAACCTCCTCGGGATGATCCACGATCGCCTGCACCAGGTCGATGAGCATCTGTTTCATCAGATGACTCCGTTCTTCTTCAGCAGGTCACGAACGGTATCGGTGGGCTGTGCACCGTTAGCGATCCACTTCTTTGCCTTCTCAGCGTCAACGGTGACGGTGGTGGGCTCGGTCATGGGGTTGTAGGTACCGATCTCCTCGATGAATCTGCCATCGCGGGGATAACGGGAATCTGCTACCACGATGCGGTAGAAGGGAGCCTTCTTTGCGCCCATTCTTCTCAGTCTGATCTTTACTGCCATTGTTTTGTTCCTCCAATGTTTAGGTTATATAATATTTTTTCTTTTTCGTAGCTTATCCGAACAAGCCTCTCAGCTTGCCCTTCTTCTTTTTACCGCCGCCCATAAAGCGCTTCATCATGTCCTTGGTCTGCTCGTACTGCTTCAGCAGGCGGTTGATCTCCTCCACGGTGGTGCCGCTGCCTGCGGCGATACGCTTCTTGCGGGAGGAGTTCAGCGTTCCGGGATGGGTACGCTCGTAGGGAGTCATGGAAAGGATGATGGCTTCCGTTCTGGAAAGTGCCTTTTCATCCACCTTGGCATCCTTCAACGCCCCGGGCTTAACGCCGGGCATCATGCCAAGAAGCTGATCCATGGAGCCCATGCCCTTGATCTGGGTGAGCTGATCCAAGAAGTCCTCCAGGGTGAAGCTCTGCTCTCTCAGCTTCCGCTCCATCTCCAGAGCCTTCTTTTCGTCAATGGTGGCTTCCGCCTTCTCGATGAGGGTCAGTACGTCCCCCATGCCCAGAATACGGGATGCCATACGGTCGGGATGGAAGGGCTCGATAGCGTCCAGCTTCTCCCCGGTACCGATGAACTTGATGGGCTTGCCGGTGACGTGACGTACGGAAAGCGCCGCACCGCCACGGGTATCGCCGTCCAGCTTGGTGAGGATGACGCCGGTGAGATCCAAAAGATTGTTGAAGCTTTCCGCCACGTTCACTGCGTCCTGACCGGTCATGGCGTCCACCACCAGAAGGATCTCGGTGGGGTTCGCCGCATCGCGAACCTCCTTCAGCTCTGCCATCAGCTCCTCGTCCACGTGGAGACGGCCCGCCGTATCCACGAAGACCATATCGTAGCCGTACTTCACGGCGTACTTGATCGCTTCCTTTGCGGTTTCCGCAGGCTTCTGGGTGCCCCGCTCAAACACGGGAACGCCAACCTGCTCTGCCACCACCTGCAGCTGCTTGATGGCGGCGGGACGGTAGATATCGCAGGCCACCAGCAAGGGGTTCTTGCCCTGCTTCTTATACATCTTGGCCAGCTTTGCGGTGTGGGTGGTCTTACCCGAGCCCTGCAGGCCGCACATCAGTACCACCGTGGGGGGCTTGGGAGAAATATTCAGCTTGGAATTACTGCCGCCCATGAGTGCGGTCAGCTCCTCGTTGACGATCTTAACGATCTGTTGCCCGGGAAGAAGGCTTTCCAACACCTCTGCGCCAACGGCGCGCTCGGACACCTTGTTCACGAAGGCCTTGACGACCTTGAAGTTGACGTCCGCCTCCAGAAGAGCCAGCTTGATCTCCCGCATGCCCGCCTTCACGTCGGCCTCGGTGAGTTTTCCCTTGTTGCGGAACTTCTTGAAAGCTTCGGAAAGCTTGTCGGCAAGATTGGAGAACATTCCTCTTCCTTCCTTTCGTATCAGTCGTTATCGCTTATAATGGCGGTCAGCTCCGCGCCGTAGGCACGGCAGACTTCCCCTTGGGATTCCATACGTTTTGCCAGGGAGAACAGCTTCTCGGTCTTCTTCTCAAAGCCCAAGGCCTCCTCCAGAGCCAACAGCTCCGCCTCGCCACGGCGGATGGCGTCGTGAACGCCCTGGCGGGTGATCCCCGTATTCTCCGAGATCTCCGCCAAAGAAAGATCGTCGGCGTAGTAATACTCCAGAACGTCCCTGCATCTGGCGGACAGCGCCATGCCGTAAATATCCAACAGTCTGCAAAGCAGTTCCCGACGCTGTGCCATGCCAATGAATCCCTTTCAAAAAATGCCTGTAAAGTTTTTTGCTTTACAGGCATCTATTATACACACTTTTTTCCTTTTGTCAATAGCTTTTCTGGGAAATTTTCATGCGGTAGGCACCATTTTCCCCGCAAAGGAGGACGTCCCGCTCTTTTTCCAACGTTCCGTCCAGGATTCCCTTTGCCAAAAGCTCCTCCGCCGCCTTGGCCACTCTGCGGCAGACTGCCCGCGCCCCGCCCTCCGCTTCCTGCAAGGCCAGGCTCAAAAAGGAGGGATCCACGCTGACGGTAATGCCCTGCTCCTTCAGACGGCGGGTAAGCTCCCCGATCCTGCAAAGGGCAACTCTGGCCAGGGTATCCTTCTCCAAGGGACGGAAATAGGCGATCTCATCCACCCGATCCGTCAGCTCCGCAGACAGCAAGGCCTCCGCCCGCTTCCGCGCCTCCTCCCGTTGGGTGGCGGCAAAGCCGATGCCCATGGCACCCTCTCCCGCGTTGGCGGTCATCACCACGGTGGTATTCCGAAAGCTGACCGTCAGCCCTGCGGAATCGGTGAGCTTCCCCTCGTCCAGGATCTGCAAAAGCAACCCCCGCACCTCGGGATGCGCCTTCTCCACCTCGTCGAACAGCACCAGGGAATAAGGCCTTCTCCGCACCCGCTCGGTGAGGAAGCCTCCCTCTCCGAAGCCTGCGTAGCCGGGAGGGGCGCCGATGAGGCGGGAAATGCTGTGGGCCTCGGCGTATTCCGTCATATCCAAGCGGAGGAAGGCGTCCTTGCCGTAGAGAAGCTCCGCCAACGCCTTGGCGCACTCCGTCTTCCCCACCCCCGTCTTTCCGATGAACAGAAAGGAGCAGGCAGGCTTTTCCTCCTCCCGCACCCCGGTTTTGGCCCGAAGCACCCCGGAGCAGACCGCCTCCACGGCATCGTCCTGCCCCAGAATGCGCTGCTTCAACGCCTCCTCCAGATGCAAAAGCCGTTCCGCCTCCCCGCCGGACAGAGCCGCAAGGGGGATCCCCGTCTTTTCTTCTGCGGCAAGGGCGATATCCTCTCTATCCACCAACGTGCCGCCCTGCATCCGCTTCCGTGCCGCGGCCTCGTCCACAAGATCAATGGCTTTGTCCGGCAGGAAACGGTCTCCGATATACCGATGGGAAAGGCGTACCGCAGCTTCCAAAGCCCCCGCCGTCAGGGACACTCCGTGGAAACGCTCGTATTTCTCCTTCAGTCCCCGCAAAATGTGCAGACATTCCTCCGGGGAGGGCTCCTCCACCGTCACGCGGCGGAAGCGGCGGTCCAAGGCGGCGTCCTTCTCGATGAGCCGCTTGTATTCCTTTTGGGTGGTGGCCCCGATGAGCTTGATCTCCCCTCGGGCCAGGGAGGGCTTGAGGATGTTGGAGGCGTCCACAGCCCCCTCTGCCGCCCCTGCTCCCACGATGGTATGGATCTCGTCGATGAACAGGATCACGTCCTCCGATTCCCTGGCCTCCGCCAGGATCCCCCGGATCTTTTCCTCAAATTCCCCACGGTATTTGGTTCCCGCCACGATGGAGGCGATCTCCAGGCTCATGATTCGCTTCCCCAAAAGGGCTTCGGGAACGCGGCCCTCTGCGATCCGCGCCGCCACGGATTCCACGATGGCGGTCTTCCCCACCCCCGCTTCCCCCACCAGGCAGGGGTTGTTTTTGGTGCGGCGGAGAAGGATGCTGATCACCTGCTCCTCCTCTTTTTCCCTGCCGATCACCGGATCCGTCTTCCCCAGCAGGGCCTTTTCCGTGAGATTCACCGCGTTGCGGTCCAACAGCGGGGTGCTTTTGGGGATGGGACGTACCTCCTCCGCCCGCAGTTCGTTCCCGCGGCCGTAAAGCTCCTCTAAGATGTCCAGAAGCTCCCCGGAATCCGCCCCGCAGTTTTCCGCCAGCCGTTTCCCCACGCATTCCTCCTTCAAAAGCGCCATGAGAAGATGCTCCACGTCCACGGCGGCGTTCTTCCCGGGGCGGGAATAGAGATTGGCGCGGGTCAAAATGCGGCGGCAGGTGGGGGTGAGATCCTCGGTGGTCACCGTGCTTCGCACCCCCGTGCCCACGATGCCCACGATGCGGCGGCGAAGCTCGGATTCCGTCACCCCTCTTTGGGAAAGCAATCTGGCGGCGGTGCTTCCCTTCTCCAGGGAAATCCCCGCCAGCAGATGCTCGCTTCCCACGTAGCTGTGGCCCATCTCCTTCGCCAAGGAAAGCGCGGCACCCAGCGCCCGCTTTGCCCCCTCTGAAAATCGTTTGGTCAGATCACTCAAAAGTCAAGTTCCCCTTTCGCTTTTTTGGAAAAAGCCCAAGTTGTTACATCTTATGAAAAAAATATTTCCGTTGTTCACGAAAAGCCCTTTACATCCCCGTCGTTTTTAGATATAATGAAGGGAAAGAAGCAGAAAGGACGGGTATCTTATGGAACAAACGAAAACGAGACCCACTCCCCGCCCCCAAACGGGGACGCCCAAGGCGAAAAAAGCGCCTCCCAAGTCCACGCCCCCGCAGAAAAGATCCCGCCTGACGGAAAGCGAGAAGCGGGGCGCCCAGACCCTGATGGCCATTTTGTTCGTGGCAGTGGTGCTGTATCTGCTCATCGTGTTGATTATAGCCGTGTTCGTGTGGTATTCATTCTCCACCCCTGCGGAAAGTGAGACCCTTTATTCCCTGCGGATCGTCACCGAGGACGGGAATATCAAAAGAGCCTCCTATTCCGCCACGGAGGCCAACAACAGCTACGGGCTGTACCTGCGGTATTCCGACGTGGCACCCCTCTGCGGCTTCGGCATCGCGGGGGACGAGGAAACGGTGACCTTGTACCTCCCCGGCGGCGGACTGGTGAACAGCACCCAATTGGAATGCATCGTGCTCCACCGCAATTCTTCTCTCATCGAGGTCAACGGCAACCACGTGCGACTTTCCGCCCCCGTCCTGTTTGAGGGGAAGGATTACCTGTTGCCCGTTTCCTTGCTCGAGACCTATCTCATCGGGCTGAAGGTGGAGTACGACGAGGAGGACCGCCTTTGTCTGGTGACGATTCCCGAGGACCTCTCCTTCTCTCTGAAGCTCCACAGACCCACCGAAGCCCCCAAGTGCGATCTGAGCCAAGTGCCGGAATCGGAAGCCCCCTCCTCGGAAGACCCCGCGGCGGAATAAGCTCCTCTATTGGTGGGATTGTTATGAAAAAACACAGGCGAGCCTTTCAAACCGGGTTCGCCTGTTTTCTTTACGTCAAAATATCACGGATCTTCAAGGCACACCTTTCCATGTCCACCCGTCCGTCGGGGAGGAAGGTCACGCCCTCACCTTCCAGAAGCCTTCGCTGAGCGCCCTCGCCGCCGAAGGCAAAGCCGCCTGCAAGGGAGCCGTCCTTCTTCACCACCCGGTGGCAGGGCACCTCCCCCGGGTAAGGATTCACGTGGAGGGCGTAGCCAACCACCCGCGCCCAGCGGGGATTCCCCGCCATGGCGGCAACCAGACCGTAGGAGGCCACCTTTCCCTTGGGGATGCGCTTCACTTGGGTATAGATCTTTTCAAAAACGGTATCCTTCATATGCCTTCCCTTCCTTGTTAAAAGTAGTATACCCGATTTTTTATCGTTTGTAAAGAGGGCGCCCTTTGTTGGCAGTCCTCTTTTTTGTTTGCCAACCCCCAAAGACAGCCGAAAACGGAAAAATCCCTTGTTTTTCATACTTTTTGGGGAAAGAAAATACAAATTGTTCACAATTAAATTTGTCGCTCCCCCTTGACAAACGCCAAAATTGGGGTATAATAGAGACAGAATTAGCACTCGGACACCGAAAGTGCTAAAAGGTTGTTCGATAATCGAACAGCTTACGTGCCAAAAACCGTTCGATAATCGAACAGTTCACAGAAAGGTGATCCCTCATGGAGCTTTCCGAACGTAAAAAAGCCATACTGAAATCCGTGATCGACTCCTACATCCGCACGGGAGACCCGGTGGGCTCCAAGTCCTTGACGGAATCCAAGCAGTTCAGCCTTTCCAGTGCTACCATCCGCAGTGAGATGAACGATCTGGAGGCCATGGGCTATCTGGAACAGCCCCACACCTCTGCGGGGCGCGTCCCCACGGCGCAAGGCTACCGCACCTACGTAGACAGCCTGATGGAGAAATACTTCCTTGGCATGGAAGAGCTTGAGGTGCTGGACGAGGTGATGAACGGCAAGCTGGTGGAAGTGGGCAGACTCATGGACGAGGCGGCCAAGGCCATCGGGCAGATCACCAACTACGCTACCTTCGCCTTCCTGGGCGGGCACGGCAGTGCGGTGGATCGGTACGAAACGGTGTTCGTGGATGCCAATAGCTTCTTGCTGATCATGATCTGCAAGGACGGCACCATCCGCAATCGCCACGTGAAGCTGATGGAGACCATCACCCCCGACCTGCTGGAAACGGCCAAGAAGGCGCTGAACGAGACCTTGGCGCATCTTTCCGCAGATCAGATCAACCTGACGGTGATCCTGGAGTTTGAGGAAAAGATGGGCGACCACCGTTCCTTTGCCACCACGGTACTTCGCGTGGTACACGAGATGCTGGGCTCCTACGACAGCGAGAAGGTCCACATCGACGGTGTGACCAAGCTGCTTTCCTACCCCGAGTTTATGAACGTTGCCAAGTTCCAGAGCATCCTCTCCCTGTTCGAGCAGAGACAGCGGTTTGCGGAGCTGATGCAACACGCAGTACCCGGTCAGACCAGCGTGATCCTGGGGGACAGCGAGCAAAACGAGTTCGCTCCGCCGGACACCGGCTTTGTGTTCCACCCCATTACGGTGGGAGGCAAGGTGGTGGGTGCCATCGGCGTTATCGGCCCCCAGAGAATGGATTATAAAAAAGTCGTCGCATCCCTGGATTACTTTGCCGCAGGGCTCACGGAGCAGATCGCGCTCCCCGATGGGGCGAAGATCCCCGGATCGACGGAAGAAGAAAGGAAGAACCCTCATGGAGGAAACTAAGCAGACCCCCGAAACGGAAGTGAAAGCACCCGAAACGGAAGTGAAAGCACCCGAAACGGAAGCGAAAGCACCCGAAACGGAAGCGAAAGCGGCCGAAGCGGAAGCTCCCGAAACGGAGAGGAAAGAAAAGAAGGACAAAAAGTTCTTCCACCGCGACCAGAAGGAGCTGGAAGCGGCAAAGGCACAGCTTGCGGAGAAGGAAAACCAATACCTGCGGCTGTACGCGGAATACGAAAACTTCCGCAAGAGAAGCGAAAAAGAGAAGACGGATTGCTATAACAGCGCCTACGGCGACGCGTTGACCGCCTTCCTGCCCCTCATCGACAGCATGACCCAGGCTATGCAGTTCTCCCCGGCGGACGAAGGTATCAAGGCTTTGGCAAAACAGCTTTCCGACATCCTTACCAAGCTGAACATCACGGAGATCGAAAGCGACGGCGCACAGTTCGATCCCAACGTGCACAACGCCATCATGCACGAGGAAAACCCCGAGGTAGGGGAAAACGTCATTACCCAGACCTTCCAGAAGGGCTACAAGCGGGGAGAGAAAGTCCTGCGCTGTGCCATGGTCAAGGTTGCAAACTAATTTTGAAACAAATCACCATTCATTGATAAAAAGGAGACAATTATTATGGGAAAGATCATCGGTATCGACCTCGGTACGACCAACAGCTGTGTAGCTGTATATGAAGGCGGCGAGCCTGTTGTTATCGCCAATGCGGAAGGCAACCGCACCACCCCCTCCATCGTAGCTTTCGCAAAGAACGGCGAGCGTATGGTGGGCCAGGTGGCAAAGCGTCAGGCCATCACCAACCCCGACAGAACCATCAGCTCTATCAAGCGCGAGATGGGCACTTCCAAGAAAGTAACCATCGACGGCAAGGGCTATACCCCCCAGGAGATCAGCGCTATGATCCTGCAGAAGCTGAAGGCAGATGCGGAAAGCTATCTGGGCACCTCCGTCACCGAAGCGGTCATCACTGTGCCCGCTTACTTCTCCGACGCACAGCGTCAGGCAACCAAGGATGCAGGTAAGATCGCAGGCCTGGAGGTCAAGCGTATCATCAACGAGCCCACAGCCGCTGCGCTGGCTTACGGCGTTGAGAAGGAAGACGACCAGACCATCATGGTTTACGACCTGGGCGGCGGTACCTTCGACGTATCGGTCCTGTCCATCGGCGACGGCATGGTCGAGGTTAAGGCCACAGCCGG
>JAFXBC010000021.1 GCA_017516825.1 Clostridia bacterium | reverse complement strand
GCAACCTAAGGTGCAACATTATTCCACGCCTGCTTCGCTCAGGGTGACGACAAAACCCACCCCAACCGTCATCCTGAGCACGCGCGGGTCGTAGTAGATGTGGCTACGTATTGCAGTCATCTCCGCGCACGTCGAAGTTTTTGCAGTCGAAGCGAAGCTGAGCGGCAAAAACCGCCGCAGGCGGGATCTCATAAGAGTTTGATGTACCTTTTTGAAGCTAAAGAATTATCGTAATAACGCGGAAAACATATTAACTCAAATCGTAAGTTCTAAACCCTAACCCAAGAATTTGTTTTTGAAAATCGTGAAACACCTTTCTGTTCTTGGATTTTGAAAACAAGCCTTTGCCGTCAAATATAATTTTGATATGTTCGTCAGCTGTAAAAAATTCGAAGAATGGGGGTTTTGCTGTTATGTCTCTTTCTGCCACGCATGTAGTATTGCTATTTGGATATAAGGATTGGAATGTTTCAACACATTCTAAAAACCTTAAGATTTTCCCGTCGTCAAAAGTGATTCCATTGGTATCAATTTTTGCAATTTGAGATATGGACTTAATGATCATAAGCCGATCCTCCCTATATATTCATTGTTGGGACTCGCTTTGATATGTTCGCTGTACTGCTGTAAAATATACCCTTATTTCTTCGTCAGACAAACCACACACTCGACAGTTGTCCCTTTAGGTAGGGAGTCTACAAATGTGATTGATATATTGGAATTTGCATACTTTCTTATATCACCGCAGGGAGTGATTTAGCGACAGCTAACAAAAGAAGATTAAGCAAGAAAATAACGAGCGGTAAAAATTGAATTACAAGCGAAAAAACACTACGTCCCTTTCTTCTTAAAACTATGGATAAAAGTATCCCCGCAATGCACAGCAACGGAATCAAAAAAGCTATCACACAAAATATATTTATTAAATTTATATAAAGCGGGTTGGTTGCACCCATTGTGCTCTCAGAAGCCATCTGTAAAAGCCAACTGAAGAGTGAAAGCGGAATATATAGGATCCCTAAGAATAAATTAAAGAATTTTCCGATTCTATCGATTCTTTTCATTTTTGCACACCTTTCTGTCAGATTCTTATTTGTCAGTCAGTTGGCTTTCGCTTGTAAATCCTTTGTATGAACGGATATACGAATATAATCGTCGGCCTTTTCCCTACTCAAACAAACCACACATTTCGCGTGGGTCAAGAGAGCAAAGGCTCCCAAATGGTCAAAAAATGGGGGTTGTAATACCTTAAAGTCTCACTTCACGAATGGATGTTTGCCAAGCATAAGTTCATCTACATCCTTAATGGCTTGTTCTATGGTATCCGGGTGCCAATGAGTGTGACATTTTTTCAATCGCTTTCTAAAGCAAGTTCGCTTTTCGTAGTCTACAGAAAAGACAAATTCTATGCCGTGAGGATTAGGAACATCCTCATCGGCGTACAACCAAAACCGCCCTTGTTGAAATTCGCCATAAATAACAGGGACATCCCATGTAAATCCCTCGTTTAGAGCGAGGGAATTGGTCAAAGTCAAATTGTACTTGTCTTTTACTTTGCCATAAATCAACTCTATATCATTCATATGCGCACCTCATATTACTTTCTAGTGAGACAAACGACCGTTTCAACGTGTCCCGTTTGGGGGAACATATCCACCGGTTGTACGGTTTTCACCTGATACCCGCCCTTGGAGAGGGTGAACAAATCCCTTGCTAAGGTTTCCGGGTTGCAGGAGACGTACACCACGCGCTTGGGGGCGAGGGCAAGGAGAGACTGCAAAAACTGCTTGCTGCAGCCTGCGCGGGGCGGGTCGGTGACCACCACGTCGATCTTCTCCTTGCGTTTTGCCGCCTCCTCCAGGAACTGCCCCGCATCACGGCAGATGAATTTCGCGTTGGTAACGCCGTTTTGCTTGGCGTTTTCCATGGCGTCCGCCACCGCCTGGGGGTTGGTCTCCACCCCGATGATCTCTTTTGCATCCCTTGCCAGGGTCAGGCCAATGGTTCCCGTGCCGCAATAGGCGTCGACCACCCGTTCCTTCCCCGTTAAAGCGGCAAATTCCTTGGCCTTGCCGTAAAGCACCTCCGTCTGCACGGGGTTGATCTGGTGGAAGGAGGCGGGGCTGACACGGAACTGCAATCCGCAGAGGGTGTCTGTAATATAGCCCTTGCCGTGGAGAACCTCGCTCTTGTTCCCCAAAAACACGGGGGTATCCGTGGGATTCACGTTCCACACCAGGGTGGTAAGTTCCGGGTGAGACCTCAAAAACGCCTCCGCGAGGGCTTGTTTTTGGGGAAATTTGTCGAATTTTGTCACCACCACCGCCATCACTTCCCCGGTGGAGAAGGACTTCCGCACCAACAGGGTACGCAAGTTCCCCTTCCCCGTTTGCAGGTCGTAGACGGGGATCTTCAAGGTGGCGGCGAGCTTACGAAGGGTGGCCGCCATGGGGGCGACGGCTTCATCCTCCAACAGGCAATCCGTCACGGGGATCACCTTGCGGTCGGAGGCTTGGTACAGCCCGGAGATCACCTTGCCCCGATAGAAAGAGAAGGCGTGGGTGGCTTTGTTGCGGTAGCGGGAGGGGGTCTCCATGCCCATGATCTCCTCCACGTGGCAGAGCTTCCCCACCAAGCGGATCACCTTCACCTGCTTGTGAGAGAGCTGCTGCTCGTAGGTCATATTTTGCAGCTGACAGCCGCCGCATTTCTTGGCGTAGGGACAGTTAAGCATGGATATACCTCAATTTACTTGATAGATGTAGATAAACGATTATAAAATCCAGTGGGAACGTGACACATTCCCATGGCCACGTCGGGCTTGCGGGTGCCGTGGAAATCACTTCCCCCGGAAGGGAGAAGGTTGTATTTTTTGATCAGATCGGTGACGAGGGCCTGTTCTTCCCTGCCGTGGGCGGGGTGAAGCACCTCCACCGCCGCAAGGCCTGCCTCCACAGCCCGGGGCAGGAATCCCGTCAGCCCTTCCCTGCTCAGATCCAGCAAGGGATGTGCCAGCACAGGCAGGGCACCAATAGACTTCAGAAAGGCGATGGCCTCCAAGGAAGGGATCCGTTTCACGGGAACGTAGTAGGGACTTTCCTTGGCAAGCAGGGTGGCAAAGGCCTCCTTCACCGAGGAAACGTAGCCCTTCTCCGTCAGCTTTGCACCGATATGGGAGCGGTTGAACCTGCCTTTGGGGGTGAGGCTTGCCACCTCCTCAAAGGTAATTTCGTAGCCGTCCTTCTGCAGGCGGGCGATGAGCTCGCGGTTGCTTTGGGCTTTTTTATCCAGAAGTGCTTCCGTGTAGGCCTGTACCTCGGGAAGGCTTTCCACAGGCAGGAACAGCCCCAGGATGTGAAGCTCCGTTTCCCCGTAGTCGGTGGATAACTCCACCCCGGGGACGGCGGCCACGGGACTGCTCTCCCCGGCTTGTAAAAATGCGGGGACTCCCTCCACGGTGTTGTGGTCGCATAGGGCCACGGCGGAAAGACAAAGCCGTTCGGCCTCGGCAATCAGCTCCGCGGGAGAAAAGGTTCCGTCGGAATAGTATGAATGGGTATGTAGATCACAAAAATGTTTCATAGGTGTTTATTGGGCGGGCGATTCGTGAATCGCCCCTACTGTATAGAGGATAGTGCGGCGAAAAAGGAGGCTTGTCAGCAGAACGGCGAACATACGATCTTTCTTCTGCTACGCCTTTTTTTGTAGGGGCGATTCACGAATCGCCCGGTTGAAAACCTAAGTATACTTGAAAGAAACGGAACTTCAGATCAAAAATTCTTCCTTGTCCCGATCCTTGAGATAGTGCAAAAGATCACGGTTGTTTGGGGTATCCAACACCACCACGACGCTTTTCGACCAGGTGCTGGGCTTCCCCGCACAATCGTTGGAGAGAATGAGAATGGAGTCCCCCAGCAGGGTCTTTTTGTAGATCACACCCTTGATGTATTCCGTTGTCAATTGGGTGCGGAAACCGAAGAAGACGCCTTTTCTGTAAAGAACGCCGTCTTCGATATACACCTTAGCTTTCACACGGTTAAAGTAGAAGAAATAGAGCATGGTGAGAAGCCCAATGCCGAGCCCCCAATAAATAAGTCCGTGAGGAGTTTCTGCCGCGGGGTAAGCGGTTAAGGCGGCGATCAATGCGATCATGCCGTACAGGATATCCAGCGGGTTTTCCGGCGCCCTGCGGTAGGAAAAGGTGTTTCTTCTTCTGCTACGTTCAAAATAGTGTTTCATGGTCTTCCCTTTCTGTGAAGTATTGCTTCGTTTGGCGGGCGATTCGTGAATCGCCCCTACGGAAGATGGACAGGATTGCAGAAATACAGTGGTTTTTTCGTGTGTTTGCCGTTATAGGATGGAATTCTAATCTTTATTTGTAGGGGCGATTCACGAATCGCCCGTTAGAAATCTAAGTATACTTGAAATTTTTAAGGGTATAGGGCTCAAAAATCCTCTACCCCGCGGGTCTCTAAGGCGGCAAGCAAGTCTTCCTTTGAAAGGGAGATCTGCTGATTCTCGCCGTTTTGATCTTCCCCGTGAAGGATCAGGGTTTGCTCCCTGATTTCTTCTCTATCCAACGCAAACCCGGGATACAGTGGATTTTTTGGGCCGCCGTGGACGTCGGCCCCTACGAACCCGAAATGGGATCGTGGGAACCACGGCCTTTTCTCTCGCGATCATTACGGCGAGAAAACCGATTTGCGCCCATCTGGTTGCGTGGGAACACGGTGCGATTTTATGGACGCTATATGCGTATTCGTAGGGGACGACGTCCACGGCGTCCCGTTGCGAAAACATAAGTATACTTGAAAGGTTTAATGGTAATAGACTTAAAAATCCTCTGCCCCGCGGGTCTCTAAGGCGGCAAGCAAGTCTTCCTTTGAAAGGGAGATCTGCTGTTTGTTGCCGTTTTGATCTTCCCCGTGAAGGATCAGGGTTTTCTCCCTGACTTCTTCCCTATCCAACGCAAACCCGGGATACAGCTTGGAGAGCCGGAGAAACCGCTTGGCTTCGTAATCAAAGACAAAACATTCGCCGGGACAGGCCCAATAACAACCGCCGAACACGAGAAGATTCTCGATTTGACGGGCGGAACAAACAATGAAAGATTCCTGATCGTGAAGAACACCTTCGGGAAAATACTCATGTTCCGGCAATACCGTTTCACAATCCAGCAAAACAAAGCCATAGAGACTTCTGCGGAAGCAGATATACCACTTCCCTACTAAAAACAGAGGGAAGAAGCCGGTGGGGGCGTCACAGCATTGGCAGGTGTAGGCTAGCTCCCCTTTTGTGAAGGTAATGCGGGATAATTGGCCGTGACCGGAAAGATCCGCCCGCATATAATCGTGGGATTCTACCTCAATGTTCACGCCGCAAAGGATCCGTTCCGTGCGCTCTACTGTTTCCCTGCAGTCGGAGAGCATGGAATTGAGCCATGCTTTGTATTTTTCAATGTATTGCTCTGTGAGGGACACGGGAAGCTCCTTTCTGTGTTTCACGATAGGTTGACATATTTCTTTATCTGGGTTGAGTGTGGATTTTTTGGGCCGCCGTGGACGTCGGCCCCTACGAACCCGAAATGGGGAGGCGGAAAGCACGGCATTTTCTCCTGCAATCATTACGGCGAGAAAACCGATTTGCGCCCATCTGATTACGTGGGAACACGGTGCAATTTTGTGGACGCTATATGCGTATTCGTAGGGGACGACGGTCCCTACGAACCCGAAATGGGGATGGCGGAAAGCACGGCATTTTCTCTCGCAATCATTACAGCGAGAAAACCGATTTGTGCCCATCTGGTTGCGTGGGAACACGGTGCGATTTTGTGGACGCTATATGCGTATTCGTAGGGGACGACGTCCACGGCGTCCCGTTTTGAAAACCTAAGTATACTTGAAAGGTTTGAGGGGAATAGACTTAAAAATCCTCTGCTACGTGGGTCTTTAAGGGGGCAAGCAATTGTTTCACGTGAAATATTTTCACAGTGAAACGTTTTCACAGTGAAATATACTTGGCGGGCGATTCGTGAATCGCCCCTACTTTTCAATTCGCAGTTTTTTGTGTTCGCGAAGTTTTCTGATAACTTTATCAGAAAAAGACCAAATATGATATTTGCCTATGCCGCGTTCGTTTGCCACAAAGAAAACAGCCTTATCGTTTTCAACCGCAACGAAAACACGCGAAAACATAGGATTTGCGCCTTGGATTGCTTTTCCAAAAGATAAAATAGTCGGACGGCATAAAGTTTTCCATTCGAGTTGCATGATTTTTATGCCGTCTATTTCCAATTCTGCCCCAAGAGGATAGGCGCCTAAATAATTTGCCATTGCTAACATATATTATCTCCTTTCGAGACACACGATCGATTCGACATGCCCCGTCCTCGGGAACATATTGAATGGGGTAACTTCCCCGATTTCGTAAGTATAGCTCAATTTTTCGCAATTTGCGGCAAGGGTTGCGGGGTTACAGGAGATGTAGATGATCTTCTTGGGCGCGACCTCCAGCAGGGTTTTGATGACTTCGTCGGACAGGCCTTTTCTGGGCGGATCGACTACAATGACGTCGGGGTCGCCGAAGGCTTTTCTGCAGGCAACCACTCCCAAAGAGGCGTCTCCGCAGAGGAAAAGGGTGTTGCTCTCCCCTCTTTGGTTGACTCTTGCGTTGATCTTGGCGTTTTCCACCGCTTCCGGGATGATCTCCACCCCGCAAAGCTTGTTGGACTCCCCTGCCATGGAAAGCCCGATGGTGCCTGCGCCGCAATACAGATCCAAAAGCACCCCGTTTTCGGGGAGATTCGCCAATTCTGCGGCCTTTTGGTACAAGGCTTGGGTACATTCCGGGTTCACCTGGTAAAACGCCGTGGGAGATATGGAAAATTCCTTCCCGCAAAGGGTGTCCTGCAGAGTGGCTTCTCCCGCCAAATGGTGGGTTTCTGCCCCGAAGATCACGTTGTCCCCCTTGGGATTGACGTTCAAAGCCACGCCGATGACCTGCGGGAAGGCTTCCATCAGCTCCTCGGCCAGCAAGTTTGCCTTTGGGAAGGCCTTTGCGGCGGCGAAGCAGACGAAATATTCGTCTTTTTGGTTCTTTCGCATGGCGATATGGCGGAGGATCCCTTTTCCCGTCTGTTCGTTCCACGCGGGAATATGGTGTTTCTCGGATTGTTTCACGTGAAACATTGCGATCTCGGAAAACAGATCCTCTTGCAAGGGGCAGGTCTCATGCTCCACGATGGCGTGGGTATGGCGGGCGTAGTACCCGAAGGTCACGTCGCCGTTGTTGTTCCGCCCGAGGGGGTAAACCACCTTGTTGCGGTAATTGGAGAAACCGAAGGACACGGTGTCCGCCACGGTGACCTCCAGATGGCCGATCCGCTTGAAGGCGTTTTCCACCGTCTGCTTTTTGATCTGCAATTCCGCTTCCTCTGATAGGTGGCGGTACACACAGCCGCCGCAACGGTGGTAAGCAGGGCAATCCGGCTCCACCCGCAACGGGGAAGGGGAGACAAGCTCCTCCAAACGCCCTACGAAGTAATTCTTGGCGCACTTGATGATCTTCACCTTTGCCAGGTCTCCCGGGGCGGTGAGGGGTACGAATACCACTTCGCCGTTTTCGCCTCTGCCCACACCGTTGCCGTCGGGGTTGATGTCGGTGATGGACAGGGTGATGATCTCATTCTTGTTCATCGGTTGCTTCCTCGTCGTTGATATCCATAACGGTGACCTCCTCCCAGTTGTGGAGAACATCTGTTTGGGTTTCGGGCTCCTCTGTAACCTCCTCCGCTTTTTCCTTGGCGGGGGAGGGGAGAGGCGGTTCTGCGGCAAAGACGATGTCCTTCTTCCGCAGGCGGTAGTAATCGGATTGCTTGGTGAGGGCTTCCAGAAGGGGAGTGAACAGCCCTGCACACAGGATGGCAAACAGCACCCCGTCGCCTCCCGTATACTTACGGAACAGGAAGGTAAACACCGCCGCCAGCATACCGAACAGCACCTTGCCGCTCTTGGTTCTGGGGGTGATGGAAAGATCGTTCAGAGGGAATACCGCTCCCAGGGCAATCCCGCCGCAAAGGAGGTACATATAGCCGTATTCCGTCATCTCCGTCTCCGCGGGAGAGAAGGCCATGGCCAGCACCAAAAGAGTGCCCAGATAGGTGACGGTGGTGTGCCAGGGGATCACCTTGCGGTACATCAGCCAGCCGAAGCCAAAGAGCAGACAGGCCACCGCCACGGTGCCGATCGCGCCGGAGGCAAATCCGTAAAGCTGGGCGAACACGCCGTCGGCATACATGGAGCCTCCCATAAGCACGTCAAAAGGGGTCTTCACTTGATAAGCGGAGACCAATTCGGGATCTATTACCCATTCAAATGGGTCAAAATAGGCAAAAGGGCGGGTAAACCGTGTCATTTCCTGTGGGTACATCAGACCCAGCGCAGCGGCGGCGATAGCCGAAGGACATAGGATCCTGTGACCGAACCAAACGTACAAAGCCCTGGCAACCACCACAAAGCCCGAGGCGATCATGGGGTAATACAGGGGCACCGTCACGGGGAACCAAAGGGCTGTCAGCACCCCCGCCAGGAAGGGGAAGGGGGAGAGTGCCTCCCCGAAATGACGGCGCAAAATCAGTTTTTGCACCGGGAAGTCCAGCAGGAAGGAACACCCTCCGCAGATGCCCATCAGCACTGCGGCCCGGCCGCCGAACAGGTATACCGCCCACAGGGCCACCGGGATCAAGGCGATGAACAGATCCAGCGCCAGGGCGTTTTTTGTTTTGGGAGAGGAAACGAATTTCATAAGAAGGATCCTTTCTGCCCCTTACTTGGTGTTTCTGTGGCGGGCGATATGCTCCCGCAGGGGGATATTGGCAGGGCAGACGTATTCACAACAGCCGCAATCCATGCAGACGGCGGCCAGACGCTTGGCGGAAAGATAGCTGTGCTGGGTAAGGCTCTTGTAGGGGGTCAGCCGCATGGGGCAGACCTCTGCACAGCGGCCGCAGGAAATGCAATGGGAGGGCTTTTTCGTCAG
Organism: Clostridia bacterium; assembly: GCA_017516825.1. GTDB lineage: Bacteria > Bacillota > Clostridia > Oscillospirales > CAG-382 > Coliplasma. The sequence goes on along the minus strand of JAFXBC010000021.1, from coordinate 2,079 downwards.
AGGCAGGGAAGCGAACACCGCCTCCGCCCTGCCGTCCATGGCGCCTTCCGCCTGCTTGCCGTGAAGAGGGGAGTTCACCATGGTGCGGTATGCCCCGCCCTTGAACAGAGCGGCCTCCAGCACCGTCTTCCAGGGAGTCCCCATGGGGATGTCCAGGACGGCGTTCTTGCCGAAGCCTTCTCCGCAGGCAGTCACCGTACGGGTGAGCTGGGGGATGCCGGTGAGCAGGGAGGTGTAAAGCTGTGCGGCGGTCTGCGCTTTCAAAAACAGCACGCCCTCGGATTCTGCGGTGGAGCCCTTCTTCAGATGGCGGATATACAACGCCTCGTAGAGGGTCTCGTCCCGTATGGGGTATTTGACCTCCGTTTCTGCCATAACGATCAGAGCGGGGTCGTTGATCATGGTGGAAAAGGCTTCCTTGATCTTGGGCCTGTTATTATCCACCACCAGAACCGCCTTGGAGCCGCCCAGCAGATGGAGCAATACCTTGATGCCCCCCAGGATCTCCCCGGGATGGCGGAGAGAGGAGCGGTATTCCGTAAAGGACCAGCCGGAATCGTCGGTGGTATCCACCACCACGCGGCGGATCTTGCCTACCAAAGGGGCAAGCCTGCGCCACAGCCAATCCCCGCTCCAAAGGTCGAGGACGCCCAGGGTCTTGATGGATTCCAACAGCTCCTCTGCCGTCAGCTCCTCCAAACGCTTGCTTTCCGGCTCTCTGGCGGGAAGGGGGGAGAGGTCGGCTTCTTTTTCCGTCCGTTCCACGGAAAGGTAGTGCATCCCGTCCTTTTCGAACACGCCGGTGACCACCCCGGGAATGGAGCTGTAAATGGGAGTGCCGTCCCCCAGCTTGGCCACAAGGCCGCCAACGGGGACTTCCTCGCCCTCGCACACCGTGAGGGTATAAGCCTCCTCCGCATCTCCCAGGGGAAGCATCACCTGAGGAACCTTCTGCAGAAGCAGGCTGTTTTTCAAAGCGTCGGTTCTCGTGGGGAGGGCAACGCCCCCCGCAAAGCTCAAAACCATAAGCGCCTCCAAAAATACATACATGAATTCATTATGATTATACCACAAAACGGAAAGATTTCAATATGAAAATGTAAATAAAACCGCAGGCGGGGTGTTTTGATAGAAAAAACCACTTGCAAAAGGGAGAAAAATGTTTTATAATGTAAAATTGACGGGGAATCCCCCAAAAGGAAAGGGTATCGTTATGGACGAAAAAGCGATCCGCACGCAAGCGAAGATCTTCATTTTATATATTCTCGGCAACGTGGAGGAGCCGGTGGAATTCACCGTGCTCAACGACATGATCCAGCAGGACGGCCTGGTGACCTATTTTGACTTTGCCGCCGCCTTCTCGGATCTGGTGCTTCAGGAGCAGATCACCGCCGTGGGGGAGGGAGAGGACGGGGAAGTCCTCTACACCGTCACGGGTGAGGGGAGAGCCGTTCTGGATATGTACGGCCACGAGCTTCCCACCGACGTGCGGGACAGGATCCTGCGCCACGCCCAGAGAGTGCTGGTCTCCAAGCGCCGCGGGGTGAAGTATCACAGCACCGTGACCCCCACAGGCTCCGGCTGGACGGTGACCTGCACCATCAGCGACAGCAGTAAGACCTTGTTTTCCACCTCCGTCTACGCCGCTACCCACGAATACGCGGAAAAGCTGCGGGAGGCCTTCGAGGACCGCTCGGATATCATTTACCGCGGGGTCATGACCCTGTTCTCCGGGGACGTGAATTTTATTTTTGAGTAACCAAGTCGGCGAACGGCTTTGGATGTATGCGTGGTTTTGTTTTGCCGACGTCAAAAACGACAAGTCGTTTTTGGAACCTTGGGATCTAAGCGTGGGGCGCATGGCTTTGGATGTATGCGGAGTTTGTTTCGCCGACGTGAAAAACGACAAGTCGTTTTTGGAACTGCGGTGGGTAGTGTAGGGGGGAGTGCTTCCAACGTCAGCGTGTCATCCTGAGGGAGCCCGAAGGGCGAGTCGAAGTTTTGCGTAGGTGAGCGTAGCGAACGGAGCAAAACCGAGACCTGCGATAGCAGGTTGAGGGATATGAGACGAGTCTGATG
>JAFXBC010000020.1 GCA_017516825.1 Clostridia bacterium | reverse complement strand
CGTGGTACCGTTGCTACCGGCCGTGTAGAGCGTGGCGTGATCAAGATGAACGAGGAAGTTGAGATCGTTGGTATCTCCGAGACCCGCAAGACCGTTGTTACCGGTATCGAGATGTTCCGTAAGCTGCTGGACTACGCTGAAGCAGGCGACAACATCGGCTGTCTGCTCCGTGGTATCCAGAAGAGAGATATCGAGAGAGGCCAGGTTCTGTGTAAGGTTGGCTCCGTAAAGCCCCACACCAAGTTCGTTGGTCAGGTTTACGTTCTGTCCGAGAAGGAAGGCGGCCGTCATAAGCCCTTCTTCTCCAACTACAGACCCCAGTTCTACTTCAGAACCACCGACGTTACCGGCGTTATCACCCTTCCCGAAGGCGTTGATATGTGTAAGCCCGGCGACAACGTTGCTATGAACGTTGAGCTGATCACCCCCATCGCTATGGAGCAGAACCTGCGTTTCGCTATCCGTGAGGGTGGCCGTACCGTTGGTTCCGGCGTCGTTACCCAGATCATCGAGTAATCAGCCGTTACAACTGAATTTGGATCGTTTCGGGGTTGGGTGTGATTCCCTATCGGCAGTAAAAGTCTGCGAGCCTAAAAGATGCGGCTGATGCCTCATCTTCGGCAGGAACGGGTGTGATTCCCGTACCGACGGTATAGTCCGGATGAAAGAAACGTATTGCTTTTTCAAACAAGCGCCCCGTATTTTTACGGGGCGCTCTTGTTTTTCCTGAACGTAGGGCTTTAAGGGGCGCTGCCCCTTATGAACCCCGCCAAGGGGGATGATCCCCCTTGGATCCCTGCACATTGTGAGGAAAAACATAAAAATATTCTCCCGAAAACGGTAGTTTTCGGCAGGGAAAGTTCTTTGGAGATTCTTAAGAACCTTTCTTTCAAGAAAGGTTCTTAAGTGCCCCCAACTATTAAGATGGAGTATTTCCTATGAAAACACGTAAAACCGTCTCTCCCCGTGCCATCGCCGCAACGGCCATGATGGGCGCCGCCTCGGCGGTGCTGATGCTGCTGTCCTTCCCCATGCCCTTTCTGATCCCGGGGTTTATCAAAATGGACTTTTCCGAGCTGCCCGCCCTCATCGCCTCCTTCGCCTTGGGCCCCTGGTGGGGAGTGCTGGTGTGCCTGCTCAAAAACCTCATCAACGTCACCATGACCACCACCGGCGGGGTGGGTGAGTTGGCAAATTTCCTGCTGGGTGCAGCCTTCGTCCTGCCCGCAGGATACCTCTACCGCCTGAAAAAGAACCGCTCGGGGGCCTTGTTGGGCAGTGTGGCGGGGGCTGTGGCCTCTGCGGCGCTGAGCTTTCCCATCAATTTGTTCATTACGTACCCCTTCTACGCCGCCACCATGATCCCCATGGAGACCATCGTGGGGATGTACAGCGCATTGCTCCCCTCGGTGGATACCCTGGAGGAATGCCTGCTGATCTTCAACCTGCCCTTTACCCTGCTGAAGGGCGTTATCGTAACGGGGCTGACCTTCCTGGTGTATAAGCCCCTGTCCGTCCTCATCAAAGGAAAAGGAGACTAAAGAATGAAAAAATGGCTGTCATTGACCCTGGCCCTGCTGACCCTCTGCCTGGCCGCCTGCGAAAGCGGCGGGGTGCAGGAAACCGGTTCTTCCGGGGAAAGCAGTGCCGAAACCTCCTCGGAGGCCCCTTCGGGGAAGAAGGAAACGGTGAAGCTTGGCAAAAACGACGCCCTGGAGGTACGTGGGATCAACGAGATCCCCACGGAAGCGGGAGTCTACGTGTTCACCGACCCGGATTTTGAATTGCCCCGAGAGGGAGAATATACGGATATCGCCGTGGTGAACAGCATCGTGACCATGATGGGGGATGCCCCCTACGTCCCCGAAGACGGTATCGTGGTGCGTTTTTATGAGTGCAAAGTGCCGGAGACCGCCCTTGGAGATACCGCCCGCTATTCCGGCGGGATGCCCGTGCCCTTGGGGGACGGCTACGTCTCCTTTGGGGAGGAGATCCACGTCCGCGTGGGGTATACCAATGCCACCCGTACCGAGGAAGCCGTGGGCTTTTTGTTCGACGAGGGATGGTACTCCGATACTACCTGCAGTAATCAGTGGGGTACGGAGATCGCCGTGCAGAACGGGGTGGTGGTGGAGGTCAATCCTTCGGGAACGGAGACCTCCGGCAATACCAAGATCCCCGCGGGAGGCTTCGTGCTGGCCGTGGGAGCGGGCAGTACCTACGAAAGCATCCTGCGGAAGGTGAAGGTGGGGGATGCGGCTACCTATATCACCCGCCCCGCAACCTATTCCGCAGAGAAATTTGTTGCGGACCTGGTGGACGAGGACATGGGAGACGCCCTGTCCGCAGTGTCCCACGATACCCGGTTTGCTTTGGCTCCCAAGGGCACCAATCTCACCCAGGTGCTGGTGAACAAGGAGGGCTACGTGGTCAGCGTGGAGACCCATTCCGCAGGCGGGGGAGAGATCCCCAAGGGCGGCATGGCCATCACCGCCAAGGGATATAAGGGGGACGCCCTGGCCTCTGCCGCAGAGGTGGGGAAGTACGTCCATCTGAAGAATAAAACGGTGACCTTCATCGAGACCCCCGCCATCATTGCCGCAAGGCTGGAAACACAGCTTGCCGCTTTGGAGGAGACCTACGGGGAACGGAAGGACGCACTGGCTCATATCCACTATGCAGAGGCGGATGCCGCCTTGCAAAAAGCCAAGGAAGCCTTTGCCGCCCTGGGCGACCTGCCAAACAGAGAGGCCTTGCTGGAGGCGGCTTCCCTGGCAGACAGCGCAAGGATCGTCTGCATCCCCGCCTTGACGCTGCAAAACCGCGAGGCCTGGGTCACCGTTGGGGAACTGAACTACGACGGCTCTCCCTTGCTTCACTACACCAACGAGGATACCGTCCGCCAAGCGGTGAGGTACGCCAAGCGTGTGGGGCTGAACGGTCTCATCGTGGATAACACCGCCTACGGCTGGGCGGCCTACCCCTCGGAGATCCGGGGGATGGTGATGCACCCCGACCTGCAGGGCTTTGACGTGCTGGAGGCATTCTCCCGGATCTGTAAGGAGGAAGGGATCAAGCTTACCGTGATGGTAAACGGCTTTTCTTCCGCCGTGGCCTCGGTGGAATACCCCGAGGAGCATTTCGTGAACCTGTACGGGGAGTACCTTATGGTCTCCAAAAAGGGGCAGAAGGTGGACGCCTCCGGCGGGCAGACCCTGGAGCCCTCCTACCCTCAAGTGCAGGCCTTTAACCTGGCGGTGGCAAGGGAGCTGGTGACCAAGTATGATTTTGACGGCATCCAGGTGGACTACATCCGCTACCCCCTGCCCATCTACTACCAGGTGCATAACTACGAGGATTTCGGCTACGAATGTCCCGGCTCCAAGGGCTTTGAGGCAAAATTCGGCAAGGACCCCAAGCTTTTGAGCATCAACGACCCTCTGTGGGAGGATTGGTGCGCCTACCGCCGTGATATCATCAGCGGGTACGCCAAGGCCTTCTACGAGGCGGTGAAGGAAGCCGCACCCCGGGTAGAGGTGAGCTTTACCTGCTTTGCGGAATATACCGACCGTCAGAAATACGTGTATCAAGACGTGGAAAAGTGGGCGGAAGATGGGTATGCCGACGCCATCTACCCCATGATCTACGGCGACAACACGGAGTATCAACTGGGCTACGCGCAGCAGATCCACCCCGTGACGGAACACGCCGACGTGGTGCTGGGTGTGGGCTATTACGTGCGGGCAAGCAGCACCTCCATTATGGAGCAGAACTATATGCCCTATTCCACGGACGCCATCGGCGTTTCCGGCTTTACCCTGCGGTATATCTCCTATTGCGGGTATGACAAGACTTTGCGGGAGTGCTTCCGTGAGGCGGCTGTTCCCAAGGGCACCGAGGGGACGGCACAGGGCTGTATCGCCTTCCTGACAAGGCGGGTGGAGGATCTTTCCTACCTGTTCCCGGAAGACGGCCTTGACCTGTTGGCAACGGGGCTTGCAGAAGCACAGCCCACGGCGGATGGCCTGCAGGCGGCGTTTGATGCCGTTTCCATTGAAAACGGGGAACTGAAGGCGGCGCTGGAGAAGGATCTGGCGTATGCATTGAGATTTTTGAAGTGAAATACCGTATTAAAACGTCATCCTTTCGGGTGGCGTTTTTTGTAAGCGGAACCTCATCCCAAGTCAGCGCACCGCTTTCGTCATATGCGTTGTATCATTTCGCTGACATCAAAAACGATAAATCGTTTTTTGAACGATAGGAACCTCATCCACCACTACGAGAGAGACCAAAGCAAGCCGACGCAAGGTTTTCCGTCTCGTAGTGGTCCCCCTTCCCCATAGGGGAAGGCAAGAGCCCGCCTTCGGCGTGCGCGAAAAGCGTTCGATCCTGCTTAGCCGAAGCAAAGGAGGGGAGCCGCCCCGAAGGGGCATACGATCATTTTCGCTTGCGAAGCAAGCCTCGCCTTCCCCTATGGGGAAAAGAAATCTCCCTTCGGTCGATTGCTTTCGGGGGACCATTCGCCTGCGAATGGTGGATGAGGTTCCTATTTTTCGCCTTCGACGTTTGGACGGTTTCCTGCAATAACCGTTGACTTTATCCACAAAAAGACGGGGCAAACCACGCCCCGTCTTGTTTTTCTTACAGAAACTTCAAAAAAATGCAAAAAACTATTTACAAATCCAAAAAAGAATTGTATAATAAACTTAAGTTTTATATGTCGAATACGGGGGCATTTCGTATGTTGATCCGCTGTAAGACGAATAAAATTTGGAAACTTGCCGGGAATACGCTTCCGGTTTAATGCACCACGCTTGCTTTTTTCGTGCAGGCGTGTTATTCTTTTTATTGGAGGTTAGGTATGAAGCTTTTGGAGGATAAGATCCTTTCCGAGGGGAAGATCGGCGCGGGAGACGTTTTGAAGGTGGATTGCTTTCTGAACCACCGCATCGACGTGGCCTTCCTTTCCGAGCTGGGTAAGGAGTTCTACCGCCTTTACAAGGATGAGGGTATCAACAAGATCTTAACCATCGAGGCCTCCGGCATCGGCATCGCCTGTCTGACGGCGATCCACTTCGGCTGTCCCGTGGTGTTCGCCAAGAAGACCAAGACCAACAACATTTACGCAGACGTATATACCGCAGAGGTTTATTCCTACACCCATCAGCGCTCCTACGACATCGTGGTGTCCAAGGATTTCCTTTCCCCCGGGGACAGGGTGCTGGTCATCGACGACTTCCTGGCCAAGGGCAGCGCACTGAACGCTCTGCTGAAGCTGATCCGCGACGCGGGGGCAACTCCCGTTGGCGCGGGGATCGTCATCGAAAAGGCCTTCCAGAACGGGGGCAAGGATCTGAGAGACAGCGGCTTCCGCGTGGAATCCCTGGCGCGGATCGGCGCCATGTCTCAGGCAGAGGGCATTCAATTCGTATAAAAAACAAAATATACAATATACAAGAGAGGTAAAACACATGAAAAGATTCCTTTCCCTGTTTCTCGCTTGCCTGATGGTGGTTGCAGTTGCGCTGACCATGGCTTCCTGCGAGAACGAAGAACCCACCGGCGACGGCGCAGGCCTGCCCTACGGCTTTGAAGGCACCAAGGAGCTTGCAGCTCAGGGCGCAGTCAACGGCGTAGCTCCCACCGTGACCGGCGACGTTTCCAAGATCAAGATCGGCGCTATCCTCATCGGCGACGCCAGCGAAGGCTACACCAAGGCTCACATCGACGGCATCACCCAGGCAGCCGCTCAGCTGGGCATCCAGGAGAGCCAGATCGTCTGGAAGTACTCCACCCCCGAGAACGAAGAAGTTACCACCCGCGGCGAACAGCTGATTGCTGACGGCTGCAACGTGGTCATCACCAACTCCTACGGCCACCAGACCTATACGCTGGAGCTGGCAGGCAAGCACCCCGAGGTGCAGTTCATCGCCATGACCGGCGACATGGCTGCTACCAGCGGTCTGTCCAACCTGTCCAACGCATTCACCAAGGTTTACGAGTCCCGTTACGTTGCAGGCGTTGTTGCCGGTATGAAGCTGAAGGAGCTGATCGACGGCGGCAAGCTCACCGACGCTAACTACGACGGCGAGAACGTTAAGATCGGTTACGTCGGCGCATTCAACTTCGCAGAGGTTATGTCCGGCTACACCGCATTCTACCTGGGCGTTAAGTCCATCGTGAACAACGTTGTGATGGACGTTCACTTCACCGATTCCTGGTACGACTTCGACAAGGAAAAGGCTGCTGCAGCTTCTCTGGTTGAAAGCGGCTGTGTCATCATCTCCCAGCACGCTGACTCTGCAGGCGCTCCCACCGCAGTTGAAGAAGCATTCAACGCAGGCAAGACCGTTTACTGCGTCGGCTACAACGTTTCCATGCTGGACGTTGCTCCCAACTCCGCTCTGACCTCCGCTACCAACGTTTGGTCCGCATACTACTCCTACGCATTCGCAACCGCTATCAACGGCGGTAAGATCGCTACCAACTGGTCTGCCGGCTACAAGGAAGGCGCAGTTAAGATCACCGAGCTGGGCTCTGCTTGTGCAGAAGGTACCCAGGCTAAGGTTGACGAAGTGATCGCAAAGCTGAAGTCCGGCGAGCTGAACGTATTCGATACCTCCAAGTTCACCGTTGACGGCAAGACCATCACCTGGGCTTACGCTACCGACAGCGACGGCGACTTCGCATACGACAAGAACAACGTGGTAGCCGACGGCTACTTCCACGAGTCCTACGTGCAGAGCGCACCTGCCTTCAACCTGAAGATTGACGGCATCAGATGGCTCAATAAGTAAGTTGATATTCAGCAGGGAAGCCGCGTAAAAGCGGCTTCCCTCAACCTATTTTTGCTCGGAGGTGCCCGCCTGTGGACACACAGAACAAGATCGCCGTTTCTTTCCGCGGCGTAACCAAAACCTTTGGCAGCGTGTATGCCAACCGCGACGTGACCATGGAGATCCACAAGGGGGAGATCCTGTCCCTTTTGGGAGAAAACGGCAGCGGTAAGACCACTTTGATGAATATGCTGTCCGGCATTTACTGTCCGGATGCAGGCGAGATCTATCTGGATGGCAAGCAAGTAACCATCCGCTCTCCCCAGGATGCTCACGCTTTGGGGATCGGTATGATCCATCAGCACTTCAAGCTGGTGGACGTTTTCACCGCCGCGGAGAACGTTCTCCTGGGGGTGAAGGGCAGAGAGATCTTGAACGTGGCGGAGGCTACGGAAAAGATCAACACCATCTGCCGAACCTACGGCTTTGAAATTGATCCTTCCATGAAGGTTTACGATATGACCGTCTCCCAGAAGCAGACCCTGGAGATTGTCAAGGCCCTTTACAGAGGTGCCAACATTCTGATCCTGGACGAGCCCACCGCGGTGCTGACTCCCCAGGAGACGGACAAGCTGTTCTCCGTGCTTCGCGAGATGCGGAAGGACGGCAAGACGGTGATCATCATCACCCATAAGCTCCACGAGGTGCTTGCCGTATCCGATCGGGTTGCCATTCTGCGGAAGGGCGAATACGTGGATACCGTGGAGACCGCCACCGCCAACGAGCAGATCCTGACGGAACTGATGGTCGGCCAGAAGGTGGAATTGAACATTGAACGTCCCGCGCCGGAAAACCCCGTTCTGCGGTTGCAGGTAGAGCATCTCACCGTGAAGGGACACGAAGGGGAAACGGTGCTGGAGGACGTGTCCTTCGACGCCTACGGCGGGGAGATCCTGGGCATTGCAGGTATTTCCGGCTGTGGCCAGAAGGAGCTGTTGGAGTCCATTGCAGGTCTTCAGCACGTGGAAGCCGGTTCCAAGGTCCTGTACGATGCCCCCGACGGCACCAAGGAGGATCTCATCGGCAAGGATCCCAAGAAGATCAAGGAGCTGGGGGTTGCCCTTTCCTTCGTTCCCGAGGACCGTCTGGGCATGGGCCTGGTAGGCGGCATGGGCATGGTAGGCAATATGCAGCTTCGAAACTACACCATGCGGAAGTCCATTCTGGCGGAGATCAAGCACTCCAAGGAATTGGCAGAGCAGATCCGCGAGGAGCTGGGTGTGGTGACGCCCTCTCTGAACACCCCCGTGCGCCGTCTCTCCGGCGGTAACGTGCAGAAGGTGCTGGTAGGCCGTGAGATCGCCTCCGCCCCTGCGGTGCTGATGACCGCTTACGCCGTCCGCGGGTTGGACATCGGCGCTTCCTACACCATTTATCACCTTTTGAACAAGCAGAAGGCCAAGGGCGTTGCCGTGATCTTCGTAGGGGAAGACCTGGACGTTCTGGTGGCCCTTTGCGACCGTATCATGGTGCTTTGCGACGGTAAGGTCAACGGCATCGTGGACGGCAGAACCGCCACCAAGGAAGAGATCGGTTACCTCATGACCAATCTGAAGACGGAAGGAGGGGAGTCCAATGGCTGAACAGACTGTCAAAACGAAAAAAGCTCCCTTGTTCCACATCGTAGGCAGGGGTAGAGGGCAATTGCCCGCGTACCTGGCCTGGGGCATCCGCGTAGGGGCCTTCCTGCTGGCACTCTTGCTGAACGCCGCCTTCGTGTACCTGGTGGTACAGGTGGATCCCCTGACCTTTTATCAGACCATGCTGAAGGGTGCCTTCGGTGAGGGCTACCTCTGGGCCACCGTGAAGGGCGCGGCCAAGCTGTTGTGTATCGCCGTGGCGCTGGCGCCCGCCTTCAAAATGCGCTTTTGGAACATCGGTGCCGAGGGACAGGTGCTGGTGGGTGGTATTGCCGCCGCCATCATCATGTTCTACTGCACCAACCTGCCCCCTGTGGTGATCATTCTGCTGATGGCAGTTTGCAGTATCATCGCAGGCGGATTGTGGGGTCTCCTTCCCGCGGTGTTCAAGGCGAAGATGGATGCCAACGAGACCCTGTTCACTCTGATGATGAACTATATCGCCATGAATCTGGTGAACTATTTCTACTACCTGTGGCGCGGCCCCAAGACCGCCTTGGGTAAGATCAACCAGACCACCCATCGGGGCTGGCTGTCCTCTCTGTGGGAGGAGCGGGATGCCAACGGCTTCCTGGTTCAGCAGGAGGAATCTCTGTTTACCAACTCCGACTTCTGGTTCGTGGCCATCATCATCGTCATCACCGTTCTGATGTTCTTCTATCTGAAATACACCAAGCAGGGCTACGAGATCGCCGTTGTGGGCGAATCCCGTAACACCGCCCGCTACGCAGGCATCTCCGTGAACAAAGTGATGCTGCGTACCATGATCATCTCCGGTGCGGTTTGCGGTCTCTGCGGCTTCTTGGTGGTTTCCTCCCAGAGTAACACCATTTCCACCTCTATGGCAGGGGGCTACGGCTTTACCGCCATCATCGTGGCATGGCTTTCCAAGTTCAACACCTTCACCATGGCGGGAGTTTCCGTGCTGATCGTGGCCCTGGAAAAGGGTGCGGCACAGATGGCAAACCAATACGGCAGTATCGGCTTCTCTCCCGCGGCGGCAGACGTTATGATCGGTATCATGCTGCTGTTGATCGTGGGCTCGGAGTTCTTTATCCACTATAAGGTAGCGTTCCGCAAAAAGACGAAGGAGGTGGCTGCCGTATGATCGAGAATCTGATTCCTTGGCTCCAACAGGGCTTTAAGTTCGCCGCGTTTTTGGCGCTGGCCGCCCTGGGCGAGCTGCTCATCGAAAAATCCGGTTCCTTGAACCTGGGCACCCCCGGCACCATGTGCGTGGGCGCCGCCACCGGCTTTATCTCCGTGTATCGATACGTGGCCGCGGTGGAAGAGCCGAACGCTTTCGTGCTGATCGTGCTGGCGTTGGGAGTCTCTTTCCTGTCCGCCATGCTGATGGGTGCGCTGTACAGCTTCTTCACCGTCACTTTGCGGATCAATCAGAACGTGATCGGCTTGATCATCACCATTTTCGGCGTGGGGCTTGCCAAGTTCCTATCCGACTATTTCGTCAAGTCCACCAGCGGCAACGTCAGATGTGACGAGGCCCACCGGGTGTTCACCGCCAAGATCCCCTTCCTGTCCGAAGAGCTGGGCGTGGTTTCCAAGGTGTTGTTCAACTACGGATTTATGTTCTACCTGTCCATCGCCCTGGCCGTGGTGGTGGCGCTGTTCCTGAACCGTACCCGTACGGGCTTGAACCTCCGCGCCGTGGGCGAGAACCCCGCCACCGCAGACGCGGCAGGCATCTCCGTCACCCGTTACAGATATCTTGCCGCCTGCATCGGCTCCGGCTTGGTGGGTTTGGCGGGCATCTTCTGTACCATGGAGTTCAAGAGCGGTGCCTGGGCTGTTGCGGACATCGATTCCATCGAGGCCTTCGGCTGGCTGGCCGTGGCGCTGGTCATCTTCGCCCTGTGGAAGCCTATGAACCTGCTTTGGGGTTCTTTGGTGTTCAGTATCTGCTATTGGGCGTATATGTATCTGCCCAAAATGCTGGGCATCAACGTTCCCACCGACCTTGCCCAGATGTTGCCCTACGTCATCACCATCCTGGTGCTGATCGTCACCAACCTCCGCAAGAACCGGGAGAGCCAAGGCCCCGCGGCTTTGGGTCAGTCGTACTTCAGAGAAGAAAGATAAAAATCGCTTTTGAAAAAGGAGTCGATTCGTCGGCTCCTTTTTTGCGGCGAAAGCAACCCGTTTCACAAAAATGCGTATTTACGCAAAAAAATAACGTTCCTCTACGCAAAACCTCCACGCGCCAACCTGCAAAGGCGGTATGCTCGGAGATAACGCGTGACTTTCTTTCCCGAAAACGATGGTTTTCGGCAGTAGGTTTCTTTTTGGGTTCAAGGGGATTTTTCTTTCCCGAAAGAAAAACCCCCTTATCGTTCCCCCGTAAAAATCGGCAGAAGCTGTTCGCCTCTGCCGATGTTTTTTATTCTTCTCTTGCGATATACTTCTCTTTTGCAAAGAGGTAGGTGTTGTCGTACACGGTGCGGAACAGGGGGTCTTGGGTCTTACAAGCCGCCAGGAAGCCTCTGCCGCCCTCGTAATACATCTTGATGGTGTGCATGAACCCGGTCTTTGCACCGCAATCCAGGTACTCGGTGTAGCGCTCAATGTCCGTGGGGTTGTTTCCGCCGGTGAACTCCAGCTCGTAGCAAAGGCCGAACTTCTTTGCCAGCATGGCGTTGTCGTAAAGCCGTTGCCGGACGGCATTCTTGGAGAAGGAATAGTTGGGCTGAACGCAGGCCACGTCAAAGCCGTTTTCCTTCCAGCGGTCGTAGCCCCAGGCCTGGTAGTAGGGGATCCAGATCAGCTTGTAGCCCAGGCTGTGAACGTAGTCCTTGGCGTATTCCAGAATCTCCAATTCCAGCGGATCGCTGTAAGTGATCTGCTCCTCGAACCAATAGAAGCCGGAAAGCTGCAGGTAGGGGCGCTCCTTTTCGTGGTAACGCTTCAAGGCCTCGTCGATATACCACTTGGTCACCTTCTTGCGGCCTTCCGCGGTGGAAAGATCCTCGTCCACCCCGTCCCCGTCCAGATCGCCGAACTTCTCGGGGAAATCGCCGTATTCCGGCTTGGTGTGGAGGATGGACAGGAACACCTTGCTCTTTTGCTCCACGCCCAGCTCCTTGCAGACGGTCTCCGTGGCGGTGTTCAATGCGTCCACGTTCCAGCCGCCTTTAAAGGTGTTGTCCAGATAATACTTCCAGCCCTCGGCACACTTGTACAGGGCGGAATAGGTGAAGTTGGAGAAGGGCAGGAACAAGGCGCCGTCAAAGAAGGTGTCCTTCAGATTGCCCTCCTTGTCGTAATACCCCACGTAGGGCAGGAACTCCTCCACGGTGAAGGGACGGCCCTGGGGATGCTTTTCCGGGGGCATGCTGTGGTAGGCCAGAACGATATTATGCACCCCGTCCAGCTCCTCGTAGGTGGGATAGCGGTTCATGATGCGGGGATCCATCTCTCCCTTGTCGGGGATGATCTCCACAGCCCCCTCCAAGTCCGTACGGCCGTAGAGGGAGAAGGACTCGATCCAGACGTGAGCCCCCAGATCAAAGGCAAACTTTACGTAAGAGGCGCGGTAAGCACAGTCGAAGATGCCTTCCACGGGGAAAATACGGTCTTCCCGATCCGTGACGGTGCAACGCTGACGGGAGACCAGCTTCCAATCGTTTCCGTTTTCGGAAAGATAAACGTCCAAATGGGAGGGGATGCCCACCCCCGCACTCTTCTGGTACAGGAACTTGGCGGAAAAAGCTGTGGTGGCGGAGCGATAGGGCAGCTTGAAATAGACCGCCCGCCCCGTGCCTGCGGTGAAATGGGTGCAGGCGGGATCGTGAAAATCGTACACCTTGCAGGTGGTGCCGTCGGTAAGGTTGAAGAGATGATCGGGGGAGTTGAAGTGATCCGTCCGAAACTGCTCGGGAATGGGAGCGTCGGATTCCACACCCAGATGGGGAACTCCTGCCAGCAGATCCACCGTGTCGCACACAGGGCTTTCACACAGGGGAGAGGGGCCGTCAAAGGCAAAAGACTTATAGTAACTCATAAAAACTCCTTATATAGCAAGAAAATTCCTGCTTTTCTACCTGCATGATAACACAAAGGCCACCCCTTTACAAGGGGCAGCCTGTACAAATAAAAACGTATTTTTTGTGCAAAGGGGCGAAGGTTAGCTCAGGAAATTCGGGTTCAACAGGAAATCGTATACGCTGACCACCAAAACGCCGTTCTCGGTGTGCCACGGGGCAGGGGTGTCTTTGGTGACGATGATCTTCCCAAAGGAATCGTCGATCCGAAGAAGCGAGGCTTCCTCCTGCTTTCGTTTTTCTGCATCCGGTATGGAAAAGGCAGATTGGACGTAAAAACGTTTGGGACCTTTGTTGCAAACGAAATCCACTTCCAGTTGTTTGCGTTGTTGCTTGCCGTTCTGTGAGAACTTGGTAGAAACCACGCCTACGTCTACGTTAAAGCCGCGCATCAGAAGCTCGTTGAAGAGTATATTTTCCATGGTGTGGTTTTCTTCCAACTGGCGGAAATTGATCCGTGCATTGCGGAGACCCACGTCGGAAAAATAATACTTTTGGGGAGAATTGATATATTTCCGCCCTTTGATATCGTAACGATCAGCACGGCTGACCACGAAGGCGTCACAAAGATAGTCTAAATAACTTTTTACGGTATTTGCGCTGATCTTCTTTGCCTTTTGGGAAACGAACGTGTTGGTGATCTTACGGGGATTGGTGAGAGAGCCGATTCCCGAGGCGAGAACATTGATCAGCTCCTCAAATTCCTCTTTGTTCTTGACGTTGTGTCTGGCCACAATGTCATTGATATAAGTTTCTTCAAAAAGGGTTTTCAGCAGATCGATTTTTTGCTCGGGCGTGGGGAGTAATACGACAGGGGGTAAACCGCCGTACAAAACATATTCATCCCAGCCGTCCCGACGGGAGCCTTGGTATTTCGACATGAATTCTCCGAAGGAGAGCGGACGGATATGCAGTTCGTCACCTCTGCCCCGAAATTCGGTGATAATATCCTTGGAGAGAAATTTGGCATTGCTCCCTGTGACGTATACGTCGGCGTTTGGAATGCGGATCAATCCATTCAGCACGGATTCAAACTCTCCCAAAAGCTGAACCTCGTCCAAAAGGATGTAGTACATATCCCCGTCTTGAATCGCGTTTTTGATGTAGGGATACAAAATCTCCGGATCCCGCAGACGCTTGTTTTCAAAAGAGTCGAAGGGGATCTCAATGATGTGATCCTCTTTAATGCCGCTTTCCAGCAGATGTCTTTTGAACAGAGAAAACAACAAGTAGGATTTTCCGCAACGGCGGATTCCGGTGACCACCTTGATCAAGCCGTTGTGCTTTTTCAGAATCAATTTGGACAGATAAAATTCTCGGTTGAATTCCATAGCCACATCTCCTATTGATCAAAAATGTACTTTGGGACAGTTTTGCTCAATGAGAGTATACCCGATTTTTGTGCAAATGTCAAGTTCTATTGATCAAAAATGTACTTTGGGACAGTTTTGCTCAATGAGAATTTCTTCAATCCTCCCGCTTCCGCAGGATCACCGCCTCCGTGACGGAGGAAAGGACGGTTTTGCCCTCCCCGTTGACGGCGGTGACGGTGACCTCCGCGATGCCGTTGTAGGGGTTGCGGGGGGTCAGGGCGGTGACGGTGGCCTTCCCCGTGAGGATATCTCCTGCAAATACGGGGGCAAACCACTCGATCTTGGTGGATTTCCCCGCCAGGAGCTGTTCTCCGAACAGATCGTTTTCCAAGAATTTCGCCCAAACCGCCAGGAAGGACATGACCCCGGGGGCGATCAGCTTCCCGAAGCGGGTATTCTTGGCGTATTCCTCGTCCAAATGGAGGGGGATGGGGTCGTAAAGGCGGGCAAAGTCCAGCATTTTCTCTTTTTCGATGGTGACGCTTTCGATAGGGTATTCCGCGCCTACCTGCAGTTCTTCCAAGTACATGGCAATTCCTCCGGGGATTTTTTTCGGAGGTATTGTACTCCCCCGGGCGGGGGAATGTCAAGGGTTGACAAATAAAAATTTTTCGGGTATTCTAAAAATAACTTGTAACGTTTTGCATCCTTCTCTATCTAACAGGTGAAAGGAGATGAGAGCCGTGGTCAATTTTGAAAAGCTGTACGCAGATAACCAAGGATTGGTGTTCGGGTATCTGCGCCGCCTGTGCCGGGACGAATCCCTGGCGGAGGAGCTGACCCAGGAGACCTTTTTTCGGGCCTATATGAACCTTGCCTCCCTGCGGAAGGAAGAAAGCGCCCCCTCCTGGCTGTGTCAGATCGCCAAAAACGCCTATTTCGCCTGGTACAACAGTCAGAAACGGCACTCCTCTTTGGAACTTTCGGAGGAACTGCAGTCTCCGGAGAGCTTGGAAGAAACCGTCGTCCGTAAGGAACTGGGCAGGCAAGCCATGGAAGCCCTGGAGAGCTTGGAGGAGCCATACCGCACCGTGTTTGCGCTGGCGGCTCTGGAAGACGTGCCTCTTGGGGAGATCAGCCGCCGTTTCCGCAAAAGCGAAAGCTGGGCGAGGGTGATCTATCACCGTGCCGGCAAAAAGC
The DNA here is from genome assembly GCA_017516825.1 of Clostridia bacterium. GTDB lineage: Bacteria > Bacillota > Clostridia > Oscillospirales > CAG-382 > Coliplasma. The sequence continues at coordinate 2,193 of JAFXBC010000020.1, read as the reverse complement.
TGGCAGAAAGAATGAAGGAGTATTTATGAAACATTGTGAAGTGATCCGTGACCTGATCCCCCTGTACGTGGACGGGTGCTGTTCCGAAAACACCCGCACCCTGGTGGAGGAGCATTTGGCGGTATGTCCCGCCTGCAAGGAAGAATACGATCTGATGAAGGGGGCCTTTTCGGAGCTGACCCCCGCGCCTCCGAAGAAATTCACTCGCGTGAAGGAATGGCAGGCCTCTTTGCTCCAATCCGTATTGCTGTTTATCTCCTTCCTGGCCATCACCTTCGGGGTGGCAAAGGAGGCGGCAAGCCCCGCAGGACTGGACAACGGGTTCTGGGCGTTTGCCGTGGTGATCCCCTTCACGGGATTTATGCTGTCCTTGGCCCATTGGTATTTCGTCAGGTTGTATAAGAGCCGCAAGACCTTCGTGCTTTGCTCCTGGCTGACCACCGCGGGGCTGATCGCAGGGGCGTTCCTGTGGGGGCTTTGGCATTACGACGCCTTCGACGCGGCACTGCTTTACCTGCATCCCTATTTCGGTTTTGCGTTTGGATTTTTGCCTCTGTCGTTGTTCCTGGTGGCTTGCTCCGTGAGCTTTTCCTCCCTGTACGCAAAGTGGGTGGGGAAGGAATGAAGAAAGCAGGCGATTGATTTCCCCTTGACAAACCCGCCGTTCTGCCGTATAATGGAGAAAACGACGAATAAAGGACGGTTTGCCATGAAAAAATTCTTATGCGTGTGCCTTGCCGCGCTTTGCGCCTGCCTTGCCGCCTGCGGCGGGGAAGAGGTGTCCGGCCCGGAAGAAAGCATTCAAAGCTCTGCTCCCGAAAGTATGGAGGAATCTTCTATGGAAAGCTCTGAAGAAATCTCTGTTGACGTGATTGGTGAACTGCGGGATTCCGCCGAAGGGATGATCGACAGCCTGAACTACACCAACAACGGCAGAATGGGTGACCTGGACGGCACAGCCTTTGCCATCTATTCTCCCATCGGCTACAACGGTGCTTCCGCTACCATTGACCTGAAGAACGCCCAGCTCCAGAGGATCCTGCCCGACGGCAGATTCATCAACGCCTACGCCTTCTTCGGTGTGGACGTGTACTCCGGGGAGTGGTGGCAGAATTGTGTGGACGTGGGCTTCTGCCGCAGTGGCCAGACCGGCAGATGGCATCTGTTCTACAATATGTACGAGCCTCTGAACGAGGATACCCGCACCTGGTACGAGTCCTCCGTGAACCTGCCCGACGATATCTACGACATGACCTTTGCCATGGAGGGGGATCAGTACGTCCGTCTCACCGTCACAGGCCGTAACAGAGGCAGAACGGACACCGTTCTGGTGGAGGTGAAGGGTGCCAAGGCAGACGGCAGCAACACCGCCTTCCTGTTCAACGCGGCGCTTGACTACCCGCCGGATACGATGGTGGACAGAGAGGGCAACCCCTGTAACGATTTCGTGGAGATCACCCTGGCCTGTACCGACCTGGGGCTGTATTTCCGCAACCTGTACGTTTCCGACCTGAAGCTGTACAGCACGGGGAAACCCGAGGGAGAGGTTTGGACCTCCGATTTGATCCAATCCACCGGCATCTGGCCGGATCAGTCCTACAAGGGCTTTGATTACGCCCCCACCACGGTGTATACCTTCGACGGTTCTGCCTTCGTCATTGACTTTGACATGAACCGCAAAAAGGGCGAATAACGAAAACTGCGCTTCCCGCAAGGGAGGCGCTTTTTTGCGGGGTGTCAAAAAGGGCGGGGTCGTTTTTGGAATCTTGGGATCGAAACGTGGGGCGCACAAGTCGGCGCAGGGCCTTATACCGTGCATCACCTCATACCGCCGACGTGAAAAATAGCAAGCTGTTTTTGGAACTGTAACGGCTACATGTCATCCTGAGCACGCGCGGAGTGTATCCCCTGTGGCTACGCATTGTAGTCATCTCCGCGCACGTCGAAGTTTTGCGGAGAAAGCAAGGTGCATACAGCGGCATAAAAGTAGTTTGCATTTTGATCTGCATTGGCCGCGATGCACCGTTCGGAGCAAAACCGCCGCAGGCGGGATCTCATAAGAGTCTGATGTTCCTTGCCAAAGGCAAAGAACTGTTTTATCACAAAGGATGTAAGTTTACCTTTCAAGGGGTAGATCAGACTTTGAGGAGACCCCTTGCGGTTTTGCTTTTCGAAATTGCTGTAAAAGGAACT
>JAFXBC010000019.1 GCA_017516825.1 Clostridia bacterium | reverse complement strand
CGCGTCGAACTTCCGTGAGTGGTGTAAACCCGAACGGAAGGCAAAAAATGCCTGCATTTTTTGAGGGTATGGGAATATCTTTCGATACAGCCGTTCTCCGTTCTGCCTGTTACCAATAAACAGTTCTTTGCTTTCAAAACGGAACATCAGACTCGTCTCATATCCCTCAACCTGCTATCGCAGGTCTCGGTTTTGCTCCGAACGGCGTAAACGCCTTTTCTTCTCCGCAAAACTTCGACTCGCCCTTCGGGCTCCCTCAGGATGACCAAGTCGGCGTATGGCTTCTGATTTCTGCGTAGTTTTGCTACGCCGCCGCTAACAAAAAAGACCCCTTTCGGAGTCTTTTTTATGTTGTTTATTCAGCGGGCTGGGTAGGTTCCTGCTGCTGTTGCTGTTGCTGCAGGAGGGCGGCCAGGTCCAGGATGGACATGACGTTACCGTTTTCCCCAACGAAGGTTTCGGGGAGCTTGCCGTCCCAGGTCTCCAGCAGGTAGAACTGCAGAAGCTCTGCGGTCATGGATTCTGCCAGCATTTTGTTGACCTCGGCTTCCTTCTGACCTACGTACTCGGCGGCGTCTGCCTCGATCTTCTTTACCTCGGCCTCGGCGTTGGCGTTGATCTTGTCGGTCTCTGCCTTTGCCTGTGCCTCGATGACCTTACGCTTTGCGGCGGCCTCTGCCTCCATGGTGGCCTGTGCCTGGGCGATCTCCGCCTGGAGCTTGTTCTGGGCGGCAACCTGCTTTGCCTCAACGGCGGCGGTGAAGGCGTCGGTGAAGTCCATATCCTCCACGGCGGTGGAAAGCACCACGATGTTGTAGGTTTCCAGATCCTTGATCAGGATCTCCATGATCTTGTCGGACAGCTCGTTACGGCTCTCGATCAGCTCGTCGGCGGTGTACTGGGCAACCACGCTCTTCACGGCCTCCTGGATGCGGGGCACCATAACGGTATCGTAGTAGGATACGCCGATGGAGCGGTAGATCTCCTGGGCGTTGGTCTTCTCGATCTGGTAGTTCACGGAGTAGATCATGCTCACTTCCTGGATATCGCTGGAGAAGCAGGTCATGGTGAGGGAGCCCTTCTGGTTACGGTTGTCCATCTTGACAACGTCCTGCCAGGGCATTTTCATGTGAACGCCGGCCTCGAAGGTGTAGTCCTCCACCTTACCGAAGGTGGTGACGATGCCGGTGTGACCGGTGGGGACGGAGGTGACGCAGGAGATTCCCACGATGATCAAGCCTGCCAATGCGATGAACTGCTTGGGGTTCACCTTCCAGACGGGCTTTTGCTTCACCTTGCCGAATTCGGAATACTTCTCCATAGAGAAGCCGAAGAAAATGAACAGGGCGACGATTGCCACCAAGCCAAGTGCGAATAATACCATAGTTTTGTTTCCTTTCGAAATGTATGTGTTATTGTTTTTTTGTGGGTTGAGAATGGTTATGCTAACGGCTCGCAAGTGCTTACGTACTGTGAATTGTCGTAGCAGGTAAGAACGTGAGGCGTGCTTAGCAATTTGCGTTTAAGTGCTTTTTCGGATTTTAAGGGCTGTTGATAATAAGGGATATAGAAATACGTGTTTCCCTGTTTATCGGTGAGTTCCATGCAGATGATTTTAGCTTGAATTTTTGTCACCGGTTGGCGGAAACACCGCACCTTCTCACACTGAATAGGAACGATTTTAACAGTTTCCGGACAGATCATGCACAGATCACGGTAGAATTTTTTTCCCTTTAAGTACTGTACCAGAAAAGCGCAGGGAATGGCGAAGAAACAGGGAACTCCGATCAATAGCATTCTTTTTGCGTAGACGGGATCCTCTTCCCGAAGGCCTGCGAACAAAACGACAAGCGCCAACCCAAACCAAAAAAAGGTGGCTGTTCCGTAAAATCTTAGCGTCGTTTTCAGAAGTTGCTTTTGCGCTTTGAGCGTATCGGACGGCGAGACTTTTTGCCGGTACTTTTTTGGATGGAGGGGTTTGGCAGACATTCCTTGCACTTGCTCCTTTCAAAATGTATGTGTTATTGTTTTTTTGTGGGTTGAGAAGGAACCTCATCCACCGTCTGCGGTGAGAAGTAAGATTTCCTTTTCTTTATTGGTTCCGCCCGCCGACGGTCCCCCTTCCCCATAGGGGAAGGCGAGGCTTGCTTCGCAAGCGGGCAAAGGCTTTCTATATTTTCTCGCCATAGCTTTGGCTATGCAGGATTGAAATCGTTTGTGTGCACGCCAACGGCGTGCTTCGCCTTCCCCTGTTGGGGAAAAGAAATCTCCCTGCGGTCGATTACTTTCGGGGGACCGCTACGAGACGGAACTTCTTGCGTCAGCTTGCTTTGTTCTCTCTCGTAGTGGTGGATGAGGTTCCTATTGAAGAAATGTAAGTTTACCTATGTAGGGGTAGATCAAATTCGTAGGAGATCCCTGCGGGGTGCAAGCACCCCTTGGTTTCCGCTGTTCGGCTACGCCTCAACTGCAGAAACTTCGACTCGCCCTTTGGGCTCCCTCAGGATGACAGAAGCCGTTTTTGACGTCGGCGGTATGCGGTTAAGGGTGGTATACAGCTATACGCCGACTTGTTCATTGCACAGCAGTTCCAAAAACGGCCATAGCCGTTTTTGACGTCGGCGGTATGCGGTGATGAGCAGACGAACGCTATACGCCGACTTGTTCCTTGCACAGCGGTTCCAAAAACGGCAAGCTGTTTTTGACGTCGGCGGTACACAGCTAAGCGTGGTATATAGCCATGCGCCGACTTGTTCATTGCGAAGCTATCACTCCTGCCAATCTTCCCGTGGCGTAGGCGATCTGCAGGTTATACCCGCCGGTATAGGCGTCCACGTCCAGCACCTCCCCGGCGAAGAACAGCCCGGAGACCAGCTTGGATTCCATGGAACGGGGATCCACCTCGGTGACCTTCACCCCGCCGCTGGTGACGATGGCCTCCGCCAGGGGACGGGTGCCTGTGATGGGGATGACAATGTCCTTCAAGGCGTCGCAAAGCTTTTTACGGGTCTCCTTGGTGACGGAATGTACCTTCTGTGTGCCGTCGATGCCTGCTTTTGCCAGAAAATGGGGGATCATGGAGGAGGGGAGCAACGCTCCCATGCAGTTTTGCAGATCCTTATTGGTTGCCGCACCGAACTCCCGCAGCAGGCGGTTTTCCAGGGTTTTGTGATCCAAAGCGGGCTTCATGTCCAGATGCAAGTCCACCGGGTACTGATGCCCCAGGTGCGCCGAGGCGGACAGGATCACAGGCCCCGTGACGCCGAAATGGGTGAGCATCATTTCTCCCTGCTCGGTATACAGGGTCTTGCCGTTCTTCACGAAGGAGATCCCCACGTTTTTCAGGGAAAGGCCCATACACTTCTTGCAAAAAGGGTCGGGAGAAACCAGCGGCACCAAGGAGGGCTTGGGTTCCACCACGGTATGCCCCGCCTGCTTGGCGAAGCGGTAGCCGTCTCCCGTGGAGCCTGTCAAGGGGTAGGAAGCCCCTCCGGTGGCCACGATGACTCTGTCAAACAGCCGTCTCTTGCCGCCCTCGGTGACAATGCCTTTCACGGCGCTGTCTTCCAAGATCAGCTCCTTCACGGTGGCTTTTTGGATGTGTGCCCCCGCTTCCTTGGCGGTTCTCACCAGACAATCCGTCACGTCCCTGGCCTTGTCGCTGACGGGGAACACCCGTCTTCCCCGCTCCACCTTGGTGGGAACTCCGTGGGATTCAAAGAAGGCCACGGCGTCCTCCGGCAGAAACTCCGAAAGAGCGCGGTACAGAAACCTGGGGTTCACCGGGACGTTTTGGAGGAAGGTATCCAAGTCGCAAAGGTTGGTGATGTTGCATCTCCCCTTGCCGGTGATATTCAATTTCTTCCCGCAAAAGGGGTTTTGCTCAAACAACGTCACTTCCCCGCCGTATTCCGCCGCGGAAATGGCGGCAAACAGGCCTGCGGGGCCGCCTCCGATGACGGCGATGCGAATAGATTCCATAAAAGGCACTCCTCTGCTTGACGAGTACAGTATAGCATACAATCATGTGATTGTCAATAGGTTTCCGACGATTTTTGAAAAATATTTCAAGAAATGCGGATATTGGGATCTGCCACGCGGTAAGGGGGCAGCTTGATGGGCGGGATGCCCACCATGGCGGAGAACAGGGTGATGGTCTGGTTCCAAAGGGGCTGGAGCATCCCTGCGGCCTCCATGTGGAGACGGCGTTTTTCTGTTTCGTCCTCCATGTTCACGTCGGGGCAGGAGAACACCCCCACGTGGTGGAACTTCAAGCGGAACAATCCCTCGTGGCCGGCATCCTGGACGGTGACGGTGGCATCCCCCGCAAACTGCTTGGTCTCTCCGTTGTACCGCACGGCAAACTTCACCGTTGCCTCCAGGCGCATCCCGGTGTCCTTGGTGATATTTTTCTGAAAGCTGAAGTCGTCGATGGACGCCCCCAGAAAATGTAAGGTACTCATAGTTGTGAACACTCCTTTTTCTCTTTTCACCATTATACTATGAAGAAACGGGGTTGTCAAGGGCGGTAAAAACGTAGTGATACATAGATTTTTCCTGTTTTTTTGGAAAAGAACTTGACATTCGTGTAAAAAAATGGTACAATACATTTGTAAAGTTTTTACAGTTATTTATAGGACGAACTGTAAACAAATTGTGTCCGAAATATTTCGGAGCCCGAGAAGGCGAGGTAAAAATGTTTCAGCAGGGTCAGCAGATCATATACGGGGGGAACGGCGTTTGCCGCATTGAGGAGATTATCATGCGGGAGACTGCCTTATCGGAAGAACCCACCCCGGTGTACGTGATCCGCCTGGATTCCGGGCTGACTTCCTACGTCCCCGTGGCAAGCACCGTGTTCATGCGGCCTTTGGTGAGCCGTGAGGAGGCGGAAGCCGTGATCGCGGAGTATCCTGCCATCCTGCCCCGCAGCTTTGCAGGCACCAATTCCAAGGCCATGGCGGATCAGTACCGCAGTATTCTGGCAGGTCACGATCCCAGAGAGATGCTTTGCCTTTACAAGTCCTTACAGCAAAAGATCGCAAACGCCCGCAAGTGTGGGAAGAAGCCCGGCTCCATGGACGAGCGGTTCTCCCAGGCGGTGACGGATGAGGTCTCAAAGGAGTTTTCCGTGGTGTTGGGTTGCACCCCCGCGGAGGTTCTTGCCCGCTTGGGCATCTGAAAAAAGCTCCTGTCCTTCCATTGCCCACATCTTCTTTTCATTTCATTTTCCCTTTTAAGATCAGGCCCGTCTCGGTTTCTCCCCCTTTTCCGAGACGGACTTGATCTTTTTTGGGGCAATTGTTCCCCTCTTGCATTTTGTCGGTTTTTATGATATACTGTGATATCAACTTTCCTACGGGAGTTTTTTATGGAATTTCTCACCGAGCATCAGAAATATATTGCCATTCTGAAAGAGGAGCTGGTTCCCGCCATGGGGTGTACCGAGCCCATCTCCCTGGCTTACGCCGCCGCGGTGGCCCGCTATACCCTGGGCTGTCTCCCGGAGGAAGCGGAGATCACCGTCAGCGGGAATATCATCAAGAACGTAAAAAGCGTGATCGTTCCCCATACGGGGGGATTGCGTGGGATCGCCGCCGCTGTGGCCGCAGGCTTCGTAGCGGGAGATGAGACCCGCCATCTGGAGGTGCTTTCCCGTGTGACGGACGAGCAGGTGGCCGAGATCGCCGCCTATCTGGAAAAGGATCCCATCACCGTGGTGCAATCCCGTTCCGGCAGGCTGTTTGAGATCATCGTCACCGCAAAGGGAAACGGACATACCGTGCAAGTGGAGATCACCGACGGACACACCCAGGTCTCCCGTATTGAAAAGGACGGCGGGGAGCTGTTTGCCCAGGAGGAGGTCTTCGCCGAGGCGGAGCGTACCGACCGCAGCTTTATGACGGTGGAGGGCATCGTGAAATTCGCCGACGAGACGGATCTGGAGGAGGTCATTCCCGTTCTCTCCCGCCAGATCGCCTGCAATACCGCCATCGCCATGGAGGGGCTTACCGGTAAATACGGCGCCGCCGTGGGGAAGGTGCTTCTGGATACCTACGGGGACAACGTCCACACCCGCGCCAAGGCCTGGGCCGCCGCAGGGTCGGATGCCCGTATGAGCGGTTGCGAGCTGCCCGTGGTGATCAATTCCGGCAGCGGCACCCAGGTGTTGACCGCTTCCCTGCCCGTCATCGCCTACGCCAAGGAGCTGAAGGTCTCCCAGGAGAAGTTGTATCGGGCTTTGCTGGTTTCCAACCTGGTGACCATCCATTTGAAAACGGGGATCGGCTGTCTTTCCGCCTACTGCGGGGCCATTTCCGCAGGATGCGGCGCGGGAGCGGGGGTCACCTACCTGTACGGCGGGGACTTCAAGGCCGTGGCCCATACCGTGGTCAACGCCATCGCCATCAATTCCGGGGTGGTGTGCGACGGGGCAAAGGCAAGCTGTGCCGCCAAGATCGCGTCCTCCGTGGAGGCGGGGCTGTTGGGGATGTATATGTACAAAAACGGCCGTGAGTTCTTCGGCGGGGACGGCTTGGTTACCAAGGGCGTGGAAAGAACCATCGAGAACGTGTCCGCTTTGGCACGGGACGGCATGAAGGAAACGGATAAAGAGATCTTGAAGATCATGCTCAGCTGTTAACAAAGAAAAAAGTGTGACGAAAGGCTCTTTCCGTAAGGGCCTTTTGTGGTTTTGCGGGACGTCGGCGAAATGATACCACGCATACATCCAAAGCCGTCCGCCGACTTGGTCTCGCACCTCGGTTCCAAAAACGGCTTGCCGTTTTTGACGTCGGCGTAACAAAACTACGCATACATTAAAAGCAATGCGCCGACTTGGTCACGATCCGAAAGTTCCAAAAACGACTTGTCGTTTTTGATGTCGGCGTAACAAAACTACGCATACATTAAAAGCAATGCGCCGACTTGGTCACGCTCTGAGCAACCCAGCCCGTTGGGCTGGCTCGCGCGGAATCGAACAAAACCCAACAAAAACGATTTATCGTTTTTGACGTCGGCGGTATGAGGTGATGCACGGTATAAGGCCGTCCGCCGACTTGGTCACCCTGAGCGAGGAGGGCACAATATGCT
>JAFXBC010000004.1 GCA_017516825.1 Clostridia bacterium | reverse complement strand
GCAGATAAAGTCTTTCTTTTTTCCTCTCACAGGCAACGGCAAGCAAGAAAACTCTCCAAAAGGAAAAGAAAGGAACAAAAGACATGGAACAGCAGACCAAACTCATCGCCGAACGTTTGAAGTGGGCGCGTATCAACGCCGACGTCTCCCCCGAGGCTCTGGCCTCCGCCTGCGGGATCACCGTAGAGGAGTATCTGGAGCTGGAAAAAGGGGAAAAGGATTTTTACTTTAACTTTTTGTACAACTGTGCCTTGACGCTGCAGATGGACCTTTCCGAGCTGGTCTCCGGCACGGACCCCAAGCTGGGATTCTTCACCCTCACTCGCGCAGGAGGCGGTATGCCCATCCGCAAGGGGGACGGCTTCCATTACCGTCACGTGGCACCCTTCTTGAAGAACCGTCTTTCCGAGCCCTTCGTGGTCACTGCGGTGTACGACGCCGCCAAGGAAAACGCTCCCATCGAGCTGGCTACCCATCCCGGTCAGGAGTTCGACATGGTGCTGGAGGGTCAGCTCCGCATTCAACTGGACGATCACGTATTCATCCTCAACGAGGGTGACAGCATCTTCTACGAATCCGAGCACGCCCACGGCATGGTGGCCATGGGAGGCAGAGATTGCAAATTCCTGGCCATCGTTCACAAGGAGGGCGGTACCCCCGAAAACCAGCCTGTGCTGCAGGAAACTCCCTTCCTGGCCAAAGAGGTGGATTCCTTTGCGGATCCCGTGGCTTACAACAAGAGATACGAAAACTGCATCTACAAGAGATTTGTGGAGGAGGAGATCGACGAAAACGGCAGGCTGAAGAACATCCGCTTTACCCCGCCCGCAAACTTCAACTTCGCCTACGACGTGATGGACGCTCTGGCGGAAAAATGCCCCTCCAAGCGGGCCATGGTCTGGGTGGACGATGACCTCACCCGTAGAGATTTCACCTTCAAGGAGCTTCAGGACGAGGTCAACCGCACCGCCAACTATTTTGCTTCCCTGGGCATCAAGAAGGGCGACCGCGTGATGCTGGTGCTGAAGCGGCACTATCAGTTCTGGTTTGCGATCCTGGCGCTTCACAAGCTGGGGGCAGTTACCATCCCCGCCACCAATCAGCTGGTGGAAAAGGATTTCGTTTACCGCTTTGATGCGGCAGGGGTTTCCGCCATCTGCTGTACCGCCGACGGCAAGGTTGCCGAAGAGGCCGAAAAAGCCGCCGCCAAGTGCGAGACGGTGAAGACTCTGGTGCTGGTGAACGGCAGCCGTGAGGGCTGGCACGATTACGACACCGAGGTACGCCGCTTCTCCAAGCGTTTCGACAGAGTGGATACCAAGCTGGAGGAGCCTATGATCCAGCTCTTCACCTCCGGTACCACCGGATATCCCCGTATCGCCACCCACGACCACGGCTACGCCCTGGGACATCTCATCACCGCCCGCTGGTGGCATTGCGTGGATCCCGAGGGACTGCACTTCACCGCCTCCGATACCGGCTGGGGCAAGGCGCTGTGGGGCAAGCTTTACGGCTGTTGGTTCTGCGAGTGTGCCGTGTTCGTCTACAACTACGAGCGGTTTGATCCCGAGAAGATGCTCCCCTTGTTTGCACAGTGCGGCGTGACCACCTTCTGTGCGCCTCCCACCATCTACCGCTTCCTGATCAAGTGCGATCTTTCCAAGTACGATCTTTCCACCATCCGCTACGCCTGCACCGCCGGCGAGGCTCTGAACCCCGAGGTCTGGAACAAGTTCCACGAGGCGACGGGCTTGAAGATCATGGAGGCCTTCGGTCAGACGGAGACCACTCTCACCATCGGCAATCTCTACGGTGAAACACCCCGTCCCGGCTCCATGGGCGTTCCCTCCCCCGCTTACGACGTGGATATCGTCCACGAGGACGGCACCCCCTGCGCCGTGGGCGAGGTGGGCGAGATCTGTATCCATTACGAGGAGGGCAACAAGCCCTACGGCCTGTTCATGGGCTATTACAGAGATCTTGATAAGACCCAAGCCGCTATGCACGACGGGCTCTACCACACCGGGGATACTGCCTGGAAGGACGAGGACGGCTTCTACTGGTACGTGGGCAGAACCGACGATCTGATCAAATCCTCCGGCTACCGCATCGGGCCCTTTGAGATCGAAAGCGTTCTCATGGAGCTTCCCTACGTTTTGGAATGTGCCGTTACCGGCGTTCCCGATCCCGTACGCGGCCAGGTGGTGAAGGCCACCATCGTTCTCACCGCCGGGACGGAGGAAAGCGACGGCTTGGTAAAGGAGATCCAGAACTACGTGAAGACCCATACCGCACCCTACAAGTATCCCAGAGTGGTGGAATTCGTGAAGGAGTTGCCCAAAACCATCTCCGGTAAGATCCGCCGCGTGGAGCTGAAAGGGAAATAAGTGGGGTTTTCCGTCAAATCCGACAATTTTTTGACATCCGTTTCTACAAAATAACGGTTGACAACCTGCGGGAAATGTGGTAACATATAGGAAACGATCATAAGGAGTTATTTTGCCATGAAGAATAAAAACGTCGCTGCCGAGGAAGTTCTGGAACAGAATGAAGTTGTTGCTCCCGTAGAGGGGAAGAAGAAAAAGGCAGACAAGGATAAAAAGGAACTCCACAGCATTTTGTTTACCGTTGCTTGGGTTGTTGCCGTGGTTGCTTTGCTGTTCGTTCTGCTGGGTCAGAACGCTATGAACAATAAAGACGGCTACACTTCTCTCAGCTATCATTGGTTTGAGGACGTCACCAACAGAAAGACCGGCGAGGTTACCACCGAGTGGACCGAGCAGTCGCTGGACATCCCCTTCCTGACCACCTCCCTTTGCTCTATCGTTGCTCTGGCTCTGGGCTTCATCAGCACAGTCGTCGGTCTGGTTCGTAACTACATCAAGAAGGACAAGAAGCTTCTCAGCTATCTGCCCGGCGTCATCACCCTGGTTTTGGCGATGATGTGCTATCTTTCCACGGTGTTTACCAACGCGTAAGAATTCCAATAAAAGGCTCTATGTCAATAGTTGGGGTAGAGTTAAAATGAAAAAGATTTTCAAGCAGCTGCCTACAAGGTGGCTGCTTGTGCTTTATGGGCGAAGATGTGCAAGATTCTGTTGCGGAATCGGGTAAAATTACGATAGCCGTAGG
>JAFXBC010000018.1 GCA_017516825.1 Clostridia bacterium | reverse complement strand
TAAGCGAAAGATCATCGGCGGCGAGTTCATCAAGGTGTTTGACGAGGAGTCTTCCAAGCTCTCCGGTATTTCCTTCCTCGCTCAGGGCACCATCTATCCGGATATTCTCGAGAGCAAGGGCGTCAAGGCGCATCACAACGTCGGCGGTCTGCCGGAGGACATGGAGATGGAGCTTGTCGAGCCGGTCAAGCTGCTCTACAAGGATGAGGTCCGCGTGGTCGGCGAAGCGCTCGGTCTGCCGCACGACATGGTCTACCGTCAGCCCTTCCCCGGCCCCGGCCTGGGTGTCCGCTGTCTGGGTGCCATCACCCGTGACCGTCTGAACGCACTCCGCGAGGCGGATGCCATCCTCCGGGAGGAGTTTGCAAACAGCGGCCTTTCCGAGAAGGTCTGGCAGTATTTCATCGTGGTTCCCGACGTGAAAAGCGTAGGCGTGAAGGACGAAAGCCGCTACGAGGGCTGGCCCGCCATCATCCGCGCCGTCAACACCTCCGACGCCATGTCTGCCACCATCGAGGAGATCCCCTACGCGCTCCTGCACCACATCACCTACCGCATCACCCACGAGGTAGAAGGCATCAACCGCGTCCTCTACGACCTCACACCCAAGCCCATCGGGACGATTGAGTGGGAATAATACCAACCGGCTTACGAGTGCCCGAAAATCTTTGCGTTTTCGGGCACTTTTTGCAAACGTCAATACGTTGATACCGTAAATGATACCGATTTGATACCCGAAACGGAAAGAGGGGTCTTTAGCATCATGAAACTGCCGAAATACGTCAGAATACAAGGGCGTGAAATTGCTTGGAAAACGCAAAAGCCTGTGGGAATCTTTATTTTGAATTGGCGAAGGATCCGCGATCATATTTATAGTCCCGAAGACGTTAAGCTGTATGACGAAACACATCAGTGGTTTCTTGATCATTTACCGCAACCGCCCTTCTACGGGGAAAACAACGACAATCCTCAAGGAGCGATCACCTATTTCAAAACGGAAGCGTCTTCCGAAATGCTGGAACATATTCAGCCTCTTGTTGATCTGCTGGATAAATACGACATTCCTTATGATATCGTTTATACAAATTATGTGGGCAAGATCGTTTATGAGGACGACTACCAGGTAGGAGTAATTGATTCGTAGATGGTTTTCGACACGTTGAAAAACGCGAAGTTTGTGGTATAATAAAGTTGTTATTTCGAAAGGCGGTTTGTATATATGGCAGAGAAAGACTTGAGGCTCACGTCGGAATTATCTCCCCTTCTGCGAGAGATTAAAACTGTTTTGGATGTTGCGCGCGGCAACGTAGCACGGCAGATAAACAACGAGCTTCTGAACACTTACTGGAATATCGGCCGCATCATTTGCGAACATGAGCAATCCGATGCGGCGCGGGCAGATTATGGCAAACAGACGCTCAGAGTGTTGTCCAAAGAACTTACGAGAGAATTCGGCAAAGGCTTTTCCGTGTCAAACATCCAGTTTATGCGGCGGTTCTACCAAACGTATCGAATTCAACAGACGGCGTCTGTTAAATTGAGTTGGTCCCATTATTGCGAATTGCTTTCGATTTCGGACGCGGACAAGCGTAGCTTCTATGAAAAGGAAGCCGTCAATGCCAATTGGTCCGTACGAGAGTTGAAAAGACAAATTGAAAGTTCTCTTTTCGAAAGGCTGTTACTTTCAAGCGGTGAGGCGAACAAAGAAAAGGTGTTGTCTCTTGCTTTGAGGGGCAACGAAATTTCCGTTCCTGCAGACATCATTCGCGATCCGTACGTGTTTGAGTTTCTTGGATTGCCTGAAGATAAGCCGATGATGGAGAGCGACCTTGAAAAGGCCCTCGTAGAGCAGATTGAAAAATTTTTGCTTGAACTCGGGCGAGGCTTTATGTTCGTCGGGACGCAGCAACGGGTAACCTTTTCCAATCATCACTATTATGTGGATATGGTGTTCTACAATAAGATCCTTCGTTCTTACGTGTTGCTCGAACTGAAAACGACGAAGCTCATGCCGGAAGCCGTCGGCCAGCTCAATATGTATTTGAACTACTATGCAAATGAAGTGAACGACGAGGACGATAATCCGCCCATCGGTATTATTCTCTGTACCGACAAGGGTAACTTTGACGTCCAGTATGCTCTCGGCGGTTTGTCCAATCAGATCTTCGCCTCAAAATACGTGCTGTATATGCCCGATAAGGAACAGTTGATCAGACAAGTTGAAGCAGTTCTTGAAAAATGGGACGATGAAAAAGCGGCTGAACAAGCCTAAGACATTTCAAAATTCATCCACACGGCAGGATTTTTGTTCCTGCCGTTGCTTTTTGCGGGGAACCCATACCGACGGTATAAAAAAATATAGTCGGATTGTAACGAAAGTGGGTTGCGAGAATCCGTTTCGTGTGGTATACTACGGTCAAGAGCGGAGGGGTTGTATGGACAGGAAGATCGCAGACAATATCAAACGGCTGAGAAAGGCGGGTTTGCTGACCCAGGAGCAGCTTGCGGAGGCCCTGGGGGTGACCGTTGGGGCGGTATACAAATGGGAAAACGGCAGGAGCGTTCCGGAATTGGGGATGCTTATGCGGCTTTCGGATCTGTTTCAGGTCTCTCTGGACGCTCTGGTGGGATATCAAGTCCAAAGCGGGGGAGTCGTTGCCGTGGCGGAGCGGATCCACGCTTTGCAACAGGACAAAAAATACGATGAAGCCGCCGCAGAGGCGGAAAAGGCCTTGCTGCGTTACCCCAACGATTTTCGGATCGTGTACCGCGCAGGAGAGCTGTACGCGGTGGCGGGGATCGAGCTGAAGCGGGAGAAGCATCTGTATCGCTGTATCGAGCTGATGGAGCGTTCCGTTCAGCTTTTGTCTCAAAATACAGATCCATCCATCTGCGAGGCTTCCTTGCAGGCCCAGATCGCCCAATGCTATCTCGTCCTGGGCAAGACCCAAAAAGGGGTGGAGCTCCTGAAGCGATACAACGTCCGCGGCGTAAACGACCCCTTGATCGCCATCGCCTTGGCGGGAGACGAGCTCACGGACGGCAACGTCCTGGGCTTGGGGTTGGAGGATGCCGTGCCCTTTATGATGGGTGCCTTCGGATCCCTGCTGACCAACGCCATCCGCACCCTGCTGGCCTATGCAAATTATTACGGCAGGAAAAAGGAGTACGCCAACGCCTGCGACGCCCTGCTTTTGCTGACGGGGTTGCTGGAGGGGATCAGGATGGACCAAGACGCTCCCTGCTACGTGGACAAGGTGAACGCTCCCTGTTACGCCGCCTGCGCGAAATTTTTCTTGCTTTTGGGGGAGGAGGACAAGGTGGAGCCCTATCTGAGGCGGGCCTACCGTTCGGCGGTGCGTTTTGACAACGCTCCCACCATCAAGCTGGAAAACGTAAAATTCTGCATCGGCGACCTGCAGAGCGCCACCACCTACGACGACCTGGGGGAATCCGCCGTGGTCGCGGTGATGGATCAGCTCACCCGTGAAGGGGGAGACAACCGCCTTTTGCGGATCTGGGAAAGGATTGCCGACGAAGAAGCACTTGGAGGTGCAACGTGAAAAAAATCAAGATAGAGATACGTCCTTACACCAAGCAGTTTTACAGAGGGAATCTGGGCTGTTTTGTCCTTGCGCTGTGCGAGACCCTTCTCAGCGTCGTGGGGGCCTTGCTGGTTTCCTGGCTGATCCAACAGCTGGTGGATCTGATCAGCGGCTACGAGACTGCTTTTTCCTTGGCGGGGTTTGTAGTCATCACCGCGGCTTTGATCGCAGGAGCGGTGGTGGCCAATTTGATCGCATACTACGCAAGGCCCAAGTTTATCACCCGGGGGATCTCCCAATACAAGGAGTTCGTATTTGAAGAGCTGACCAAAAAGAACATCGCCGCTTTCGCGGGGGAAAGCTCCTCCACCTACGTTTCCGCCCTGACCAACGATATACAGACCATCGAGCAAGGCTACCTTCGGAACACCTTCGTGATGCTGGAAAGCCTGCTGACCTTCTGCGGTGCTTTGGTGCTGATGATCCTGTACAGCCCGTTGCTGACGTTGGTGGCCGTCGGTCTTTCCCTTCTGCCGCTGATCGCCTCCCTTCTGACGGGGAATCAAGTAGCGGTGGCGGAGAAAAAGGTGTCCGACCGAAACGAGGCCTATACCTCCACCCTGCGGGACAGCCTGGGAGGCTTTTCGGTGGTCAAATCCTTCAAGGCAGAGGCCAGGATGATCCGCCTGTTCAAGGAAAAGGTAAAAGAGCTGGCGGACGCCCAATGCAGGAAGGAGAAAAAGCATATTCTGGTGCAGATGTACGGCGTCGTTGCGGGCATCACGGCTCAGCTTGGGGTGTTCCTGTTCGGTGCCTATCTGGCCATGTCCGGGGACGGGGTCACCGCAGGCACCACCATGATCTTCGTGCAGTTGATGAATTACGTTCTCGGCCCCATCGGCACCATCCCCACCTGCTTGGCGGAGCGAAAGGCGGCAAGGACGTTGGTGGAAAAGGTGGCAACCGCCTTGAAAGCCAACCGACGGGAGGCGGGGGAATCCCGACACCTCTCTCTTTCGCAGGGCATCACCGTGAAGGATCTCTCCTTCGGCTACGACCCCGAAAAGCAGGTTCTGAAGAAGATCAACTGCCGTTTTGAAGCGGGGAAGAAATACGCCGTGGTGGGTGCCTCCGGCTGTGGAAAAACCACCTTTTTGAACCTGCTGATGGCCTCCCATCGGGAGTACGAGGGGGAGATCCTCTACGACGGACTGGAGTCTCGGGAGATCGCCGACGGTGATCTGTACGAGCTTCAGACCATGATCCAGCAAAACGTGTTCGTGTTCAACGCAACCATCAGAGAAAACATCACCATGTTCCGGGACTTTCCCGAGGAGCAGATCGCAGAAGCTATCCGCCTTTCAGGGCTGTGGGCCTTGACGGAAGAAAAGGGTGCGGATTATCTCTGCGGCGAAAACGGCAACGGATTGTCCGGCGGGGAGAAGCAACGGATCGCCATTGCGCGGAGCTTGCTCAAGCGCTCTCGGGTGCTTCTGGTAGACGAGGCCACCGCCGCGCTGGATGCCGAGACTGCCCACCAGGTGGCAAGCGCCATCCTCGGCCTGGAAGGGATCACGGGCATCGTGGTCACCCATTCTCTGGAGGAGGGGCTGTTGAGACGATACGACGGGATCCTCGCCTTCAAAAACGGGGAGATCGTGGAGGAAGGTACCTTTGAGGAGCTGATCCACAAAAAAGGCTATTTCTATTCCCTTTATACCATCTCGCAATGAATAAAACGGCGGGGACTGCGGTTCCTGCCGTTGCTTTTTGTATGGATCTGTGGTATTCTGTAAAAAAGTTTTTCCTATGTTGTAGTGCGAAGGGTGCTTTTCCCGTTTATTGGGGTGAAGGGCCTCTTCAAAAAGAAAAAATGAAAGGAGAGAAGGCGTTTGGAAGACAAGGAAATCGTGGAGTTGTATTTTGCACGGGTGGAGTCCGCCGTGGCGGAGACGGAAAAGAAGTACGGGCGGTATTGCCACTACATTGCGTACCGCATTTTGGAAAACGACGAGGATGCCAAAGAGTCCGTCAACGATACCTATCTCAAGGCGTGGAACACCATGCCTCCCCACAGACCCCCGGCTTTGAAGCCCTATTTGGGGATGCTTTGCCGTCAGATCTCCTTGGATCGCTACGAAAAGAACCACGCCCGGAAGCGCTTCGGGCAGGTGTCCCTTGCCTTGGAGGAGCTTTCGGAGTGTGTTCCCGACGGCAAAAACGGAGATCCGGGAGAAGGCCTGGCCTTGCGGGATGCCTTGAACCGCTTCCTATATTCTCTGCCGGAGAAGACACGGAAGATCTTTCTGCGGCGGTATTGGTACACAAGCTCCATCGCCGAGATCGCTTCCGACTTCGGCATGAAGGAAAGCGGCGTCACCGTCCTTCTGCTCCGCACCAGAAGGAAGCTGAAAGCATTTTTACAGAAGGAGGGCTTTTTTGTATGACAAGTGAAATGATCTACAAAGAACTGGGGGGCATTGACCCTGCCTTGATCGCTCAGGCGGCACCCGGGGAAAAGGTAGCGAAGAAACAGAGAAAATGGATCAAATGGGCGGCCGCGGCGGCCTGCCTGACTTTGATGGCGGCGGGAGGTATTTTGTGGCGGTGGCTTCAGTCTCCCGGGGGGAGCGGGGAAACGGGGGACCGCGTTACCTCCTATTTTACCATCACCGCGCTGGCTGCCGACGGGGAGGCGACGGAATTGGGGTTGCACAGCAGTTGCTTCAATTCCGGCACCCCCAAAGAAAATATATTCGGCGTGGATATGCCGCTTTTTAACTTTGAGGTGCGTCCCGCGGATCTGAAAAACAACGAGGTGCTTTATCGGCGCTTTGACATCCTGATCTCCTACAACGGCAAATTGGTCGGGGGGAAGGACGAGCACGTGATGGTGGCCTACCTGATCCACAAGGATGATTCGATCCCGTGGGCATATTCCGTTTTGGGATGGTTTACCGAGCCCACGGAGCTGTTGATCCAAATCGTAGACAGGGAAAGCCGCGAGATCGTGGAGACCATCGCCGTGATGGTGACCTATCACGCCGAACGGCAGGGGTACGATCTGGAGATCACCAACCTGACCACCCTGTTCGGGGAGCAAAAGCGGGCGGTGGAAGCGCAGAATTGGCTGATGACCTACTTCTTCGTTCAAGGGTACGTCACGGAGTATCCCGATTGGTTCGGCGGGTGCTATATCGAGGACGGCATGCTGTACGTGAAGCTGGTCTCTCCCTCCGAAGAGGTGCGGGAAACGCTGTCCCAGCGGCTTGATTTCTACAAGGACGTGGTGGTTTTCTTGGATGAGGAGCTTTCCTTGAGCGTTTTGCAGGACTACGCGGACCGCGGGGCGGAGGAGCTGATAGCCCTTGGCTGTGAGGTGACCTCCTGGTACGTGGACAGCGTGGAAGGACAGATCGTCATCTCGGTTTTGGAAAAGGATCACGCCGCCGCTATCGCCTGGGCGGAAGCCGCCTCCCGGGAGGGCGTTCGGATCAAGATCGAAATAGGCGGTTATATTTCCCCCGACGTGGGGGAAGTGATCGAATTCCGTGCAGAGCCCTTTTTGCAGGACATCGCTTTATCCTGGGTGTATGGTATGGACGTGCGGATCGAGAACGGGAAGTATTATTTGAACGACATCCTGTACGACAAAGTCACCTACGTGGAGGATTTCGTCCCCAATTACGGAACGGGACTTTCTTCGATGTACTATCAGGAGGAAAAATATATCGAGGTGCTGGCGCAGATCAACAGCCAAAAGGGCTGCTACCTGCTGGAAACGGAAAGCGAGAAAAGCTACGGCACCCTTGCCATGTACGTCATCGGCGACACCTATTATTTCTTCCGCTTTTTTGAAAATGGAACGGTCATGCGGATCCACGCGGGCACCGTTTCGGAATAGACCGGCAAAGCAAGCGCACATAATATGCGCTTGCTTTTTTCGTGGCGAAATGGTATACTGCAGGCAGAGGGAAAAAATATGGGCTGTTTTACGAAAAATCTTGACTGTTACGTATGAAGGGACTTGATCACCACGGCAAAGGAGGTACGGTATGGGTCTTGTGAGAAAACGGGTGGAGACGCTGGACGACGGGGCGATCGTCGCCCTTTATTGGCAACGGGACGAACGGGCGATACAAGAGACCGACGTCAAATACAGAGGCTTTTTGCTCTCCATTGCCCGTAATTTCGTTCGTGACCTGCGGGATGGGGAGGAGTGTCTGAACGATACGTATATCGGTGCGTGGAATGCCATTCCGCCCTCCCGCCCTTCCCATCTGCAGGCGTTTTTGGCGACGATCATGCGGCGGGTAGCCATCAACCGTTACAACGCCAACCAACGGCAGAAGCGTTCAGCCTCGGAATTTGCGATCTCTCTTTCCGAATTGGAGGAGCTGGTGGCAGATCGGGGGGACGTGCATGCCGAGCTGGAGGCAAAAGAGCTGGCTTTGCTCATCGGGCGGTTCGTCAGAGGGCTTCCCGAACGGCAGCTCTACGTTTTCATCGGCCGTTATTATCTTGCACAGCCTCTTGCAAAGATCGCAGAGGAGCTGGGCTGCGGGATCTCTACGGTGAAACGGGAGCTTGCGGTAATCAAGGGGAAGCTGAAAGAATATCTGGAAAGAGAGGGGTACTGCTTATGACACGGGAAACCATCGCGGAAGCGATCACCCAATTGGACGGTGAACTTTTGGAACGGTATTTCGCCATCAAGGCCGATTTGAACAAGCCCAAGAAAGCAACCGGGAGAGCTTGGATCAAATGGGCGGCCGCGGCGGCCTGCTTTGCGTTGATGACGGGAGGGGTGTTGACCCTGCCGGGATGGCGGGAGGAGGCTCCTTTGGAAAGCACGGCTTCGGATTGTTCGGAAAGCTCGGAGATAAGCGGACCGACGGAGATCCCCACCTGGGAGGAGCCTCGGTATACCGCCCTTGAGATCGCCGATCTGTTTGCGGTGCAAGACAACTTGGGGACCAACCAATACCAGCGGATCTACGTGCCGGATAGCAAGGATCTGCCCCTCGTTGCCCCCGGGGGAGAGGACTATCTTGGGGTGTATCGGTATGCCAAAAAAGGGATTCCCTTGGACAAAAACGAATTGTCGGCGTTTTTGGATTCCGTTCTTCCTTCGTTGACCGATTCTCTGGACATCACGCTCCCTCCCTACGAGATCCGCGAAAGTGAGCGTTACGGCGGCAGGGAGCGGGTATACGAGTACCTGGAATTCGGGGAGCACAGCCGGTATAGGTTAAAGTTCGTGCAATCGGAAACCTACGTCAGCGTCGGTTTGTCCGACTACCGGGACAAACAAGGGATCGTTCTGGACGGCGAGATCATCCAAGCGGATCAACGCTTGACGGACGAGGAGATCCTGGATTCTCTGCAATCGGTGAAAAATAAGCTGTGCCGCATTTTCGGCGTGTCCTTTACAAAGGAGAAGGTGGTTCGGCGTTATTCGAGCTATTCGGAACACGGCGTGAATGACCTCCTCGTCTATTTCTACAACGAGACGGGGCACCCCTTGGAGCGGTACGGGGAGATCCTTTCCGATTATATCCATATCCGCTTTGACAACATTGCCAATTACGATGGAGATATTGTCAGCGACGGCGTTTTGACCGTGGCCTCGGTGGGATACCGCAAGTACAGGACTCCTCTTGCGGAAAGCTACGAGCTGATCGCCAATGCCGGGCTGATCTCCCTTAAGGAGGCCGAGGAACTGCTGTTTAAAGGCTACGCGTTCGGCGGACACTACTGCCCTCTTTGCATGGATGCACAGGAAGAGGTCAGCTTTGAGGGGTATGAATTTGTGGGGATGGAGTATTACTTCGGAGAGGAGGACGACGGCTCTGCCCTCGGGATCCCTTTCTATACCTTCTACAAGGAGATCGGAACCTCCCAAAACGGGAACAAGGTCTACGCCAAGACCTACGTTTCCGCCATTCCGCTTCTGGGCTACGACGAGTATCTGGAATCGCAAAAAGCGTATCACAGGCGTTGATACCAAAACAAAAAACGCAGTCTCCCGCGCGGGGGACTGCGTTTTTTACGGCTTACGGGTGGTGCTTTGGAAGCGTAGGGGCGGGCGGTAGAGGTTGCCCGCGGCATCCTTGTAAAGAGGACGGGCGGCAGCCGTGTCCGCTTTCACGAGGGAGACTTGGATCTTCCGCCCGTCGGGGAAGGCGGTATAGCAGTCCTCGGGGGTGGAGGATACTGCCAAACCAAGTCGCCACGTATTACAAAAGACCCCGACGATGAGAACACAACTGATGGCACAGACCGTCCATGCAGGCAAAAAGAGGATGCTTTTGCGTAGGAAGGAGAAACACGCGGCCTTACGGCAATTTCGTGGGGCGGTGGTGCATGCAGAGTGTATTCCAAGCAGGAAACAAAGAGCAGAAAAAATGCAACAGACAGCCGCCGTGGGAATACACAGGGCGAACGGGAGGACGTCCATCCCCCACAAAACCGTAAAAGCGACGGCACTCCATAGGCAGAGAACACCCGGCACGCCTGCTATGAACAGATCCCGCGGCGTATACCAGGGAAGCACCCGAACGTTTCCAAAAAAACTGTTCCCGCAGGGGCGAAAAGCGTTTTCCGGCATGCGGTTTTCCTTTCTATTGACATTTCTTTGCAATAATGACATCCTGTGAATGTCATTATCGTGGGTATTGTAGCATATAATAAAGAAAAAGTCAAGCACTGAATGTCAAAAGCTTTGGGTGACCGCGGAAGGGGCGCAGTATGTTTATCAACAAAACTCCCGACGGAAGCAACAATATTTGCGGGGGCAACATCGCCAGGCTGAGGAAGCAGAAGAAGCTTTCTCAAAACCGCTTGGCTTCTTTACTGCAGATCCGCGGGCTGAACGTGGACAAGAACGCCATTCAGCGGATCGAGGCGGGGAAGCGGTTCGTCACGGATATCGAGCTGATCTATCTTTCCGAAGTCCTTGCCGTCCCGCTGGACGACCTGCTGGATCGGGAGAAGTCCGGGCTTTTCTTGGGAAAGCCGTTCCCGGAAAGCCCTTGACAACCCTGGGGGGTGTGCTGCCATAAAGTCAATCAAGAATGCCCGGAAAATGGATCCGTCTGGTACATTTTCCGGGCATTCGCTTTTTTATATCCTTCGCATATTTCTTATTTCCGTAGGCTTTTTGTCAAACACGTCGTGGCAGACCTGATTGAAGGAACGGATGCTTTTGAAGCCACATTCAAAAGCGATGCGGGAAATGGGAAGGTCGGTATCCTGCAGCATGGCGAACGCCTGGTGGATACGGTAAAAGTTAAGCATTTTTTTGAAATTCATATGCATATGCCTGTTGAAGGTGCGGGAGAGATATTGATAATTATATCCCTTTTCCGCGGCGATTTCTTTCAGCGAAATGTTGTTTTGGAAGTTTTCTGCTATATAAAGAGCCACGTCCATTGCCGCCATATCGACTTTGGGAGCGGTGATGAGCGTTGTGGAGGCGAGAAAGTCACCCAACAGCATATATAAAAGCCCTTTGATCCTCATGCGGTCTTCAAACGGAGCTATTCTGGATATGGGGAGGCTGTTTTCCCCGAAGGCGTCAGAAAGCATTTTTAGCCCGAAATCGAGAACCTCCTTCTTGGGACGAAAAACAGGATCTCTTGGGATCATCCCTTCAACGGATTGTGCAACGGTGAGAATGAGGTGGTCGTTGAATATGATTCGCTGTGCGGAGGCGTCGGGGGCAAGCACCAGCTCGTGTGGCTGAAAAGGGAACAAAAGGATGCATTCGCCCACGGAAAGCCGGTAACGATGCTCGTTTACCGTACAGACGCATTTTCCCTCAAGTGGCGTAATCAATTCGTAATTCTTGTGAAATTGCCGTATGGCTCTGCTTTGACGCTGGGTATAGCTGTGAAATTCAAATGCGAGATTGTCGGAAGTAAAACGTCCTTCTTTTTTGATTGCCATGGTAGGCTCCCTCCAAAACCAAAAAGTCAACTTCTTGCTATAATGTATACACTATTCGGCTTGCTTTGTCAACATGGGTGTGTTAAACTTCTTAAAAATACGGTATGTTCAATACTGCGGAGGGCTTATTATGAAGAAGATCCTTGCGGCAATTCTTTGCTTGCTTGTATGTGCTCAGGCATTTGGATTTGGGTCGATCTCCTCGGAAGCGGAGGGGACAAAGGAAATGTTTTTTGATTCCTTTGATTACAAGGCTTTCGGCTCATCGGGGCTTTACGGCGGAAACAACGCCTGGGAAAGGGAATATTTAACGCCTAAGGACGGGAATGACAAGGGCTCGGCCGACAGTACCGCGCCTGTTCCGTTGGGTGGTGTTTTGAAATTTACCCAGGGCGACGGGATTCGCTTCAACTGGCAAAATCTTGACGGCTTTTCAAAATTTGATGCTTCAAAAACGTACAAGATAACCTTTGACGTAAAGGTTACCGATTTCGGTGACGATCGACCGCTGGGG
This sequence comes from Clostridia bacterium, assembly GCA_017516825.1. Lineage (GTDB taxonomy): Bacteria > Bacillota > Clostridia > Oscillospirales > CAG-382 > Coliplasma. The sequence continues at coordinate 6,280 of JAFXBC010000018.1, read as the reverse complement.
GCTGCGGAAACCTGGAACCGAGAGCTTTATTTTGCGGTTGCGGGATATTACAACCAGATCGAATTCCGAAGTGGCAACTATGCGGGCCAGATCGGCATCCGTGCCGGTGACAAGACCGATTCTCTTCCCAAGGGCGGATGGACGAACGACAAATCCACCTACGTGCTGAATAAGACCTATCACTGTACGTTTGAATGGAGACCTTCGGAAAAAGTTGTTATCTCCACCGTTGCGGCGGACGGAAACGTGATCGCACAGGGATCCCGCAGTGACGCTATTTACGGCACGGTCAATCCAAGCACCCGCTTTTTGGTTTGGCGTTGCGAGGACGGCGAGATGGAGATCGATAACGTAACCTTCAGCGATGGGGAAAATACGTATACGCAATCCTTCGATTTTGAAAAGGAAACCGATGCCATGACTGCGTCGGGGGTTTGGGGACTTGAGGATGTTCGCAGGACCGATTCCGAGGAGCCCGCGTTTAACGACGGCGCGTTGCTGATCAAGGAACACAGCAGCGTAAAGTTCAATTGGCAAAAGGTTGATGGAATCGGGGCTTACGACCCTGCCAAAACCTATGTTTTCGATTTTGATGTGAAGCTTGTGGACAAGGGCGACGGAAGCAATTGGGGCGGTGAGGTGTGTACACGCGGGATCTATATTGCATTCGGCGGCTGGTATAATCTGATCGAAATGCCCACGAAGGACAACGTGATAAAGGTTGGTGCAACCACCAAGACTTTCTCGGATACACAGCATTTGAACAAGCAACTGCACGTAACGATTTCTTGGGAGGGCACAAATATTTCGACGGTCATTACCGATTCAAAGGGTGATGTGGTGATCCAAGGCGGAAGAAGCGGAAATGCCTTTACGGATCTGGTTGCCGAAAAGGCGGCAATGACAAATCTCGTCCTCCGTTGCGAGGATGGAGCTTTTGAGCTTGACAATTTTAAGCTCAGCGTGATGACCGTTCAGGTGGACAGCACCACCGAGATAAACATCCCCAAGGGGCAACAAGCGGTCTATACCGCCGAGGTGGAGTACAGCGGAAACGGCAAGGTTTTGCTTAAATGCGGCGGAACCGAACTGTTTTATATAGAAAACGGCAGCTTGAAAGTGGGCGGAAAAGCCGTTGAGGGCTCTTACAAGGCAGGTACTTATCACATCGAATCGGTCATCAGCCCCGATCAGGAAATGCAAACCGTTGAGGTCGTTTCTCCCGGGGGTGAAGTCGTTCGCAGAGGCTTCTACACGCTGTTGGGGGGCGGTGCGATCAATTGCTTCGTCACGGGCGAAAGCAAGGTGATTACCTCCGACGTAAAGTACGAATCTTGCAGTGTCAATGAATATACGCTTACGACGCAAGAGCCGATCTATACCGGCGTAGATGCGAAGATCTATAATCTTGTTACCTCGTTTGACGAGGCACAGACGACACGTAATTTCGCCTGGACGGCCAAAAGCGCATTTATCGGAAAGGATTCCATGGCCCTTAAATACCGCAAGGCGGGGGAAGTCGATTGGATAACGGTTGACGCCGTTCGGGAGACCGAAAGGGTGAATATCGCAGGCGAGGATTACTTCAAGTGCGATCTTTCGTCTCTTGCGCCCGATACCGAGTATGAATATAAGATCGGCAAAAAGGACGGCGACGAGGATGCCGATTGGACGAAGATCTTTAAGTTCAAGACCGCAAAGGAAAGCATAGACGAGTTTACGTTTGTTGCCGTGGGCGATACCCAGGGGGTCACCTGGAACGGGTTGACCTCAAGCGACAAGGGGGTCATGTTCGCCATGGCGGCATACCAAGAGGCTTTTGAAGAGGTCAAGGACCCTGCGTTTATTCTTCACACCGGCGATGTTGTGGAAACCGGCAACAACAAGAATATGTGGAACATGTATTTCAAGGCGTTGAACGGCTTTGGTGCGTCCACCCCAATGTTTGCCGCCATCGGCAACCACGATTCCTGGGGCACACCGCTTTGTTTCGATCTCCACTTCAACCATCCCAACAACGGAGGTACGGCGGCTCTCGATCAAAGCTTCAAGAACAAGGTGACCGACGGAAACGTTTTGCAGCTTTTTGACAATGCCGACGAAACGATTTATTCCTATGATTACGGCGACGCCCATTTTATCGTGCTGAACACGGGAAGCTACTGCAATCAGGATAAGCACATCATTGATGCCCAGCGGGAATGGCTGACCAACGATCTGGAAGCCAACAAGGAGGCAAAATGGAAGATTATGCTCTTCCACGAGCCTGTATATCACCGCTTGGGAGCAGGGGAAAGCAGACCCTGGCTCCACGACGTTATCGAAGAATACGGTGTTGACCTTGTTCTCCAGGGACATTCTCACCTGGTAACGAGAACCTATCCCATGAAGGATGGAAAAATCGTCACGAAAGCGGTAGATGAAAAGATCGAAAAGGGGATCGGTACGGTTTATACCACCATCGGCTCTACGGCGCTCAACCACGATGGTGCAAACGATGGGAAATACGAAGAGGAGATCGGCTTCCTTGTGACTCCCACACCCACCCAACCGGCATATACCACGGTGACCGTTCAAAATGATAAGATCGTCGTCACCACCAAGCAGATCAACGGATTCGTTCTCGACAGCTTTACCATCGAGGATAAAACGATCTCGGACGATACAACGCCCGACGAAAGCGACGATGTCTCAGATGAGTCTGCCGAAGCATCGTCGGAAAGCACGGAAATTACGGTTCCCGAAACCGAGAGCTCGGCCGGCTCTGCGATCACGGATCCCGAAAACGAGACTTCGGGAAGCACTGTCATCATCGTAATTTGTTCGGTAGCGTTGATCGTCTTGGGCGTCGGAATCGTTTTGATCCTGAAACGCAGAAAATAAGAAACGGCATATCTTTTCACACGGCAGGGACTTCGGCTCCTGCCGTTGCTTTTCCTACGGTGGGCGACGGTGCTTTCCTTCTCCCGCCCTTGACAACGCGTTTCTTTTGTGCTACAATAAGCTTAATCAAGATTGCCCGGAAAGTGTACCAGAAGGATCCATTTTTCGGGCATTCGCATTTCTTACAGAAAGAGGTAAAAAACAATGAAAGGACTCAAGCTTCTTGCCATGTTATTAGCCCTTACCTGCTGTCTTTCCGCCTGCGCGGGCGGAGGAGACGTTTCCACCCCTACCACCGAAAGCTCCGCCGCTTCCCAAGGCGGTGAGTCTTCCGCGCCTGAGACCTCCGAAGAGGAGACCCTGGGCGAGTTTAAGACCGCGTTCCGCTTCCTTGTCACCTCCGACAACCACGTTTCCGCTACCACCGACGCTTCCGCACAGCGTCTGGCACAGCTGTTCAAGTCTGCCTACGCTTACGCAGAGACCCAGGAATACGGGAAGATCGACGCCTTCGTTGCCGTGGGCGATATCACCAACTACGGCCAGGCCTATGAATATACCGCCTGGAAGAACGTGGTGAACGCCAACGTCAAGGCAGAGACCCAGATCATCACCGTCATGGGCAACCATGAATACTACGGCAATCTGAACAACCTGCAGTGGGGCGTGGACAGCTACATCCAGAACATGGATCCCGAGTTGAACAAGCACGTGGTGGTAAACGGCTACCACTTCATCGGCGTTTCCACCTACGGAGAAGGGGACTACTCCGAGGATATTTCCTGGCTGGAATCCGCCCTTGCGGAAGCCGCCGCTGACGATGCGGACAAGCCCATCATCACCTTCCAGCATCACCACATCAAGGACACCGTTTACGTCAGCTCCGAGTGGTACGCCAACGAATCCGCTCAGCTGGATGCGGCTTACTCCAAGTACAGTCAGGTGCTGAACTTCTCCGGCCATTCCCACGGCCCCATCAACAACCCCACCTCCTGCTATCAGAAGGATTACACCCTGTTCGGTACCGGTACTCTGGCATATTTTGAAATGACCACCGGTATGACCTACGGCACCGTGCCTCCCGGAGCAGATCAGGCAGGCCAGTTCTACATCGTGGAGATCTCCGAGGACAACCGCGTGAAGGTCATGCCCTACAACCTGCTCACCGACGATTTCTTCAAGACCTCCGACGGCAGTGAGCAGTTGGTCTACGCCATCGATAATCTGAAGGACAAATCCACCTGGAAGTATACCGAAGCCGCCCGCAAGGGTTGGAACCAGGCTCCCGCCTTTGAGGACGGCGCCGCCATCACCCTGGGCAAGGTTTCTTCCGCCGCCGTTGAGATCACCTTCCCCCAGGCAAAGGACGACGAATGCGTTTACAGCTACAACATCGTCTGTACCGCAGGGGATCAGAAGAAGGAATTCAACTACTTCTCCGAGTACTATTTCGAACCCATGCCCGAGACCTTGACCTTCACCCTGGCAGGTCTTGCCGCAGAGACGGAATACACCCTGGAGGTGTTCCCCGTGGACGTTTACGGCGTGAAGGGCGAGGCCATCAAGTCCTCCTTCACCACTCCCGAGGTGGAAAAGGTGGAATATTCCTCCCAGAACCCCGTGAACTTCGTAGGCACCTTCACCAACTTTGATTCCAAGTCGTATATCAGCCCCTCCGGCGGCAACATGGCCTACGGCGGCTCTGCCAACGGCGACGTGTTCGTGGGCTCCTGGAACTCCGCCGCCACCGACGCCAACAGCAAGTTCGAGCTGACCCAAAACGGCTACAACGGCTCCAACGCCCTCACCGTCTGGAGCAACGGCCGCGATAACCAGGGTCTGTACCTTTTTGCCACCGAGCAGAACAAGAACACCACCAAGTACCCCTCCACCGCATATCTGCGTGTTTGGGTGGATTTCACCGACGTGGAGTTCCGCAAGGCAAACTTCGGCCTGGTGGCTCCCTCCGGTGATCTCTACACCACCGACGAAAGCGATAACGTTCCCGATCTGTTCTTCTATTACCTCCCCGAGGGTGGAGACACCTGGCAGGAGTACAAGCACGGCAGCGACGGATGCTTCGGCGCGGACCAGGCTTCCTGCGTGAAGGGCTTCAAGGGCTGGATGGCCTTCCCCGTGAAGGACTTTACCTACCGTTACGGCACCGGTAGCGGCACCGGCACCTCCGGCGAGGCGTACCCCCTCAACGAGATCGCAGGCGTGTACCTCTTCTGGAACTATTCCTCCGGCACTCCCGAGGGCACTAAGTTCACCCTGGACGAGATCCAGCTGGTAGAGGACTACACCGTATTTGAAGAATACAATCAGTAAGCCTTGCAATGCAAAAGCCTCTTTCCTGCGGGAAAGGGGCTTTTTGTGTGGTGTTAGCGAAAAGATTTCCGGGGCTTCAAAGACGAGGGACGATTTGCGGTAAGAGGAACCTCATCCCAAGTCGGCGGACGGCTTTTGATATATACGTGGTATCGTTTCGCCGACGTCAAAAACAGCTTGCTGTTTTTGACGTCGGCATAGCAAAACTACGCTTAAACCAAAAGCATTGTGCCGACTTGGTCATCCTTTGAGCATACCAACCCTGCGGGTTGGCCGTGCGGAATCGAACAAAACCCAACAAAAACAGCTTTAGCTGTTTTTGACGTCGGCATAGAAAAACTATGCTTAAACCAAAAGCATTGTGCCGACTTGGTCATCCTGAGCACGCGCGGAACGTAGTAGATGTGGCTACGTATTGCAGTCATTTCCGCGCACGTCGAAGTTTTGCGGAGAAAGAAAGTGCCGGGCTTGAGCTGTTCTTCCGCTCTGTCAAGGTATGTGTTGAATGCCTTTTCGTAATCTTCAGCAATGAGGTAATCCTTCATATCGGTAATGATGCCGTCTCTGATTCCCTCAAAGAAAACACCTGAGCCGTTACCGTGGGTTGTGATATAAATTTCTCTTTCGCCTTCTTCGCCGGGCTTATATACAACAAGCATACCGTCATCGTTTTCACCGTAGCCGTAGCCGTTGAAATCATAGTAATCATCGGCATAAGCCTCAGCTATAAGTCCGCCGAAATCGTAAGTTGTGTGGATTGCAACTTCCATTTCATATTCTTCTGCAATTTTTTCGCATCTTGCAAGAAGCTCCGCTTCAACGCCATCGGGAATGAGGTCTGCATCGTCGGTAACAAGAGGAAGTGTTCTTTCAACCTTTTCAAACTCGGTTACATAGGAACCGGGAGCGTTTGTGACCGCATTGCCGCCTATGGGTGCAGTTTCGTAAACGGGAGTATCAAGAGCTGTTTCCGCAGCCGCATAGAAGCCCATAATGCCGCCGTAGTAGCTTTCGTTTGTGTCGTAAGCTGTTTTCATTGCATTGATAACTGCTTCGCTGAAAATTC
>JAFXBC010000017.1 GCA_017516825.1 Clostridia bacterium | reverse complement strand
TATGCGTGGTATCATTTCGCCGACGTGAAAAACAGCAAGCTGTTTTTGGAACCTTGGGATCGAGGTAAGAGTCGGGAGCGTTTCCAACGTCAGCGTGTCATCCTGAGCACGCGCGGATCGTAGTCCCGGTGGCTACGTATTGCAGTCATCTCCGCGCACGTCGAAGTTTTGCGGAGAAAGCAAGGTGCATACAGCGGCATAAAAGCAGTTTGCTTTTTGATCTGCATCGGCCGCGATGCACCGTTCGGAGCAAAACCGCCGTAGGCGGGATCTCATAAGAGTCTGATGTTCCCTGCTAAAGGCAAAGAACTGTTTTATTACAAAGGATGTTAGCTTGCCTTTCAAGGGGTAGATCAAACTTCGAGGAGACCCCTTCGGGGTGCAAGCACCCCTTGATTTTCTCCGTTCGGCTATACCTCACTACGAAAATTTCGACTCACGCTTTGCGTTCGCTCAGGATGACGGATGAAGCGGGTTGATCGCAAAACTTCGACGGTTTGCTTGCAAACCTGAGCTCGAGGATGACTAAGTCGGCGGACGACCCCATACCGTACATCACTTCATACTGCCCACGTCAAAAACCACAAGTCTTTATGAAAAAAATCCCTTCGGATCGCTCCAAAGGGATTTCGTGGTTATGCTTTCTTTTTCTTCTTTACCGCCAGGAAAACGCCTGTGACGGCGCCGATGGCAAGGACGATTCCGCCGATCACGAGACCCCGGGGAAGGGATTTCTTCTCTGCGGGAGGCTCAGGAAGGCTTTCCGCCGTATTTTCGGACACTTCCTCGGGGAGACTTTCCACAGTGGATTCCTCTTCCTCCTCGTCCGTCATGTAGATGGACACGGGCAACAGCAGGCAGGCGGCGGGAATCTTCTTGCCGGTGGAGAAGTTATACCCGGTGAACACGATGTATCGTTCGTAGATCTCCACGGTGTAGCCTTCACTGCCGTATTCCGGGGTGACGGTGTATCTGCCGTCGGTGGAGCGGGTGTAGGTATCCGTTCCGCCGTAGCCGCAGGGCTGGCAGGTGGAGCCGATATGCACGGTGCGGGCGAAGCTTCCCTTCTCGTCGGAGTAGTTCACCCCGTCGTACATGGTGACGTGGGTATGGCCGGACATGACCACCACGTCCTTGTAGGTCTCCAGAAGTCCCTTCAGACGCATGGTCTGGGGATACTCCGCCTTGAAGGGGATGCAGGCGCCGTAGCCGCCGTTCTTTCTGTCCCCTGCCCCGAAGTTCAGGAAGGGAGCGTGGATGATCATGAAGATATTGGTCTCGGTCTCCCCGTATTGGGTGAGAAGGCTCTCGATCCAATCCATCTGCTCCACGGAGAAGGTCTCGTACTTGGCGGAATCGCTGGGAGCCTTCAGCTCGTAGGCCGTGAAGATGAACAACAGATCTCTCTGCCCTTCCTTCCCCTCCTTGAACAGGGAGAAGTAGGGGGAGCCCTCAAAGGGGTGATCCTCGTCTTCCCCGCCCAAATAGTGATCCAGCAGGGGGGCGTCCTTGGGGGTGTTGCCGTGGTTGCCGATGCCCTCGTACACCTTGTCCGCCGGGAAGGAGGAGGCGTTCAGGATCTCCAGATGCTTTTCGTACTGGGCGTCCAGGTCGGGGTTTTCCCCCCGGTCCCCGGTGGCGTCCCCGGTGATCACCAGGTAATCCATCTGCTTCTCGGCAAAGAATTCCAGGGCGAAGGCCAGCTTCTCAAATGCCCCGCGGTCGTAGGGCTGGTAGTTCATGTGGCTGTCGGACAATGCGCCGAAGGACACCTGCAGGTCTCCCAGGCTTTTCAGCCGCTTGGATTCCGGGATCTCGCACACCGCCACGGCGGTGTCAATAGCGGGAGGCTCGTCCAGGAACCGCTTGTCGCTTTCAAACAGGGCGATGCCCGTGGCCCCCGGGGGGATCATCAGTCCATCGGGCACGGAGATGTTCACCTTTCGCCCGGTAATGGGGGTGGTGGCCAGCTCGTCATAGCCTTCCAGCACGCCGTTTTCGTCGGTGTAATAAACCAGATAGTGGCCCTCCGTGGCACTTCCCTCCCCGGGCGTCACCACGATCCTGCCGTAGGCGAAGCCCCGCCGATCCGCCGTGTCTCCGGAAAACGTATAGGTCACGGTGGTTGCGGATTCTGCCAACGTGGTAAACATACTGCCTGCGGTCAATGCGGTAACGGCAAGCAACGCGGAGAGCAGAAACGCTCCCACACGGAACAGGGGTCTGCGCATAACCTTCCTCCTTATCGTCCCAAAGGGTTTTTTTCAGTATACCACAGAGGCGAGGCAATTGCAAGTTTTTTTGGAAGGAAAAATGCAAAACACGTCTTGACAATCCCGCCCCTCTGGTGTAAAATAGAGCCTGCATGAATGCATGCATACGCCCCCGTAGTAAAGTGGATATTACAAGTCCCTCCTAAGGATTAGTCGTGGGTTCGATTCCCGCCGGGGGTGCCAAAAAACGCTTGCGTTTACGCAAGCGCTTTTTTATCCAATCCGAAGGATTGGTATGGAAACACGACGCAGTCGTGTATGGCATCGCCGAAGGCGTATGGAATCACGGTGCAAGCCTGTGTCCACTTCGGATTGATTCCATACATCACTTCATGATGATTCCATACGACGCTAAAGCGCCGATTCCATACACGGCTTCGCCGTGATTAATAGATACCCAATCAAACTCGCAAAGCCGCAAGGCTTTTTGCCGCAAGGCTTGAACCTCACACCCCTCTTTGCTTTTTCTCTTCTCTGTTTTTCACAGGGTTAAACCCCATAGGAAACGGGGTTTTGTGAAAAACAGGTATTGCAAAATCCACGGGAATATGGTACAATGTGACAGTCTGTTGGATATTCTTACAGTGTAAGGGAGTATCGATTTTTATGAAAAACGGTTATCAAAATAAAGTTGTGAAGTTCGGCGGCAGTTCCTTGGCCTCCGCAGAGCAGATCCTGAAGGCTGTTGCCATCATCCGCGGGGAGGAATCCCGCCGTTTCGTGGTGCCCTCCGCGCCCGGCAAGCGGTTTGCGGGAGATACCAAGGTGACGGATCTTCTCATCAAGGTGTACAACGAAAGTGCGGCCGGTCTGCCCTTTGAGGAGACCTTCCGTGAGATCGGAGAGCGTTATCTGGGCATCATCCGCGGTTTGGGGTTGAATCTGGACCTCACCGGGGAGCTGGAGACCATCCACACCCAATTGACCGAGGGCACCACCCTGGATTACGTTGCCAGCCGTGGGGAATACCTGAACGGCTTGATCATGGCGGCTTACCTGGGCTTTACCTTCATCGACGCCGCAGAGGTGATCTTCTTCGACAAGGACGGTGTCTTTGAAGCGGAGCTGACCAACCGCGTTATGTCCCGCCGTCTTTCCCGTTGCAAGAACGCGGTGATCCCCGGGTTCTACGGCAGCTTGCCCAACGGTGCGGTGAAGACCTTCTCCAGAGGGGGCTCCGATATCACCGGTGCCATCGTGGCCCGTGCCGCAGGGGCGGATCTCTATGAGAACTGGACGGACGTTTCCGGCTTTTTGATGGTAGACCCCCGGATCGTGGACTCCCCCAAGCCCATCGAGGTCATCACCTACCGTGAGCTTCGTGAGCTTTCCTA
>JAFXBC010000016.1 GCA_017516825.1 Clostridia bacterium | reverse complement strand
ATTTCGCCGACATTAAAAACAGCTAAAGCTGTTTTTGGAACTGCGGTGCGAAGCCAAGTCGGCGCAAAGCTTTTGATGCATGCGTAGTATCATTTCGCCAACATTAAAAACAGCTAAAGCTGTTTTTGGAACTGCGGTGCGAAGCCAAGTCGGCGCAAAGCTTTTGATACATGCGTAGTATCATTTCGCCGACATTAAAAACAGCTAAAGCTGTTTTTGGAACTGCGGTGCGAAGCCAAGTTGGCGCAAAGCTTTTGATGTATGCGTAGTATCATTTCGCCGACATTAAAAACAGCTAAAGCTGTTTTTGAAACTGCGGTGCGAAGCCAAGTTGGCGCAAGGCCGTATACCGCACATCGCTTCATACCATCGACATAAAAAACGGATAAGTCGTTTTTCCCCGTATTGCTCTTTTAACAAAAAGCTCCGTGGAGATCCCACTTTGGATCTTCACGGAGTTCTTTTTTTTAAGATTCTTCCACGCTCTGTATCACGGTGACGGTGTCCCCCTCACGGGTGGCGATATAGTCTCCGTCCAGCCCCAGGGAGGTATTATAGATCACCTCGTGGCGTTTTGCAATAGCGTTGTATAAGTCTTTTGCCTTGTAGCTGTTCCCGGTGAAGGCCAGCACGAAGCCCCCCTCGGGGATCTTCACGATCTCGATCTCCCCGTTGATGGAGCCGTCGTCCAGGTTGTTGCCGTATTCGCTGATATAATACCCCGTATCCGTGGGGGTGAACACCAGGAAGAAGGCGTAGCGGAGCTTATGGGTTTTTGCGTCGATGGACTCCATATTTTCGTAGAGCCGCAGATCCCCGCCCGTCTTCAGGGCGTAGGTCTTGCCGCCTTCGAAATCGTAGGCGGGCAATTCCTCGGACAAGCCCCAGAAATTGTCCTCGCAGATGAAGTTTTCCCCGTAAAGCTGGCGGTAGGGATACCGCATTTCGGGGTAGATCACGATGTTGCGGGTGAAGCGGGAGTATTCCTCCGGGGTGCCTCGCTTTTTGTAGGGGATCTTGTCGGAAAGGAACACGTTATGATACATATCCACCCGCTCGCAGGCGATCTTGGTGCCGTCTCCGCGGTCTGCACCGCCGTGGGCATCGAAGATGTGGTAGATGGCGGTGCCCAGATGGGCGTTGTCGTGGGCGGTATATCCGCTGTTTGCGGAGCCGTCTGCCGCGATGGCGTGGCGGTCAAAGTTGAACAGGTTGCGGTACACCTCCACGTAGGTCTGCTTGTAAAGCACCACGCCGTAGCCGAAGCCGTTCCGCTGGTTGTGGTGGATCCAGTTGTGGTGGACGGTGACGTCGGTATATCCGCCGATGTAGATCCCCGCCTCGGAGAAGCCTGCGATCTCGCAGTTGTCCACCTCCGCCCCCTTGCCGTTTACGGAAACACCGCGGGTCAGGGGAAGCTTGTAATAGTAGTCGGTGTACTTGTTGCCCGCCTCGTTCAGCCCTCTTTGCAGGTGGCTCATGTGGCGTTCCGTATCCGGGCCTGCCAGGGTGATGCCGCAAAGCCTTGCGTTTTCCGAAAGGAAGACCGCTTCCTTCTGCCGTACCGTGGTGAACAGCATCGCCCCTGTGGAGATACTGCCGTCGGACAAGACCGCGCCGCGGTCGGAGGCCAGGGTGACCCCCTTGGGGATGGTGATGGGGCTTCTTGTCAGATCGATCTGTATTCCCCCGGGGATAAAGACGGTCTCTCCCGCCTGCGCTTGCTTCAGGGCGTTTTTCAGCTCCTCCCGTGTGGTAGCGGTGTAGGTGCCCTTGGTGACGACCCCTTCGTACCCCGCGCCCCCGCCCAAGGGAGAGCCGTCGGGGGTGATGCCGTAGGTCTTGCCCTCCTGCTCTATGGTGAACCGATCCTTATAGTCGTAATACTTCGTGGTGCCGGAATGGAGGGCCAGGGCTTCTTTCAGCTTGGAAAGGTCTCCTTCCGCCACCTCTCCCAGCAGGGTGTATACCTCGAAAGGATCCCCGGGGAAGACTGCCGCGGCGATATCGGGGGACACCCGCTCCACCTGCATGGGAGGAATCTCCACGGAGGAGAGGATGCCGTTGCTTTCCCCCACGGAGAGGGCTTCTTCTCCCGCCACGCGGTGGGCTTCGTTTTGGAAGAAAGCGCATTTTTCTGCGGAAAGGGCTTGGTTGTCGTCCTTGATCCCCACGCCGTTGTGGTGGAAATAGCAATCCCTCACCACGCCGCCACCGCTCCGGAGGACGTGGATGCCGTATTCGCTGAAGAAGGCAAATTCACAGTTGGAGATCGTGACGTTTTTCCCGTAGAGGGCAATCCCCGTATCCTTTTCGGTAGCCAAATTCCCCGCGTAGGCGGTGGAAACTCCGGAAAGGTTCAGCCCCGTGACCACCGCGTTTTCCTTGCAGGCGATCATGGTGCCGGAGGGATGGGAGAACCGCAGGACGCCTCCCTCGCCCACACCTCTGTCGGAGGCCAGGATCACCCCGTCGTTCAAGGTGATTCGAAAACTCTCCGTTTCTGCCAGGTCGGCAAGATCGATGGTGACTCCCGAGGGGATGAAGATCACCTCGCCCGCCTTGGCTCTTTTCAAAGCGGCCTTCAGCTGGTCGTCGGTGGTGACCACGTAGTCCCCGTCGGTGTAGATCTCCCCGTCAAAATCCCCGCCGCCGACGGGGGGATGGTGGGGAAGCACCCCTGTGAGCATGGTCTGCAGTGCGGCGGCCTCTTTTCGGATCACCGCTTCCTCGGCGTTGGACACGAACAGGGAATACAGCCGCGTGTAAAGCTCCTTGCCGTCTGCGTGGATCAGCCGCTGGGGCACCCGGACGGGAGAGGTTTCTCCTTCCAAAACGGAAGAGGCGTCTTGGGGCTCCTCTGCGGTACAAGCGGAAAGCAGAGCCGCCAACACCGCAAGGAGCAAAAAGAACGATAAAATGCGTTTCGTCATAACAGCTCCTTTCCCGGGATCAAAGGGTCTTGGCAAACTCGATCACTTCCTCCATGGTGGGGATGGAAGCGCAGGCGCCGGGCTTGGTGATGGACAAGGCGGCCGCCAGGGATGCGGTATACATGGCCTCGCTGGGAAGCACTCCGGAGGACAGGGAGGCCAGCAGATATCCGGTGAACACGTCCCCTGCGCCGGTGGTATCCACGGCGGTGGCGGGGAGGGCCTCCTGGTAAATGGTATGCTCGCTGTCGGCGTAGAAGGCGCCGTCTCTGCCCAGGGTCAGCACGATGGCGGCGCGGGGGAACTTCTCCCGCAGGATCTCCAGCATCACGTCGGGACGGGAGGAGCCGGAAAGAGCGGCGCCCTCCACCTCGTTCACCAACAGACAGGACACCGTCTCCAAGGGCATGGAGGACAGCTCCCTGGTGATGGGAGAGGGGTTGAAGGCCACGTGCATGCCCCGCTCAGCGGCGATTTCCAGAATATCCCCTACGCCGGAGATCTCGTTCTGCAGCAGGATCCAATCGCTGGGGCCGAAGAAGGACATGACCTTGCGGACGTAGTGCGCGTCCACGCATCGGTTGGCACCGGGGAAGTGAACGATGGCGTTCTGCCCCATGTCGTCCACCTGGATCACCGCTCTGCCGGAGGGGGTGTCTACGGTGTGCAGGTGGGAAATATCCACCCCTGCGTTGGAAAGCGCATCCCGCAGGAACCCGCCGTCCTCCCCCACACAGCCTGCGTGAACCACGGAAGCACCCGCCCGCGCCAGGGCGATGGATTGGTTCAAGCCCTTGCCGCCGGACTGGATCTGTCTGTCGGCACAGGCAACGGTCTCCCCGGGGGAAACCAGGTGGGATACACGGTAGATCTCGTCAATATTCAGGGAACCGAAGTTGAGAATATGCATAGGGCACCGTCCTTTTTTTGGAAAAAATATCTTCTTTCGGGGATAGTATACCATTCTTTTTTCATTTTCGCAATAGGCTTGTCGCTAAAAGTTTACATTTGGCGCAGTTCCATGCGTTGACAACCCCCTTCTCGGTATGGTAAAATAAGAGCGTGATTTTTCGAGAAGGAGAGGTGGACCGCCGTGAAAAAATGGATCCTGCCCATGGTCTGTATGGTCATGACCGGGCTTTGCGCCTGCGGGATGCAGCCTTACGGAAACGGTTCTGCCGTATCCTCCGTGGGCGTGGTCTCCGGCGTGCTTTCCGTGCCCTCCGAGGAGGCTACGGAATCCTGCTCCTTGCCGGGAGAATACCTTTCCGTGGAAGGGGACGGGGAGATCCTCTGTCTGAAGGAGGACGGCACCTTCCTTTCCTACACCGTCAGCGACAGATCCGGGGAAAATCACCTGGGGGATACCGTTCCCTACGTGATGACCGAGCGGATCAGCGGTACCTACGTCTGTAACGAGGACGGCACCGTGTTCCTTAAGCTGGAGCAGTTTACTCTGAAGGTGGACGGCCTGGAGGAGGAAGAAGCTTTGGTGCGGGAATTTGCCGACGTGTTCGCCGGGGAGGATCCCCAGCTTCACGCGCTGTACGTGCGGCTGTTCGGCGGGGAAGAAGTCACCGGAGAGGAGCTTTTGGGGGCGGAGGCCTACGCCAAGCTGAAAGAGACCCTCATCTGCGTGCGCCCGGACAAGGAGAACGCCTCCTTTACCTACGTAAAGACCCGAGAATAAAAGCCTTTTTCCTGTGGCGGGAAGGCTTTTTTCTTTCCCCGGGAGCGGGCGGCAGATTTCTCTTGACATTTGCCCTGTTTTGGGGTAAGATAAGAAAAGTGCAAAAAGGGAAATGAAAAGAAAGGAACGGTGGCTTCCATGACGAAAGACGTACTCATCCGCAAGGGCAGACTGATGCCCGCGGAGGAGAGCAAATATTATTACTACTGCAAGACCTTCTGGTTCTCCCTGATGATCGCCTGCTGTATCACCATCCCCTTTATCATCTACGAGTGGGTGGTGACCGGCCACGGCATTTTCTTGTATTACGGAGACTACAACGCCCAGCAGATCGCCTTCTATAAGCACTGCGTGGAGATGGTCCACAGCGGAGACTTCGGCTGGGACTGGTTTACGGACATGGGCTCCAACTTCGTGGGAAGCTATTCCTACTATATGCTGGGCAGCCCCTTCTTCTGGCTGATGTGTCTGTTCCCCTCCTCCTGGGCGCCCTATCTCATGGGCCCCATGTATATCGTCAAATACGTAGTTGCCGCTCTTATCGCCTACGCCTATCTCCAAAGATGGGTGAAGAACAAGGATCACGCCGTTCTGGGCGCCTTGCTGTACGCCTTCTGCGGCTTCCAGATCTACAACACCTTCTTCAACCAGTTCCACGAGGTGGTGGCGCTGTTCCCCTTACTGCTCATCGGTATGGAGGAATTCATCCAGAACAACCGCAAGGGCGTGTTTGCCATCGCGGTGTGCCTCAACGCCATGGTGAACTACTTCATGTTCGCAGGGCAGGTGGCCTTCTGTATCATCTATTTCCTGTTCCGCTTCTCCGACCGTTCCTTCCGCGTGACCTGGAAGAAATTCCTGGGCCTGGCCCTGGAGGCGGTGATCGGCGCGGCCATGAGTATGATCCTGTTCCTTCCAGGGGCCTTGGCCCTGCTGGGGAACGACAGAACCGCCCGTTCCTTCTCGGAGCTGAAGAACATCCTGGCCTGGTGGAAGAACGGCGGCTTGTACTGGCAACGGTACGGGCAGATCCTGGAATCCTACTTCTTCCCCCCGGACATTCCCTCCCGTGTGAACTTCTTCTACGGCCACACTGAGCGCTGGGCCTCCATTTCCGCCTATCTGCCCCTGTTCGGCATGACCGGTGTGTTTGCCTTCTTCACCACCAAGCGGCGTGGCTGGCTGAAGGCGTTGATCCCCTTCCTGGTGATCTGTTCCTTCGTCCCCGGTCTGAACAGCGTGTTCTTCCTGGGGAACTCCTCTTACTACGCAAGATGGATGTATCTGATGGTGCTGATGATGGTGGTCGCCACCATCATCGCCCTGGACAACAAGGCCACCCGCTGGAAGGGCGCCTTGACCGCAAGCCTGGTGGCCATCGCCGCCATCGCCGTGCCCTTGGGGCTGTTGTGGTATGACGACCCCTCCACCGACGCCACCGACGTGCAATTGGGACGCGCCCCCTTCCCTGTGCGGTTCTGGATCTATACCGGCATCGCTGTGGCGGGGATCGCCCTGCTTTGGTACGTGATCAAGCATTTCCGCGGCACCAAGGCCTTTTCCAAGGGGCTTCTGGTGGCCACCTCCCTGTGTATCGTGGTGTATAGCTGCGTTCACATCACCAACGGCAAGGAGCATTCTCACACCAGCGACTTTATGGTGCATCAGGTGATCAAGGGGGAGGACGTGGTCCTGCCCGATGCGGAGGAGGAATTCTACCGCATTGATTTCTACCGCACCTCCAACATTTCCACCATCGACAACCTGAATATTTACTGGCATTATCCCTCCATCGAGTGCTTCCACACGGTGGTACCCCCTTCCCTGATGACCTTCTACGATCTGCTGGGGTATAACCGTTCCGTCGGCTCCCGCACTTACAGCTCCTGGTACGGCTTGCGTGCCATGACCTCCACGGAGTATTCCTTCATCCGCACCGGCACCAACAAGCGGGAGGAGCTTACTCTGCAGGAGGGGACCTTGGCGGATCTGGAGAAGATCATGGAGCTGGAGGGAGACAGCGACTGGACCTTGGTGACCCGTGTGGACAGCGTTCGCGTCTTCCAAAACGGAGACACCGTCAAGGAGATCCCGCTGTACGATCTTTCCGCTCTTTCCTCCTTCGAGGGCAGCTCCCTTTGGGAGCGGGTGGAGTCCATCGAGGGCTACCGCCTCTTTGGCGTTTTGGAGGTGGGCAGCGACGGCACGGAGACCACCGTGTACCGTTTGGTGGAGGACACCGATACCGAGACCCTTTTCCGCCTGGAAAAGGATCCCGATGCCGAGGAGATCTTCCTTTCCAACTACGTGCGGCTGTACGCCAAGGACAAAAAGGGCGGCACCAAGACCCTCTACGAGCAGGTGGACGTGACTGCGCTTCCCGAGGTCAAGGCTTATTTGGAGGATCCCTCCTGGAGCAGATGGGAACAGCCCGAGGGCTACGTCCTGGTCTTCAATAAAGAGACCGGGGAGCATCGTCTGCTTTCCGAAACGGAGGACGAGGATCAACTGAAGACCTTGCTGTTCTCCGACGAGTGGGAAATGAGAACTCCCTCGGAGGATCTCTGGATCTTCTGCCGTGAAAACGGCGACGGGGTGGAATACGCTTCCCTGGAGATCCCCGCGTTGGAATCCCTTTCCTATTATGAGGAGGGGGTGGGCTTCACCCGAGTGGGCACCCGGGCCCCGTACCGCATCTTCGCCTCCAACGCGGAGACCCAAACCTACCGTCTGGTGGCCAAGGACGATGCTTACGACCTGGCGTATTACGAAAACAACCCCGATTGGACGGAGCTTTTGGTGGACGAGGCGCACCGCGTTTACAGCCATACCCGCGCCGCAGGGAACACCGGGGAGAAGCTCTATTCCGTAGGCTCTTTGTATAACGACGAGCTGGAGGAATACGAAAACGACCCCGCCTGGACCGCCATAGAGGACAAGGAGGGCAAACGTACCTACTCCAAGGAGAAGTTCAAGCTGGACAAGGGCTGGTCCTACTACGGCACCCAGAACGAGTTTGACATCTACCGCAACGATAACTACCTCACCATGGGCTTCAGCTACGACGGCTTCATGACGGAATCCGAGTTCAAGAAGATCTCCGGCGGCTTCCAGCGTTCCGTGCTTTTGTGCACCTACCTGGTGGTTCCCGACGAGATGGCGGATTACTACGCTCAGTTCATGGATGAATACGTGGACAAACCCAACGACGAGGGCTGTGAGGGCAAGCTGAAGCGGAAGGCGGCCAACTATTCCACCTTCCAGAAATCCGTGGAGGAGCGCAAGACCATGTCCTGCACCGATTTCACCTGGAGCTCCGACGGCTTCTCCGCCAAGTACAGCTCCGAGGAGACGGACATCGTCTTCTTCTCCGTTCCCGCCGAGGGCGGCTGGTACGGGGAGGCGGGAGAGGGTGTTACCGGGCTTCTCACCACCACCGGCGGCTGGACGGCTACCGTAGACGGCAAGGAAGTGGACATCCTCACGGTGTTCGGCGGCTTTATGGCCGTGGAGGTTCCCGCAGGGGAAGACGTTGAGATCGTGTTCACCTACAAGACCTTCGGCTCCGGCCTGGGCACGGCCATCACCATCCTGGCCATCCTGGGCTTTGCCGCGTATATGATCGTGCTTTACAAGAAAAAGCATAAGGCGGACTACCGTTTCTTCGACGGCACCTACTACGAGGACGGGGGTGCGGAGGAAGCCTTGGCAGAGGCGGCACCCAAGAAAGCAGCCGGTTCTTCGCCCAAGAAGAAAAAGAAATAAGCTTCCCTAAAAGGCACTTGCTGTAAAGCGAGTGCTTTTTTCGTTGGATTTTTTCGGGATTTCCCCGGGATTTCCACGGGATGACAGGGGAGAGGGATGGGTGTATACTGTATACGCTCCTCCGTATTCTTTCATGAAAGGAAAATGCAACTTATGAAAATGATCTTTCGCGTTCGGGTGGAGGGCGAGAAGGCGTTGGCGGAAGAACTGCCCCTGGTGGCGGAAGGCTCCCGGGGGGTGGTGTACCTTGCCCCCGTCTTCGACCAGGCATGGGCGGATTTTCCGCTGAAAAAACTCACTCTCTGGCGGGAAGGGGAGACCATGCTTCAATTCCTGCTGGAGACGGACGAGGAGGTGCTGATCCCCTCCGCCTTCACCCTGTCGGACAAGCCCTTTTATCTGCGGTTCACCGGGGAGGACGGGGCAGCTTGCCTGCAGACCAACGCCCTGTGCGCCTCCTTCGGGGATCTGCGGGCTTCTCCCCGCGAGGCAGTCTTCTCCGTGTACCCCGGTCCATACACCCTCACGGAAAACGGCACCTATCCCCTGGAGAGCATGGTTCTGGCGGATGATCTGACGGTGGACGTGTTCACCGTGGATACCACCGCCGATACCGTCACCCCGGAGACCCTGCACCAAGGTGTCACCGCCCATAACGCGGCGGGACAGCCTATCGAGGGCATCTACGTAAACCCCTACAACGCCAACACGGAGCAGGACACCGTCACCCCGGAGACTTTGCACCAAGGGGTCACCGCTCACAATGCGGCGGGTGAGGCGATTGAGGGCACCTACGTGAACCCGTATAACGCCAACACGGAGCAGGACACCGTCACCCCCGAAACCCTGCACCAAGGGGTCACCGCCCATAACGCGGCGGGACAGCCCATCGAGGGCACCTACGTGAACCCCTATAACGCCAACACCGAGAGAGACACCGTCACCCCGGAGACTTTGCACCAAGGGGTCACCGCCCATAACGCGGCGGGACAGCCTATCGAGGGCACCTACGTTCCCAAGGCGGGAGGCGGTACCGTTTCCCGGGCAGGGCAGATCACCCAAGGGGCTTACGCCTCCGCCGGTGCCGTCTCTGCCACCTTCGGCCCCAAGCAGTAACCCCAAACACAGAAAGGAACGATGAACACCGTGAAAACCATTTCCATGACCGCCAGGGTCAGAGGGCAACAGCTCTCCCTGCAGTCTCTCCCGCTTCTTTCCGAGGACACCGAGGGAGTGACCCTGCAGGTGCAGTTTTCCTCCCGCTGGGAGGCGTTTCCCGAAAAATATGCCACCTTCTGGCGGGACGGGGATCAGCCCGTGGCGCTCCCTTTGGTGGAGGGGACGGCAGAGGTTCCGCCCTCCGTTTTCAAGGACGAGACCCCTTTCTACCTGCATATCACCGGGAGAAACGGCAAAACGCGCTTCTTCACCCACCAGATCTGCGGGAGGTTCGTCACAAGGGAATAAGAGAAGATTCCGCCTTGGGGAAACCCGGGCGGATTTTCATTTTCCTGCGTTTTCCGATTGACAATTGACTCCCGGTGTGGTATACTTTTACGAGAGAGTTTATGCAATTTGGAGGTTTCCTTTATGGACAAGCCTTACAAGAAATATCACGGCGGAGAGAAACCCCGCAATCAAGAGCATCGCGCCGAGCCTGTGGAAGGGCTGTTCATCGGCAGAAACGCGGTGATCGAGCTGTTACGCAGTGACAGGGAGGTAGACCGTGTGTTCATCCGCAAGGGAGAACGGGACGGATCTTTGTCCGTGGTGTGCGCTCTGGCTTTGGAAAAAGGGGTGCCTCTGCTGGAGACGGATATCCGCAAGCTGGATTCCCTGGCAGGGGGCGGCGTTCACCAGGGAGTTGCCGCCATTGCCGCAGAGACGGCGTATCTTTCCGTCCGGGAGCTGTTGGATAAAACGGAAGCGGCGGGAGAGCTGCCCTTCTATCTCATTTGCGACGACGTCAACGACCCTCACAACCTGGGGGCCATGATCCGTTCCGCTGAATGTGCGGGAGCAAACGGGGTGATCATTCCCAAGCGCCATGCCGTGGGGGTGAACGGTACCGTTGCCAAATCCAGCGCAGGAGCGGTGTTCCACGTTCCCGTGGCACGGGTTTCCAACCTGGTTTCCGCTGTACGTACCCTGAAGGAAAACGGGGTGTGGATCTGGGCGGTGGAAGCAGGGGGCAAGCCCTATTACGAGCAGGATTTCCGCGGCAAGATCGCGCTGATCCTGGGCAGCGAGGGGGAGGGTGTCTCCCGCTTGCTGAAGGAAGAAAGCGACTTTATGGCAGGGATCCCCATGTACGGGAAGATCAATTCCCTGAACGTTTCCAACGCGGCGGCGATTTTGATGTTCGAGGCCGCCAAGCAACGCGCAAAGTAATCCGAAAGGAGTGCCCCAGGCTTTGAAAGAAGAAAAGAACGGCTTTGATATATCCGCGCTTCTGGCGGAGGCTACGGAGGAAAACGACCGTGCCCGTGCGTTGCAGGAAAAGCGCGCCGCCGAGGAGGACGCCCTTACCAAGACCATCGTGATGCCTCCCGTGGGGAGCGCTCCCGCGGAGGAGCCAAGCAAGCCCCGCCGCAATCTGGACGCAGAGACCATCGAGCTCATCGATCAATACAGCACCCGGGAGATCCCCGACCGCCGCAGTGACACGCTGGAGCTGAAGAATACCCTGGCGCGGAAGCTGCAGGGGGACAAGCTGTTGGGGTATCTGGAAAACCAGCCCGACGGCGCCCGCAAGACGGATAACCTCCGCACCATCATCATGGAATCCGGGCAGATCAGCGCCGAGGAGATGGAAAAGCGTGTGGCGGATGCCGCCGACCGCTTCTCCGACGAGGCAGACCTCCCCGCCAAGGAGTCTTACGAGCAGGCGGAGATGTTCCCTCTCGGGGACGGTATGACCATCAAGGAAAAGAAGAAAACACCCCGCCCCGCAGGCTTCGACAAGGATTACGAGAACCTGGGAAGCAAGGTGGTGGAGCATGGCTTTGAGGACGAGGAGGAAAAGGACGACGGACAGATCGCCTTCTTGCCCGAGGAGACCGACGTGGAGCCCGTTTCCGAGGAAATGGACGAGACGGAGATCAACCTCCGACTGGCCTTCGATATGATGCAGGAGGACGAAGCGGAAGGGGAACGCCCCCGCGCCAAGCCTCAAAAGCAAAAGAAAGAACCCAAGCAGAAGGTGGATACCCCCATTCTGCATTACAACGACCGCTCCCAGAACGGGGAGATCGATAACAAACTGCGGAAGGCACAGCGAAACGCCTTCTTCCGCGTCATTGCCTCCGTGATCCTGCTTTTGTTCCTGTGGCGGTTTGAGACCTCCGGAGAGAACGGTATGTTCGGCTTCCTGCTTGCGGAGGGGAGCGCGGGGATCCGTCTGTATCTGATGATCGACCTGCAGATCCTGTGCTTCTGCGGTCTTACCGTATTGCCCGCCATGGTGCAGGGCGGCAGAGGATTGTTCTCCGCCAAGCCCGTGCCGGAAAGCGTTTTGGTGTTCGGCTTTTTGTTTGCCGCGGTGTATTCCTTCGTGACCGCGGTGGTCTGCCCCTCTGCGGAGGAGCTGCGTCTGTACGGTCTGCCCTTGGCTGTGACGGTGGTCTGCGCCGCCGTTTCCGAAATGCAGATCGCCGCCAGAAACCGCCACGCCTTCCGTATGATCGCCACCAAGCGGCCGAAGTACATCGCACAGCGCTTGCAGAACGCGGTGAAGGAATCCGAGGAATTCGGCAGATACCTTTACGAGGACAGTGAGCTTTACACCGTTTGCCGCACGGACTTTGTGGAGGGCTTCTCCGAGCGTTCCGTAAAGCGGCCCAAGTACGACGACCTGTACCGCTTCCTGTTGCCCTTGCTGTTCGTTCTGGCAGGCGGACTGTTCGTGGCGATGCTGGTGCTGGGGAACTCCGGGTACGAAGCCTTCAACGCCTTTGCGGCTCTGGTGGCCTTCGCCCTGCCCTCCTCCGCCTTTTTCGTGATCAACCTGCCCTTGGCGGCGGCCAACCGCAAGGGAAGAAAATGCTCCGGCGCCTTCATCGGCAATTGTATCGCCGAGGAGTATTCCATGGCTTCCGCTTTGTCCTTTGCGGACACCGAGGTGTATCCCGCCTCCCTGGTGAACGTCACCAGCGTGCGTACCTACGGCGATTACCGCATCGATAAGGTCATCCCCGACGTGGCAAAGGTGTTCTCCTTCCTGGGCGGACCTCTTGCCAAGGTCACCGAGCGGATGATGGACGGCAACGTGGAAAAGCCTACCACCGCACGGGTGATCGAGAACGCCAAGGACGGCATCTGCGTGGCCATCGACGGCAGACATATCTTCTTAGGCAAGCGGAGCTATCTCCGCCGATACCGCTTTGAGGCTCCCGTGGACCAGGGAGACGAGGGCTACGAAAAGGGTGTGGGTTCCGTGATGTACGTGGTCATCGACGAGCAGTTGGCGGCCAAGTTTTACGTCCGTTACCGCATCAACCCCCGCTTTGAACAGCTTTTGCAGGATATGTATCGGGCAAACCTCTGCCTGGGCGTGAAGACCATGGATCCCAACATCACCAACGAAATGATCCAGGGTGCCATCAAGTTCCGCAAGTGCCCCGTGGCGGTGCTGAAGCAGGATTCTCCCGAGGAGATCTCCGGGGAGACGGCCTCCACCTCCGGCGGCGTGGTTTGTAATTCCTCCCTGCACAATTTCCTGCGGATGTTCTCTTTGTGCGACAAAGTGCGCCACGTGACCAAATGCAACGCCATCATCATGACGGTGGCCACCGTGCTTTCCGCTTTGGCGGTGGGCTTTTTGGCCATCACCGGGGAGCTTGGCTCCTTCGGCGCGGTGCAGGCGGCCATCTTCCAGCTCTGCTGGCTGATCCCCGTATGGCTTTTGTCCTTCCTTGCGGTGTAGTTTGTGGAAAAGCACCAAAAACCGAAGCGATAATTCTCTGTATCGGCAAGAAAGAAAATCGGTTTTGCTCTTGCATATTTAAGCAAAATCCTTTATAATAACGGTATATGGATACTTTGGGGTCTTGCCCGCACTTGCGGGGGAGACGTTCCCGAGAAGAGAGGTTCTTTATGAAGTTTGAAAGAAGAAGAATTGCACTTCTGACCATCGCTTTGCTGGCTTGCACGGCAATGCTGTTCGGCGCCTGCGTGCCCAACGAAGCACCCGACGACCGTAAGCTGGTTTCTCTGAACCCCAGCGACGACGCGGAAGTCATTTTCGAAAGCGAATTCCTGGCTGAGAATGAGTACATGACCATCAACGACGTTGTCAGCGTTACTCCCACCAACGTGGCAGTCTTCGGCCGTCTCACCGAGATGGCTCTGGACGAGGGCGTTGATTCCGTTCGTATCACCGGCGGTGTGGATATTTCCGCTCACGAAAAGTGTGCAGGCGACTATTTCATCATCGCAGTAGATCTGCCCGGTACCACCGCGGCTACCTTCGCGGCTACCGCCATGAAGGGCGAGGAAGAGGTGGGCGATCCCCTGACCTTCTCCGCTCCCTACGACGCAACCGCAGAGGAGCGTCTGGACGGCAACTCCGTTTCCGTCGGTAAGGATTCCAGACTGTATCTCACCGCGTATCTGAACGATTATCTGGGCAAGGTGCTTTACACCGCTTCCCAGGTAGGCGAGATCAAGTCCACCGTGGCTTCCACCTACAAGGCCTTCCTGTCCCGTGCAAAGGGTAACCAGATCGACTTGATCTACGTGTTCCTGCCCGACCTGACCACCATGGATCCCTCCATCCTGCACGAGGATGATCTGGCACAGAAGGACTACGACCTGTTGACCCGTTACCAGCAGATCGTTACCGCCGTCAGCGGCACCATGGCAAGCGTGGTGGATATGCAGACCGTTCTCCAGGCTGAGCTGGATGCCGGCAAGGACATCTACGAGCTGTACCGTCAGACCGACAGCCATCCCACCGAGTACACCTCTTATCTGATGTACCGCGAGGTTATGAAGCATATCTCCGCTCTGGATGCCGATGCAACCGCCTACACGCTGGACGATTTCGATCTGGTGACCAAGGAGGTCAAGGGCGGCAACCTGGTGTCCTACCGTGAGCTGGATGCAGACCAGATCGGCGAGACCATCACTCTGCTGAAGCCCAAGTTCTCCTATGCAGACGGCGTGGCCAACACCCGCGTTTACATGGATACCGAGAACGGCGATTACTCCTACTACACCACCATCAACTCCACCGATGCTTACACCGGCGGCGCAGAGCGTAACGTGATCAAGACCGAGCGCACCAACCTGCCCAACGTATTGATCTACCGTGACGAGAATGCCATCGGCGCGTCCCTGATGCTGGCTAACTCCCTTGACCAGACCGTGCTGGCAAGATGCGGCGACTTCAACATCAGCTTGACCGACGCAGGTCAGTACCGCGACAAGGAGGAGGGCAAGTCCATCGTTGACTTCATCGTGGTCTTCGTTTCCGAGTCCAGCATGGGCGACGCCTTCATCGTATCCGACTAATCCGATTGTAAACCGATCCCCTTCCCGCCGGGAAGGGGATCTTTTTTTTGCTTTCCCTTGAAAAAAGAGCTTCGATGATAACTTGATAACATTCGGGAGGTAGAGTGGAGTCAGAAAACGAATGGGAGGATCCTGTATGTCAAAAGTGTATTCGTGTTTGATGATTTTTCTGCTGACGGTCTGCCTGTGCGCCTGTGGCGGCGGGGAGGAGATCAGCAAGGCGGAAAGCACCGTGAGTGAAGCTTCCGAGGCTTCCGAGGAGAGCGAGCAACAGATCTTTGAAGGGCTGGAGATTGCATTCTACGAGATCCAGCTTCCCGCCGACGGGGAGAAGATCACCTACTCCCCCGAGCTGACCCTGTTTGACGACGGCAACGGCTATAAGCTGGTGGTGTATTCCGCAAAGCGGCAGGGGGACGTGATCTATTTTGAGGCCGAGGAGGCGCCCTATTTCTTCGATCCTCTGGGAATGGCCATCATTACGCCCGCGGGGGAAAACTTCATCTCTCTGAACCCCGTCAGGGGAGAAAACGGCGAGATCCTTTCCGAGGTCTACGAGATCTGCTTGTATACGCCCATGAGGCCCGACGACACCACCGTGCAAAACAGTCTGAAAGACCTCAAGGAGTTTTTGGGGGAAGCCTACGATGAAACGAAAAGCTATTACTGCGTCCGCTTCTACAACGTTTTTTAAGGGCAAAAGAACTGCCGCTCATTTGTTGGGATGCCTGGCTCTCCTGCTTATGCTGACAGCCTGCGGTGAAAAAGAATTGCAGACCAACCCCTCCATGCAGGAGGAGCTGGAGAACCGAGACCCCTCCCCGCCCACCTTCTTTTTGCCGGAGGACACGGGGTACGACTGCATGGGAGAGCATACGGCGGCGTGGAAGGACCTGGGGG
The DNA here is from genome assembly GCA_017516825.1 of Clostridia bacterium. Classification (GTDB taxonomy): domain Bacteria; phylum Bacillota; class Clostridia; order Oscillospirales; family CAG-382; genus Coliplasma. Next base: position 8,038 of record JAFXBC010000016.1, on the reverse strand, counting down.
AGACTCATTTGCAGATCTGCCGGCGTTGCGGTGACGTCCTTTCCAGGCCCGAAAAGCATACCCCGTCCACGGTTTTGCAGGACGGCTACACGGTGATCGGGGAGCAGGTCTACGTGGTGGCGAGATACCTGTGCGGATGCCGTGCGGTGGTGGAAAGGGTGTACGAACCCCTTTCGGAAGGGATGGGAGGCGGTGGAGAATGAATGCTGTCAAATACGGCTGGAAAAGCTTTTCCCGTCGGGGAAAGTCATCCTTTTTGTTTGCGGCGCTGATCTTCCAGGTGGTGGCGGCCTTGACCTTGTCCGTCATCGTGGTGGAGGTGTGCGGGATCTACAAGGCCCGCAACGAAAATCCCTACGGGGACTATTACCGCCTGCTGGTGGACAGAAGGAACCCCGTCTTCAATGCAGGTCACCAAGCCATGGATAAAATGTACGCCGGATGGTGGCCCCGCCTGCAAAAGATCCACCAATACTTCCTTGATATCACCGACTATACGGCAGAGGCGTACGGACAGGCGGAAACAAGTCTGCAGCCCTACCTTCCTTCCTGGTGCGACGATCAGGGATACTTTTTGCTCTACGGCGTCACCGATTGCATGGAGGTCTCCGCCTTTGCCAAGGGGGAGCTGACCTTGACGGAGGGGCGGCTTCTGACGGAACGGGACCGCAGAGAGGATACAAGGGTGTGCCTGTTGAGCAAGGACATCGCATCCGCCAACCGCGTAAGCATCGGGGACGTGATCGAGATCGAAATGAAGGACGAAACCATGGAGGAATACACCGTGGTGGGCATCTACGAGGATCACGTTCGGCGTTCCAATCTGAACGTGACCCTAAGCTACGATCTGCCCGAAAATCGGATCTTCGTGCCTCTTTCCACCTTTGACCGCGCCTACTCCTCGGGATGCTACAACTATCAGATCAAGCTGTCCGACGACGCGTTGATCGGCGAGGTGGAGGCCTTGGTGAACAAATACGGGATGTGCGAGGGCTATCCCGCCTATTTCATCAAGGTGTCGGATCTGTACGAGACCAACAACCGCGGCGTACGGTCCTTGGAAAAGGCGTTTACGATCGTTCGGTGGGTATTCATGGCCGTTGCCACGTTGCTGATCGTGGTTTACGTACGCTCCGCGGCGGTATCCCGCAGGAAGGAATACGGCGTTTTGCTGGCAACGGGACATTCCAAGGGTTTCCTTGCCGTGGGCTTTTTCGTGGAGCTTTTCTGCTGTATCGCCGCAGGGGGCTTGCCGTCCGTGGGGCTCCTGATGCTTTTGGGAAAGCCTGCCGCCACGGCGCTTCTGACGGCAACTGCGGGAAACGTATCCGCGGAGGCCTTGGCGGTCACCACCTCCGATACCGTCGGCGGGATGCTTTTGGAAGCGGAGGCCTTTGACACTGCCATCGGCGGCGGATTTATAGGCGCTTGCATGGGGAACGCTCTTGGAATATTTCTCCCCGTGGCGGTTCTGTCCGTGATCGTTTCCCTTTGGAGCATCCTGCGGGCGAAGCCCATGCAACTGCTGAGCAGGCAGGAGGGCATATGAAAGCTTCATTGAAAAACATTATCCGCCTGCCCAACGTGTTTGTGACCGTCTTTTTGGTGGTTTTCCTGTGTACGGTGCTGATCCTGCTGTGCATTTCCGTCTATCGCTCCTGTTTATCTGCCGAGGAAACGTTGAACCAAACCACGGTGGTCACCATGGAGCTTACCCTGAAGGAACGGCTCACCCGAGTGGAAACGGAGGATGGCGGATACGAGATCGTCGATCTGAACCATAAGCTGTTGGACGGGCAGGTGTTGGAGCTTTTGAGGGCGGAATCACGGATCTCGGAGCTGCACTATATCTGCAACACCTTTTTCTTCCCTGCAGACCTGCTCTGCACGGAGGCGGAATACGCCGATCTGCAAGCCGCCGCGGCGGAGGGAGGCTCCTTTTCCCGGGATACACAGCTTGGGCTCTACGAGGTGGGGGTTGCGGGATGCACCCGGGAGGACTTGCTCCCGGAGACGTTGGGCGTACCGAAAGAGGATCTGACCGTCACCTACCTTGCGGGAAACGGGTTGGAGGACGGGGTGCTTCTCCCTAAAAAGCTTTACCACGGCTTAGGCCGGCCCGAGGCGTTCTTGATCGGGTGGTACAAGGCGGAAGGCTACGGGTTCCGGTTTGACGCTCCGCTCCCCGACTACCTGCTTGCCCATTTTGAGGAGTTGAAGGGGAAGCCCGCGCCTCCCGCGCTTTCCGTTCCCGTGTGCGGTTACTATACCTGCGGGGAAGACGACCAAGCCGCCACGGTGATGGTGGCCAATGAGAAGTATTGGCAGAGCATCTACGGGGCGCAGGATTATTATACCCTGCAGGAAAATAGGCAAACCTTCGTAAGACCCGATGTAGACGCCTTCGGCGAGGTGGGGCTTGCCAAGATCCGAATGACCACGGCCTATCCGGGAGAGGTCGCCTCTATCATCGGCGGCCTGATGGACGCGGGGTTGGGCGGGGATGATTACCTGATCACGGCCTCGGACTACGAGTATAAGTTCGTGTTGGCACAGATGGAGAGTATGGGAAATTTCTCCTTGGTGATCCTTTGCGCCGCCGTCCTGTTCGGACTTCTGCTCCTTGCGGTCTTCCTTGCCTACGCCGTCCGCAAACGGCAAAGGGAGATCTATATCCTGCGGGCGTTGGGATACGGAGAGCATGGGATCGCGCTGTCTTTTGCCTTTGAGTTTGGGACCGTCATCCTTGGCGCTTTGGTATGCGGCGTGGCGGCGGCCTATCTGTTCGGCAACGGGATCTGCGGCATGATCAGCCAAAGGGCTATGGAAAACGCACGGAGCGCCGTGGAAAACCTGTCCCCCGTGGCGCAGAGCATGGCAAACAGCGAGACCCTCCGCGACCAATTGGAAAGTGCCGTAGACAGGTATCTGGAAACGGATCTTTCCTTGGCCTACGGGGTTCCTTTTCCGATTTACGGGATCCTTTTGGGGACGGCGGCGGTTTTCTCTATCTACGCCTATGGGTTGACAAGGGGGATCGCCAAACGGAATATGATGCAAAAGGAGGGATGAGTATGTCCGTTTTAGAAGTACAAAACCTATGCTACGATTACGTACAACGCTATGGAGTCACCCATGCGCTGAAGGGGGTGAACGGCGTTTTTGAGAGCGGGAAGCTTTACGCCCTGACAGGGAGAAGCGGCTCCGGAAAATCCACCCTGCTCTCTTTGCTGGCAGGGTTTGACCGCCCGAAGGCGGGGAAGATCACCCTGGACGGGGAGGATATTTCCACCGTCAAGCCCTCCCTTTACCGCAAGGAGAAGGTGGGGATGATCTTCCAGGCCTACAACCTGATCCCCCACCTGACGGCTGTGGAAAACGTGTTGCTGGGGGCAGGGGGCAAGAAATCGCGCCTTCCGTCGGAAGCGCAGGCCATTTTGCGGTCGATGGGGCTGGAGGAAGCCCATTTTCGCAAAAAGCCTTCCCATTTGTCCGGAGGTGAGCAACAGCGGGTCGCCATCGCACGGGCGTTGGCCTCCGACGCCTGCATCATTCTGGCGGACGAGCCTACGGGAAATCTTGACAGCGATACGGGAAGCATGGTGGTGGAGATCTTGAAGGATCTGGCGCACCGCTTGGGAAAATGCGTGATCCTGGTGACCCATTCGGAAGAGATCGCTTCCGAGGCGGACGTGCGGTATCGTATGTCCGACGGGATCCTGGTATAAGGCAATGAAAAAAGAGCATTCAAAGCGAATGCTCTTTCTCTTTTGTTGCAGTTATACCTTGCGGCGCAGGAAGTGGGAGACTACCATGCAAATGCCGTAAACAGCCAGATACACCAGCAGGGCAAAGAAGTAGTACGCCACGAAGGCCTGGGCATCCAAGTTGGTATCGTTCACCAGGGACTGGGAGATCATCACCACGGGGATGAAGGCCACCACCATGTGCAAGAAGCGCTTCACCGCGGAGGGAACGCCCTTCCAGCGGAACACGATGAAGGAGAAACCGAACAGGAAGGATGCCGCCAACAGCACCGTCATTTTGAACAGCAGATCGTCTGCCAAGCCAACCAGCACCTGGGTCTCCGCAGAGGTGCGCACCGTCATGAGAGCGATCTCCAGCCAACTGCAAACAGCGTAGCAGATAAGGGAGCGCAACAATGCTTCACGGGAGAATTGCTTTAACCAGGCTTTGCCGACAGGCCTTTGATCCGCCGCGGGGCGGGTAGCCATTATACCATGTAAGCGCGAGCCTTTTCGGAAAGGAGCGCGGGATCAACGGATGCGGTGATCATGCAGGCAACGTTGTTCTTGGAGGTGATCTCGTCAGCCTTCACCAGGAAAGCCTCCAGTTCCTCGGGCTTGCCGCCACAGATAGCGAACGCGTTGTCGATAAAGATCTCGGTAATATCGTAGTTCTGGGAAAGGATGCCGCAAAGGAAGCCGTAGAGCATATCTGCGCCCAGAATGCCGTAATCTTCGGTATCCACCAGACGTGCCTGGTAGCTAACGTCGAAGGTGAGCTTCTTGCCTTTTTCTACGCAAACGATGGAGCCGTGAGACTCGCCGCAAACCTTGTTGACCTCCTGAATGAGCGCCTTGGTCTTACCAGTACCTTTTACACCGGCTAACAGTTTCATAAATAGTATCTCCTTTAGGTTTTATTTATGCGGGGTCAGTACCGCGTTTTTTGATCAGATTTTCTTGATCTGCTCTTCCAGAGCAGCCTTTTGTTCCTCGTAGCCGGGCTTGCCCAACAACGCGAACATATTTTTCTTGTAAGCCTCCACACCGGGCTGGTCGAAGGGGTTGACCTCCAGCAGGTAGCCGCTGGCGGCGCAAGCCATTTCGAAGAAGTAGATCAACTCACCCAGGGTGCGGGCGTCCTTGCGATCGTACTTGATCAGCAACGTTTCCGTGCCGCCCTGTTCGTGGGCAAGCAGGGTGCCCTGCATGGCCTTCTTGTTGATCTTGTAAAGGGAGTTGCCTGCTAAGAAGTTCAGCCCGTCGCCGTTGGCTTCCTCGTAAGGCACGTTCATATCCCGTTCCTCGGGGGTAGAGCGGGTGCAGACCGTCTGGAACAGAACGGGAGAGCCGTCCTGCACGAACTGCCCCAGGGAGTGGAGATCGGAAGAATACACCACGGAAGCGGGGAACAGGCCCTTCTTGTCCTTGCCCTCGCTTTCGCCGAACAACTGCTTGAACCACTCCCCCATAAAGCGGAAGGAGGGATCGTAGCTTGCCAACAGCTCCACCTTGAGCCCTCGCTCTAAGTAGATGTTCCGCAGGATGGCGTAACGGTATGCGTCGTTGGAAAGACCTGCGGCAAAGAGAGCCTCACGCTCCTTTGCGGCGCCTTCCATCAAAGCTTCGATGTCGATGCCCGTGCAGGCGATGGGGAGAAGTCCCACGGGGGTCAGCACGGAGAATCTGCCGCCTACGTCGTCGGGAATCACGAAGGTCTGGTAGCCGCTTTCGTCTGCCAGCTTCTTCAAAGCACCTCTTGCCCGATCGGTGGTGGCGTAGATACGGGAGCTCATTTCCTCTTCGTCGTAACGCTTGGCCATGTATTCACGGACGATACGGAAGGCGATGGCGCTTTCCGTGGTGGTGCCGGACTTGGAGATTACGTTGACGCTGACGTCCTTGCCCTCGCAAAGCTCCAGAACGTCCTTCAGCTCCTCACCGTTGAAGGAGTTGCCGATGAAATAGATGTCGGGGGTGTTCTTTCTCTGCTGGTTGTAGTAAGCGCCGTGGAGGAATTCGATCACGGCACGGGCGCCCAGGTAGGAGCCTCCGATGCCGATGACCAACAGAATATCGCTGTCGCGGCGGATCTTCTGGGCCGCGGCCTTGATCCGTGCGAACTCTTCGCGGTCGTAGTTTACGGGCAGGTCGATCCATCCGAGGAAGTCGTTGCCCTTGCCGTTTTTGTTGCGGATCAGAGAATCCACCGCGGAGATGCGGCTGTCAAAAGCGGCGACGTCGGTGTCGCTTACCGACTTGATATGGGAATGCTGGAATTTGATCATGGGGTTAATCCGTTTCGTTTTCGCGTAAAAGTATTTGTATGCACCTACATTATACACGATTCATTGCCACTTGTCAATCATAAAAAGCTGAATATGTTTGTTAAAATTCTGTTTAACATGGTCAGAAAGTCCATTCTTTTCGCATCTTCTGCCGCAAGAACGGGAATGACCCCCAGGGACACCCCGTTTTGAGCGAATTCCACCGTCCCAAGTTGTTGCCCCTTCTTTACGGGGGCCTCTACGAAATCGGGGAGGGTGAGGGTCTGGGTCAGGGCGCCGCTTGCTCCCTTTTCCAGCAGCAGGGCGGGCGGCGCGGCGGAAAGCTTCACTTGCTCCGTCACCCCGCAGGTAACGGGGAGGCTGTGGGGCAGATCGATCTGCGGGGTCACTATACGGTAGCTTGCGAAGCCGAAATCCAAAAGCTGCTTTGCCAAAGCGAAGCGATCCTCGCTGGTGGGGGAACCCAGCACCACGGCGATGAGCTGCATCCCATCCCGCAACGCCGTGCCGGAAAGGCAGTACCCCGCCTCGGAGGTAAAGCCGGTCTTCATGCCGTTGGCTCCCTTGTAGAACCGCACCAGTTTATTGGTGTTGGCCAGGCCGAAGGCGCCGTCCCGGATGGTGTCCATCCAGATGTTGGTGTAGTTCAACACCGTGGGGTGCTTCAAAAGCTCTCTCGTTGTGACCGCCACGTCCAGCGCGGAGGAATAGTGTCCCTCTGCGGGCAGGCCGTTGGTATTCACGAAGTGGGTGTTTTCCAGCCCCAGATCTGCGGCCTTTTGGTTCATGGCGGCGATAAAGGCCTCCTCGCTTCCGCAAATGGTCTCCGCCAGGGCAACGGTGGCGTCGTTGGCGGACACCACGATGACGGATTTTAAAAGATCGTCCACGGACATCTGCTCCCCCGGCTCCAAAAACACCTGGGAGCCTCCCATGGAAGCCGCCCGCTCGCTGACGGTGACGGTGTCCGTGAGGGCGATCTTTCCGTCGTCCAAGGCCTCCATGATCAGGAGGGTGGCCATCACCTTGGTGACGCTGGCGATGGGAAGGCGGGCGTTTTCGTTGTCAGCATAGAGGACTTTTCCCGTGGAGGCCTCCATCAGCAGACAGCTTTTGCGGGGAAGACTGCTTTCAAAGGAAGCGGCAGGGGAGGCTTCTTCGTACCAAAAGGCCTCAAAGGCGTATGCGTAGGGGTACAGCTTGGCCTCCTCCGTGGCAAGGGCGGGTAAAACGCCCTGCATCAGAAGCAGGCATAGCGTTAATAGTAAAACACACAGTTTTTTCATGCGGGATCTCCTTTGGCGTTTTTTCTATCTATATGAGAGCAAGATCAAAAATCGAACGGGAGAAAACTTGAATTTTGTTGAAAATTTTTTTGCAAAAATACTTTACGAACGGAAAAAATTGCAGTATAATGTAGGGCATAAAGACGTTTTATTTTGGAGGAATCTCTATGCAAAGCAATGTTCGTCCCGCATCCATGGAACGCATCACCACCCCCGAGCTGGCGGAAGCGTTTATCCGTGAGCAGATCGCGGAGGTCCGTGCCCAGGTAGGCGACAAGAAGGTCCTTCTTGCCCTGTCCGGCGGTGTGGATTCTTCCGTCGTTGCGGCTCTTTTGATCAAAGCCATCGGCAAGCAGCTGGTCTGTGTCCACGTGAATCACGGTCTCATGCGCAAGGGCGAGAGCGAGGGTGTTATCCGGATGTTCCGCGAGGGCATGGATGCCAACCTGATCTACGTAGACGCCACCGATCATTTCCTGGATCTTTTGGCAGGTGTGTCCGATCCCGAGCGGAAGCGCAAGATCATCGGCAAGGAGTTCATCACCGTTTTTGCCGAAGAAGCTCGCAAGCAGGAGGGCATTTCTTTCCTGGCACAGGGTACTATCTATCCCGACATTCTGAAGTCCTTCAAGCAGGCAGAGGGCAAGAAGGCCGTTAAGTCCCACCACAACGTGGGCGGCTTGCCCGAGGATCTGCAGTTTGAGCTGGTAGAGCCTCT
>JAFXBC010000015.1 GCA_017516825.1 Clostridia bacterium | reverse complement strand
GCGTATTTGATGTTGCGCTTCCGCATTTCGGAGGATTATTTCAATTACTTCTCCCCGATTCCCAAAAAGCTTCGTCAATTCTTCCATTACTACGATACCGAGTGGTTCGAGGATATGATCACACGGCAGAAAACATCTGTCACCCACGTTGCGTTTTGTATTTCGTTCCTCGTGGGAATTGCGGTTCTGTGCAGTGTGATCTCTTACATCAGAGTGAGGCAGCGTAATAATTAAAAAAGGAGCAGGATCTATTATGAAGAAAACCTTAGTAATTGTTTTAACACTTGTGCTGACGTTGACCGCCTTTGCTGGATGCAGCGAGAATGGAGAAGAACTGAACATTTACTCCGAGGCGAGCTACGATAACGAATCCAAGTTTGTTCCGGAAGAGGAATCCAAGGAAGGCACGACTTCCGAAAGCGGGGTAAGCGGTGAAGAGGACGTTCCCCTTTCCGGTGAGTTTATCGTAAAGGACAAGAAGTATACCTTCGAAGGCAACGATCTGGTATTGGTAAGCGTGGAAAACAAAACCAACAAGAATTACAGCGTAACGATTACCGGAACATACCTGGATAAAGACGGCAAAGCCATCAAAACGGAAACGCAGAGTTACGACCAGTATTCCGCAGGATTTAGCAACTATTTCTTGTTTATGCCCGAAATGCAGTTTGATGCGTTTGCGTATGAGTTCAAAACGCAGGAAGCCGAGGGTCCGTTTTATGCGAAGGATCTGGGAATCAAATACGACGGATTGAATATGACTCCCACCGTCATTATGTCAGAGGCAGAAAAGGGAGACTTCACGCGGTATCCCACGGCATCGGTTGCCATCACCTATCAATATCCCTGCAACACAAAAGCGGTGTTCTGGATCCGTTGCCTTTTGATGAACGAGCAAGGAGAAATTTTCTTTGCTTTTGATATCACCCCGGGATTTGAAGCAAAGGAATCTTTCGGTGAATACTACAGCTCCGAAAAGCTTTGGCAGACCAAGGACGAGGACCGCGAGGTTCCCGAAGAATTGAAAAACTTTCAGCTAATCCCTGTCATTATGGCGTCCAGCACGGACACTTCGACCTATTATCCCAAACGACTGGCAAATACGATTATTGAGTAACTCTGTCATTTCCTATTTCCGCCTCCGTCGGCGGGAGGTATGACGGGGCAGTCTAAAAAATATTATTTGGAGTGAAACGAATGAAAAAGATATTGTTATCAGTCTTGATCCTTGCGTTAGGTGTGTCCCTTTTGGCGGGGTGCAGCGAGGAGGCGGAGGAATCCGGTATACAATTAGCCTCTGATCCAATAGAAAGCTATGATACCGTTTCGGTGTTTTTGCCGGAGGACGAAGAGTCCACAGAGGGCGCTTCCGATTCGAATGAGGAAAACAAAGAAACGCAAAGCGAGGTTGCCGGATTCGTTATCAAGGAGAAGAAGTTCCGTTACGGCGAACAAGATATCGTTCTTCTGAACATTGAGAACAAAACCGGAAAAGATTACACGCTGACTGTGAACGGAACGTATTTTGACGAAAGCGGCAACGTTTTAAGGAACGAGACACAGTCTTTCGAGGATTTCGTTGCCGGGTATCAAGGGTATTTTGTGTTTCATCCGGAAATGGCGTTCGACACTTTCAACTTTACACTATCGTATAACCACTTTACGGGAACGCCTAAACTTTCAAATGTAAAACTGTTGAAGTGGGATAAAGAGACGGCATTTTTTATGGTGTGGCAAGAACAGCTGATTGAACTGGCCGGAATTGATGATACGATTTACAATACGCTTTCTACGAATTACAAATTTATTAATGAAAATGATGTTACCTTGCACGTCAAGCGCGTTATGATTGCAATCGACAGCAACGATGAAATCATTTCCATTAAGCCGTTTGGATATGAGAAAGTAGGTCCTCACGAATTTGGCGGAGGCACATTCCGGTTGTACCATACTTTGGATTCGATGACAAAAGATCCTCAAACATGGCCTAAACACCTACAGGGCGAAATTCAGTTAATTATGATACCACTGGATGCCTTAACAGAAGAGGAATATTCGGAAATGTTCTGATTCACATATTACGCGAATCTTTTTACATAGGAGTTAGCAATGAGAAAATGGATCTTTATAATCTTCCCGTGCCTCGTTATCATATTGATCACAGTATTATTGTCTCAGCAGAATAGTACGTTCAACGATTCCTCGCAGGAATCGTTCTCTGAGAGCTCGTCGGAACCGGAATCAAGCACAAGTATCGAATCCTCTTCCGAAGAACCAAACAATGCCGCTCGTATTTTCTCTCGAGACGAAATTGAATCGATCCTACTCGAAAGAGAAAACGGTATCTATCGTTCTTTGACAAGCGAGCAGATCCACGAAATGATTTCGCATACCATTGAACTGTTTTCTACCCACGAGCGGGTGGAGGTCATGGATATAAATTATAATACACATACTTTCTACGGACTTCCATTTTACGCTTCGCAAGAATATTATAACTGTTTTAACAAAACCGCGTCGGCTTTAACCCTCGATTGTACGTTCGACTTACGCAAAGATATTTATGAAGCGATTCTTATGCAAATCGGTATTTTGCACGCCGAAGTCAACGCAGGATTTACCGTAAGTGGTTGGGAGATCGATTGCACCGTGGTCATATCCGGGTTGGACAAACAGTTGTCTAAAAAAGAATTCGACAACCTATCCGAGAAAATCGTGCAAGTGTTCCAGGAAAAAACGGGTTCGCAAAGCGACTTAAAGCAATTCGAGTGTGATGCCTTTCTCTTTATGGGGCCAAACTATATTGGCTATATACAAAACATTGCAACGGCAACAACTATGACGGAAGTATATCCCGACGCTTTGTTCCCCTATAAATCCAAGAAGTACGAATTTTCGACCGAAGAGAAAAGCGCGGTAGTGGAAGTTTGCGATTATCAAACCAATCGCGTCGTTGCGCGTATTCGAATTGCCGAGAGCGAACATATCTCAACCATCGATTCGTTATGGGGACAACTTAACAGCCGGTCTGAATCCGGAGCCGTTTCCGCCACTCCCTCGCCTGATTATTATTTCGTGCTATATTTGAATGGATTTGAAGATCTTTTTGGAGACGGTACCGTTTTCGAGCCCACCACAAGAAGCATTGCATATTATCTCACCGATCACGGAATGAATTATGCCTTAGCTGACGACGGCGTGATCCGTGCCAAGCAATTCCAGATGAAAAGCGATTCGGCCTTGGGGCAATACATTTATACCGTAGTTTCCGAACATATTAGCTTGGAGTAAGGGAGGCACTTATGTTTTTTGCAACTTACAAATCGACCTGCAAAACGCTTGTACGCTCTAAAACATTTTGGCTCTCGTTATTTGTCGTTATCGTTTACTGCGTTTATGACGTAGTTTTCGTGAATCACTACGGGTATTTTGACATGGTTGAACACGAAATGATATACGATACCGATCCTCGTTTCATTTTGGAATATTCTCAATTTGTCAAGCAGGCGATCAATTCCGCGGAAATGCTTTTGCGATTGTCCATGTCTATCTTTTTCGTCATTACCACCGTTTTGGCGTTGAATCGCGACTACGGCGACAGGTTTTTTGAGATCGAAAAGGCGGCAGGTGTCAAGCCCTCTTGTTATTTGTTCGGAAGACTTGCCGCACTGATCTCCATCAATTTTGGGTTGTTGCTTTTGGTACATACGATCACTTTCCAATGGTACGTGCTCTCCCGCGGCGGCGTTGCGGGGATGGCGTTTTGGGACTATGCATGGGAAGGCTTGGTACGTACGGCACGCATTGATCTCCTTATGGGGTTGCCCTGCGTCGTCTTCTTCGTGGGGCTTACGTATATGATCGGCTCGCTTTTCAAAAACGGTCTCCCTGCGGCCATCCTGGGCATGGCGTACGGAATCTTCTGTATGCTTGTGGGGAAACTGTACACGGCGGGAGCTTTTGTGACCTTCTTCCAAGACTATCTTCGGCCGGAGCCTATGAAAATGTTTTGGTATTTGTATTATTACGATACGGAATGGTTTGAAGATGCTTTGAATACCATGCAGACCTCCGCGGGACGAGCATTTTTCAGCGTTGGCATTTTGGTGGGCGTGGCGGCGATCTGTTCTGTCATTTCCTATTTCCGGCTCCGACGGCGGGAGGTATAGATCACTCAAAAAGAGGCTTTTCGTAAGCCTCTTTTGTTTTCACGCAAAAAACTGCCAATCAAATCCATTGACTGACAGTTTTTACTGCTTTTTCGGTTTTCGTTTGTTTTTCTGCCGCACGAAGGGCAACGCCCCAAGCTGGCGGAGCAACGCCACACGGCGGACGTCCTTTTCCGGATCCAAAGCCTTCCGCTGGGCGTAGAGCCAACGGCCCACCTTCACCCCGCGGTATGTATCCTCGAACTTGGGCAGCCTGCCGAATTCCTCCCGAAAGGCAACCACCAGCCCGAATTTCTTTTCCCAATCGGAGCTTACCACACCTAAACGGGCAAGCCGCTCCCGCTGTTCCTCCGAAAGCTCTCCCCTGCGCATAGCCGCCCGCTGACGGTGCAGCCACGCCCCTACGGCAAGATCTCCCAGGAACTCATCCTTCCCCGGCAAACGTCCAAACCGCCCGCAGAAGGCCTCCAAGGCGGCAAAAAACCGCTCCCACTTGTCCAAAGCCCCCACGCGGGCAAGCTTTTCCATGCGGTCAGGGCGCTCCACGTCCCGCTTGGCGTGAACCTCCAGCCAACGGCCAAGCTTCACGCCCCGAAACTCCTCGTAATAGTAAGGCAACCTGCCAAACCGATCCAGGAACTCCAAAACCAACCCGTACCGCGACTCCCAGGCCGCATCGTGAGCGTTCTGCGCCTCCGCAACCACGCCACCCTGCCGCGCCTTGTCCGCCAGGATCAGCCGCTTCAAATAGGCGCCCCTGTCCGGCTGTTTTTCTAACCAGGCCTCAATTGCCTCGTCCTGCAGGTTGAACCGCAGGGAGAACTGCCGCGTCTTTCGTTTCTCCACGGAATTCACCCTCCTTCGCAAACACCCCGGATCGTTCCATGTCCTCCAGGATCAACGCCTTCAAATAGGCGCTCTTGTCGCTGTGGGCGAAGAACCACTCCTCCGCCTCGCCGTCCTTCTGCCCGAAGGATAGATTGAATCGCTTTTCCTTGCTTTTACTCATAAAACTCACCCGATCAACTGTCCGTCAAATTCCTCGTATTGATGGCCGCACTTTTTGCAGGTGAAAATGTGCAGATTCCCCACCACGGTCTCGTCGTAATCGTGCAGGCAGGGAAACTCGCCCTTGCCAAGCACCACCCGTTTCAGGATCATGTAGTCGTACGGATTCACCTTGCCGTCGCCGTTCACGTCCGCCGCCGCAAGCTGTACGTCCGTCAGCTCGGTCTTGCGAAGCACGTAACGCTTCACCAGCATATAGTCCATAGCGGTAACCTTCCCGTCCCCGCTGGCGTCCCCCTGGGAGAACGCCTCCGCCGACACGGGCAGGGCAAACGATACCAGCAACAGCGCCGCTATGCAAATGTAAAATACTCGTTTCATACCCAACGTTTCTCTCCTTTGGGCAAAAAGGAGCCGTGAAAACGGCCCCTTTTGATTGTTTGGTTAAGCCCAGGTGTCCCAGACACCTTTATTGCCGGTGGTGCCGGCAACAGGGGTTTTGTTAGCTGCGTCGGGAGCACTCGCAGTAATGACATCTTCTTGCTCTAAAACCACGATCTCAAGCGCGGGAGCGCAATACTCTTTTTTTGTCATGTTGCACTCTCCTTTGCGCTAAGCCACGTTGCCACAGCTTCTTTTAGATTCCAAGTAGCATACAAGAGCGTCTTTTCCGTATCGCTCGGAGCATTCGCCGTGCTGTTCAATCTGTTTCCAATGTAAGTGGTCAAACTGTACGCAAACTGCTCGCCGTAAGCCACAGAACCATCCGCATACAAAATGTACGGGCGATAATTATAGCTCTTTCCATAATCCTCGTACACCATGTTATAAGCGATCATGTAGATGCCATCATTGGTCGACCACATTGATTCCAGATCATCTTGGGAAAGCGTAGTATCTGTTGGCTTCGGAGTCGGCACTACACCCTGGGGCAAGTTCTCGCTATCTTTCACAAGTACCGGGTTCTGATAGAGAACGTATGCGAAGTTTTCCTTTTTCGCTTCAAGCGTCCCCGCTACGTCAGAATACAGCAGACCAATTTCTACGATATTGCTCCAATCGGTAATACCTGCCGCATCATTCACTCTAAATCCATAAATAAATTGGAGACAGTTTCCGAAACCAATGGTCATACCGTACCGAGAGACGGTAACGTTGGAAGCCTGAGAGCCGCTGGAAACACTTCCGGCCTGTTCTTCAAATACGATCAGCTCACCCGGCAATCCTGCGGGTCTTGTAACACCGGCTGGTTTCTCGTTTACATTCCCTGCAAAGCTATCCTCTGCCGCCTCGCCGTAGGCTAACAGCGTATTGATCAAAGCGATGTCTTCATTGTCGGTAATCATTTCCTTATACCGAGCAAGATTCATTTCCAAGGAACAGGATACACTATTATAAGTAAAGGTCAAAGAAAGCGAATTGGAAATCTCCGCCGCGCTAACGGAACGAATAACGTAACTGCCAACCGTCTGTGCACCGTCCATGGCAAACGTTACTCCTCTGTCCGCAAAGTTATTTGTCACCGTTGCGTTCAACCAGAGGTAATCCCGCAAGCGATACGCTACAGTTACGCTGGCCAGGCACTCGCCACAGCCGGTGCCACAATTCAAGGAATAAGTGGCGCCGTTGGTAGCCGTGGCTTCGGCTGCTCCAACCAAGGTATGTACCGTGCAAACCCACTTACCATTCGTATACGTAAAGGTATCTGCCACCTTAGGAGTAACATACTTCCCATCCGCGTTTTTCAACTTCGCGAGGGTAAGGGGGATTTCGGTGTAACCCGTATTCTGCACCAACTGGTAGGTAACGGTCTGCGTGCCTGCCGTGAGCTTCACAACTCCGGTACCGGTGCTATAAACATTAGCTCCACCGGAAGTAGTATAGATACTTCCAGCGGTAGCAACAATAGTACCATTCACACAAACGGACGCATCCACCAAATCAGCGGCTTTGCGAGTCCCCGTGCGTCCAGGAACATATTTTAACGGCATGATCGTTTGATTTGTCGATCCGCAGTAAGTTCCCCACTGGTCAACATCGTAGGCGATAATTTTATATCCTTCGTTAACAGTAACCGTCGCAGTTTCTTCAACTAAGACCTCGGAACCAGGTAAAAGCGCTAGATCCTGAGCAACAGTAATGTTAGAGCCGGCTCTTACGGTAAGCGAAATATTGTTATTGATAGGCAACACATAGTCAGCGGATCTAATTGTTGTGCCGCTGACCGCTAACGATATGCTTGCTATCGAAGCCGTTCCCGATACTTCCATCATCAAGCGATCTTTTGAGCCATCATACTTTTTTATTGCATAACCATCAGTCACTCGGAACATACCAGAAGAACCTACAAACTCAACAGGAGTTCCAAACTTAGTGCTTGACATATAGATCGTAGTGTATGCGAACTCCGTAGCCCCTTTTTCCAACTTTAAAGGCACTTCAATATTTTGCACATAATACTGAGATAGCGGAAAAACTTCATTTTTCATCTGAGTGGTTTGACTACCGCCTCGAAAATCGGCGATTTGGAACAACTCATAGATAGATGAATTGTTCTCGGCAGTAATTGTGCCGGATCCTGTGATATACCCGTATACGTATAACGCACCACCTGATCCAACAGTTATGCTACTGCCTTCATTCATTTTCACAAAACCAACATTCCCAACGGGAGAACCACCGCTATATGAACTGGCTGTAGTATATCGATGCTTTGCAGAAACGCTCATAGAACCGTTAATGGTCAAATTGGCACCCTGTGACAAAGTTAACGTTCTATACGCTTTAGGCTCGGTATAATCTTTGACTGAATCCGCAACAGTTGTATACATCGTATTAGTACTGTCAAAGGGAATTAGCAAAGTAACGCCAGTGGGAATTGTATAATCCCCTGCAGGCAGTGTGCCATTATTTAATGGAACGATTACTTTGCTATTTAGCTTGTTTGCCGCATCAGCAGCATCAGACAAATTGTCGAACAAATCTGTATACGATTCGACAGTATAGTACGTGTTTGATGTTGCATTCAGAAAACCCGTTTTGAAAGTCTTGCTTGTTGCAACGCCCACGCCGAACCAAGGAGTTCCGCCATCCTTCGCAAACGCTGCTTTCACGGTCATGTCAGCCGCGGGGGTCAAAGTATAGCTGGTCGCAGTGGAAAGAATTTTACCATCCTCATCTACCCAACCCAAGAAAGTTGAACCATTCGCAGTTGCAACCAATGTCGCTCCGGTGTTGCCGCTGATGTTTTTAACTTCTCCGTCATCTACAGCTACACCGTCTACGGTTACGCCGCCCAAGTTACTGTCAAAATCGAAGGTAACATTGGAAGAATCAGCTATCGCGGTTAATCCGATGTTGCTTAATTTCAGCGTTGCCGTCGTATTGCTGAGACCGCTGTTGGACACTAACGTGATCGAAAGGGTTCCTCCCGCTTCAAGATCTGCGCTATAAGATCCCGATGCCGCGGCATTCACCCCTGCGATTGTGAACGAATTGGCCTTTTCGACGGTGTAGTCGAAAGACAATTTTGCTTTGCTGTCAGTCTCGTTAGTAATGGTAATATTGTTGGTTTTCTTGCCCCAAAGACTACCTTTTGCAGTAATGGTCACAGTTCCGCCAGATACAGTATTACTGTTGGCAGAATCCGTAATAGAAACCTGGCCATCCAAGACGTTAACAGTTGTAGCTCCTGCGGTTACGAAAAGCAAGGAGATGACAACAAAAACCGTTGCCAGAAGAATTCCCGGTTTTATCAATTTTTTCGGCATTTATGCCACCTCCTTGCGTTAATAGACTAATTACTTCGTAGGAAGAGTGTCAACGATAACAAGTTGTCCATTCTTCACAGTATAGAGAATTGCAACCTGACCTTGTTCAACAGTTGCGTCAAATTCAAGATCCAATCCGCTCATGGCATCCACTGCTCCAAGATAGTCGTTATACATCTCGTTAACTACGCCCTGGGTAAAGAGGTTCTCGTTGTTGAGATCGTTCTTGATAATCTCTGCCTGCTCGTCAGTGGGGTTACCCAATCCTGCCATAATAGACAAGAACGCACCCTGGTCGATAATCACTTGGGGAGTTTCATCATAATCATCGGGAACGGTAGCGTACACATCGTAGCCTTCCTCGACAGCCTTAGCCTGCAGTTCGTCATACCAAGCCTTACCCTGAGTGGGGTTGGTAACAGCGCCGTTGTCCAACTTCGCGAGGTGAGTGTCCAGATATGCAGAGAACTCGGGATCGGTAGCAGCAAACGCATAATAAGAAGAGAAGGTGAGGATCATAGAGCTTGCAGAAGACAGCTCATACTCGCTGTCATTCATTTTCTTCTCAGATTCATCTGCGGCGGCCAATACAAGCAGGTTACTGTATGCAGTCTGGTTGCCGTCATTTGCCCAATCTTCCCAAGTAGCATAATCACCCTTGGTGATACCATACTTTGCAGCAGTGGTATCCAAAATACAACCATTCGCATCAGAAGTGAAAAGTGCAGAGAAGGACAGGCCATCAAGAGCAGTGTTGCCAAGCATAGAACCAACGAGGTTGGAAGCCATGCCGGTCATAGTCTCGACGTCAGACAGCATGCTGTCCACGCGGTTTCCTTCCATGTAGCTGGAAACTTTAATTGCAAGAGCCATTGCAGGGGTCAAGCCGGTGGTCAAACCGCTGTTACCCCAACCATCGTATGCCAGGGACAATTTAGATGCATAATCATTGCCAAAGGTCTGCTTCAAAAAGGCATCAATGTTTGTGCCTTCAACCTTAGTAACGCCGTTGGTAGAAAGAACTACCATACCGCTTTCGCCTTCAGCAAAAGTGTTTGCGGCGCCGGCAATCTCGATGGCGTGCTTGATCTCGTCGATCATCTGCTCATCCTTTGCCTTCTGAGACTTCTCGATATAGCTGGAATAAACGGGTACGGCGACGCCGACGAGGATCGCCATGATGGCGATGACGACGATCAGTTCCACGAGAGAGAAACCGCCGTTAGCGCGCTTCAAAAGTTTGTTTTTCATAAGTATATTTCTCCTTTGTTTTTCTTTGGGGATCTCCCCCTTAAGGATATCATACTCAAAAAAAAAAAAAACAAGGTGTTTTACACAAAAAGTCCTAAAGATGGCACGAATCGTTGGTTTGACCGATTTTGGAGCCTGTTTTTTGGTGATTTTTATGTGTTTTTTTGAACTCGGAGGACGAAAAAAGACCCTCTCGGGTGAGAAGGTCTTCTTCGTTATTCTGAAAAGATCAGCCCAGCTTGGGGAGAGAAGCGGCGGCAACGGACTGGCCGACGCGGCGAGAGGACTCGTCGGGGATGTGCAGCTTGCACTTTGCGGCCAGCTCGGGGAACTCGGTATCCAGAACTTCCTGTGCGCGAGCCAGGAGGATCTCACCGCCCTTACCGGAGGTAACACGGCCCATGATGAGGACGTGCTTCATTTCGTAGAATTCAGCGTAGTAGCCGATGGCGTAGCCGAAGTAGCAACCGATGGTGTCGTAGATCTTAGCGGCACGCTGGTCGCCCTCTGCCATGAGGCCCTGAACCACCTTCAGCTTCTCGGCGGGGGTCATGTTGGGATCCAACTCGATGCCTGCGGCGGGAGCCAGCTTGATGACGCCGTCCTGGGAGAAGTATTTTACGCCACAGCCGTAGTCGCCGGACCACTCGTCAACCATTGCGTTTTCGCAGAAGTCAACGGGAACGAAGGCAAGCTCGTTGAGCCAGCCGGTGATGTTGCCGTCGGGATCCACGTAGCCGCCTGCCTCGGAGGTGCCCATTGCAACGCCGAGAACGGAATCGTCGTTCAGATCCATTGCGCCTGCCAGAGCGGTAACGTCGCCGTCGTTAGCGACTTCGATGGGAATTTCCTTGCCCAGCTCTTCGCCCAGCTTCTTGGCGGCATCCAGGTACATGGTCTTCACGTACTTCTGGAAGTCGTCGGGAGAGACCTTCAAGAACAGAGAAGCCACCATGATCTTGTTGTCGATGTAAACGCCTGCGGAGGAAACGCCGATAGCGTCCACGCGGGGCATATGGGAGGCGGCAGTCTTCATTGCGGTGTAGATGCCGTCGAAGTGATACATAGGATCGGAGTTGACCTTGGGCAGCCAAACCACTTCCTCGGAATAAACGGACTCGCCGTTGACGACTGCGGAGACCTTACGGTCGGATCCGCCTGCGTCGAAGCCGATGCGGCAACCATCCAGGTGTCTGCCGATGGGAGCGGCGGTGGAAGCGTCCTTGGGTGCGTCCTCCAGGGAAACGGAGATCACCTCGAACTTGCTTTCGTAAACGTTCTCCATAAAGTGGAGGTCGAAATCACGGTAGCCGCCGTCAACGTAAGCTTCCTTGATACGCTGAGCAACCACCTCGGAGCCTGCGATGATGATCTTGAAGCCGCCTGCTACCCAGAGCATGGACTTCACGATACGCTCAACGAAGCGGTAGTTTTCCTCGTCGTGGCCGGTGCCATCGGGGAAAATACGGGTACGGTAGGTGGTAACGGCGCCTTTGTTACGCTCAACGCCGATCACGATGTCCTGGCCGTTTTCCTTGGTCAGCTCGCGCATTTCGCGAACCTTCAGGGACATGGGGGCAAACTGGGGATCCAATACTGCTTTGATCTTAAGCTCCATAACGAACGGTACCTCCGATGATGGTTTTTTCTACGTTAAATTCACAGTCGGTGATGATGATGTCGGCATCCTTGCCAACCTCAAGAGAACCCTTCTTGTTGCCGATGCCGATGGCGTTGGCGGGGTTCAGAGAAGCGCAGTTCACGCACTCGTACAGGGGGATATCGCTGTTGGTGTAGACGTTCCAGACGCCCTTGTTCAGCGCCAGGATAGAGCCTGCGATGGTTCCGTCGGGGAGACGGCACTCGATGCCCTTGGAGACGAACTTCTGTCCGCCCAGGGTGTATTCGCCCTCGGGCAGGCCGCCTGCGGGGAGGCAGTCGGTGATGAAGCAGAGCTTGTCGCCCTTCAGCTTGTACACCATGTTGTACAGCGCGGGGTTCACGTGGAAGGTATCCACGATCAGCTCTACGGTAACGTCGGAGTTCAGAGCCGCGCCCACCACGCCGGGGTTACGGTGTGCCAAGGGGCTCATGGCGTTGAACAGGTGGGTCGCATGGCGGACGCCCACGTTGGTGGATGCCATTGCGGTTTCGTAATCTGCGTCGGTATGACCCATGGAAACCACCACGTCGGTCTCCTTACGCATCTTGGTGATCTCCTTGAAATCCACGTCCATTTCGGGCGCCAGGGAGATGATGCGGATCACGTCTGCGTATTCCTTTACGAATTCAGCGCTGGGAACCAGGATGTACTCGGGGTTCTGCGCGCCCTTCTTCTTGGTGTTGATGAAGGGGCCTTCTGCGTGTACGCCCAGGATGGTGGTGCCGTTCCAGGTCTTGCTTTCTTCCATCAAAGAGCGGCAGGTCTCCAGCGCCTTGATGATGACGTCCATGCCTACCGTCATGGTGGTGGGCAGGAAGCCGGTAACGCCGTTCTTCACAATGCCCTCGCAGATGGTCTTCATGCTCTCCACACTGCCGTCGCAAACGTCCTTGCCCAGGTAGCCGTGGATGTGCAGGTCGATGAGGCCGGGAGCAACGTACTTGCCTGCGGCGTCGATGATCTCCGCATCGGCGGGAACCTTGTCTGCTTCTACGATGCCTTCGATGACGTCGGTGTACAGCAGAGCCTTGCCCTCAACGATACGGTCCTTGAGAATCAATTTCCCATTAACGATCGCTTTCATTTGTCTCTCCTATTTTGTAAAAATGGTGATGCAAAAGCATACTTTTCTTATTTTACTTCATTATACAGGCTTCCGCCTTGAAAATCAAGGGTTTTCGGGAACTTTTTTGCAAAAAAAGAGAGCCGATTTCCTCAGCTCTCTTGGGATGTATGAAGTTATTCTGCGTCGCCGGAGTCGGGAAGCTCGCCGGTCTCGAAGAAGGCCACGGTCTCGTTCATGGCGATCTCGAAGCGGTTACGCACCTTTTCCACGTAGCTGACAACGTCGCCGCCTGCCCACATGATGTTGTTGTAGTACTGGATGCAGTCGTCCCAGTTGAAGGCAACGGAGATATCCACCAGACGGTTGGAGAAGATGATCTCCAGGATCTCGGGAGAATCGTCGTCATCGGGGAATCTCTTGTTTTTCAGAGTACGCTCGTAATACTCGGGGGTCACCATGGTCTCGCCCAGGTAAGCCATTGCCTCCAGCGCGAAGGTGACAAAATCGGTATCCTCACAGCCTTCTCTGATGGAAATGCAGGCGAAGGAATAGGGATCAACGGTAGTGGCGTAGTTTTCCTGGTTTGTGTCGTACTTAGGCATGGGCAGAATACCGTAACGGATGTTTGCCTCACGCATGATAACGGTATTAACGGCGGAGATGGTGTTCATCATGAACAGAGCTCTGCCATCGTAGAACTGGTCTACAACGATGTTTGCGTTGGGATCGTTCCAGGCATAGTAGTCCTCACGGACTGCGGTGACCTGCTTATCGGACATGATCTCGTGAACCATCTCGAAGGCCTTCAGGTTGTACTCTCTGTCGATCGCCAGCTCGGGGAGGCCCTTGTCATTCTTCACCACCTGGGGAGCGTCTGCGCCCATAACCAGCTTGTAGGTATCGAACATAACGCAGACCAGACCCCAAACGTCCTTGCCAGTGACTTCCATGGTACCGTTGTCGGTGTCGTGGGCTACCTCGGCGGCCATTTCGTACATCTTGTCAAGGGTCCAAGTACCGTCCTTGACCAACTCGGAGGGGTTATCCAGACCGTAGTCGTCCACCAGACCCTTGTTGTAGAACATACACATGGTGAACTCGTCATCCAGCAGGATGATGTCGCCGGTGGCGAAGAACAGCTTGCCGGCAATGGTCATGTCCTCCTGGGTGGCTTTGTCCCACCAGGACTCGTTCAGGCTCAGGTTGGAATCCTCAATAGAATTGAGATCCATCAGCATACCCTCTGCGGCAAAGGGTGCCATGTTGGTGATGCCGCCGGAGATCACGTCGTAGGTGGCGGAACCGGTCATAAAGTCCTGCTTGACTCTTTCGGGGAACTCGGTCCAGGTCTCCACGAATTCAGCCTCTACGGTGAAGCCGTAGGTCTGCTCCAGAATAGCGAAGCGGTTGATACAAGCGTCGTTAACGGGCTCGGAGTTTACCTCGGAAGCGCCGAAGGGCTCCTGTGCAAAGGCAACGCCTTCCTTTTCCTGGGCGAGAACGCGAAGCACCTTGCCCTCGTGGTCTCTGATGTTGTCCAGGGTGGGAACCAAAGTCTCAACCTGGGAAACCTCGCCGCCTGCGGTGGAGCTATCCGTGCCTGCGGGACCTTCCTTTTCACAGGAAGCCATCAAAAAGCAGGTGGCCAGCATCAAAACTGCCAGGAGAAGAGTAAATAATCTTTTCATAACAGATGATATCCTTTCTTTCAACATATAGTTGATTTAAGTATACACCCGCTCTGCAAAAAAATCAACCTCTTTTTCAAATCTTTTTTGCCTTTTTGGAACACCCCCTCTCCTTTTGGGGATTATCTCCGCAGAAAAAGACGGAGCAGAGCCGCTCCGTCCTTTGAAAAAAGCAACGCAAGGGAGGATCCCCCCCAAAAAAACAACGACCGCAAACCAAAAAAATGCATGACCGTCTGCCCGCTCCCCCGTCGGGCAAATGCAACCAAAGCCTGCGACGGGCGCCTGCTTTGTGTTGTCGTCCTCCCTTTTGCCCTTTTATTTTAACACAAATATTTACTAAAGTCAAGAGTAAATATGTTTACTATGATAGAATTTCTCCAAGAATAAGTGATACACCGAAAGGAGAGTTTTTATGGCAATTGCCGCACCATACGTGAAGCGAATGCGGGATCTGCGGGAGGATCACGATCTGACCCAACAGCAAGTGGCGGAGGTTCTGGGCACCTCCCAGACCATGTACGCCCGATACGAGCGGGGCGCCAACGAGCTTCCCATCCGGCACTTGGTGACCCTTTGCAGATTTTACGACGTTTCGGCGGATTATTTCCTTGATTTACGGTAAAAAGTATGGTATAATGCACCCGAAAAGACATTTTACTTTCAGGAGGCTTTCTCTATGGCGATCAACCGCGATTGGTGGAAGAACCGCATTGCGTATCAAGTATATCCCCGCTCCTTCTGCGACGGCAACGGCGACGGCACCGGCGATCTGAAGGGCATCACCTCCAAGCTGGATTATCTGAAGGATCTGGGAGTCGGGGTGGTCTGGCTCTCCCCCGTGTACCGTTCTCCCATGGACGACGGCGGATACGATATTTCCGACTACTGCGACATCGACCCTCTGTTCGGCAACATGGCGGATATGGACGAGCTGTTGGCCGAGGCGAAAAAGAGAGATATCCGGATCTTAATGGATCTGGTGATCAATCACTGCTCCGACGAGCATCCCTGGTTCCAAAAGGCTCTCCGTGAGCCGGACAGCGAGGAAGCGGGCTATTTCTGGTTCCGCGAGTCCGCAGGAGGCCCTCCCAACAACTGGCGCTCCATGTTCGGCGGCTCTGCCTGGGAAAACGTGGGCGGAGACCGTTACTATATGCATTTGTTCTCCAAGAAACAGCCGGATCTCAACTGGGAAAACCCCAAGCTCCGTGAGAAGCTGGTGGAGACCATCCGTTTCTGGCTGGATAAGGGATTGGGCGGCTTCCGTATCGACGCCATCACCCACATCAAGAAGATGGAGGGTCTCCCCTCCGGCCCTGCGGACGGCCCCGACGGCATGGTGGGCTGTTTCGCTTACACCCGCTGTATTGAAGGCATCGGGGACTTTTTGACCGAGCTGAGAGAGGCCACCTTCGATCAATACGAATGTATGACCGTTGCCGAGGCGGCAGGGGTTCCCAACGAACAGCTTGTGGATTACATCGGGCCCAAGGGCTACTTCTCCACCATGTTTGATTTCTCCTATTCCGAGCCGTACAGCTACGGCCACGGCTGGCACACCTGCAAGGGGCCGGGAGAATGGGATTTCCGCACCTGGAGAAACGCCTTGTACGCCTCCCAGCTGTTCACCCAGAAGATCGGCTACGGCGCCGTGTTCCTGGAAAACCACGACTATCCCCGTGCCTGCCAGAAGTTCGTTCCCGAGAAGGATCACTCCCCCGCCGTACAGATGATGCTGGGCAACCTGTTCTTCTTCCTGCGGGGCATTCCCTTCATTTATCAGGGGCAAGAGCTGGGCATGACCAACCCCAGCTTTACCTCCATTGACGTCATCGACGATATCTCCACCAAGAACCACTACCGCGTGGCTCTGGCGGACGGGCTCACCCCCGAGGAGGCCATGCCTCTGGTGGCGCGGTACTCCCGCGACAACGCCCGCATTCCCTTCCCCTGGGACGACAGCGAAAACGGCGGCTTTGCCCCTGCGGGCGTGAAGCCCTGGCTCCCCGTTCACCCGGATTACAAAACGGTGAACGCCAAAGCGGAGATGGCAAACCCCAAGGGCGTTTACGCCTTCTACAAGGAAATGATCCGCCTGCGTACCGAGTCGGAATATGCAAAAACCATTCTGGAAGGCAAGTTCGCGCCCATTCTCAAGCAGTACGATAAGCTGATCGCCTATACCCGCGAGGGGGAAAAGAAGCTGGCGGTGATCTGCTCCTTGTCCGATAAGACCAGGAAGATCAAATTGCCCTTCGGCGTGAAGAATTTGGTGCTGTCTTCCTTGGATTCCTACAAGTTGGAAGGCAACATCCTCACCCTGAAGCCCTATCAATCCGTAACCTTGGAGATTGAAGAAGCTTTTTAACTCGTTTTTGCGCAA
Source organism: Clostridia bacterium (assembly GCA_017516825.1). Classification (GTDB taxonomy): domain Bacteria; phylum Bacillota; class Clostridia; order Oscillospirales; family CAG-382; genus Coliplasma. The sequence continues at coordinate 9,950 of JAFXBC010000015.1, read as the reverse complement.
AGAGAGAATTTGACGAAGTCAGGAGGATCAGAGATGAATAGAATCAATTTGGTATTTCCAACTATTGATATGGAAAGAGATGTTTTGGAATTTAAGCTGAAATTCTATAATCACGGTGAAAAAACGATTTTTGGAAGTTACAAATTAGATACAGATAGGTATTCCTACGCTGAATGGTTGGAGATAATTCAAAATAATGCAAGCGTTGATACTGCGAATCCTAAGTTTGGAGTGTCTGATACGTTATTTGCAGTGAACGAAGAAAACGAAATCGTTGGTATAATTAATATTCGTTATGATATGACAGAATTTTACAAGGACAGCGGTCATATCGGTTATAGTGTCATACCGGAAAAACGTAGGCAAGGTTATGCGACCGAAATGCTCAAAGAAGCGCTAAAAAGATTTGAAATGCATGAGCTTTCGGAGGTAAAAGTTGTGTGTTCTGCCGATAATATACCTTCGAAGAAAACCATCATAGCATGCGGTGGAAAACTAAATCGTATAATAAAGTGTGAAGGAGCAGATAAGGAAGAATACATTATCACAGTATAGGCGCTTAAAAAGTTCAATTTTTAGAGCGACAAGTATGATCGGGCTTTAGTGTCATCCTGAGCGAGCGAATGCGAGTCGAAGTTTCCGCAGTTGAGGCGTAGCCGAACAGCGGAAACCAAGGGGTGCTTTGCACCCCGAAGGGATCTCCTGCGAGTCTGATCTACCCCTTTGGACGGAAACTTACATTTTTTGTAATAAAACAATTCTTCACTCTCGAAAAGGTACATCAGACTCTTATGAGATCCCGCCTGCGGCGGTTTTGCTCCGAACGGTGCATCGCGGCCAATACAAATCGAAATGCAGACTACTTTTATGCCGCTGTATGCACCTTGCTTTCTCCGCAAAACTTCGACGTGCGCGGGGATGGCTGTATTGCACAGCCGTAACGACTACGACCCGCGCGTGCTCAGGATGACGAGTGGCCACAACGGTTCGATCTCGCGCTTGCCGCCCCGCAGGGTTGGTATGCTCAGAGATGACCAAGTTGGGATGAGGCTCTCATCAACGCAAAAAACCGCCCGAAAAGGCGGTTTTTTCTCTTATTTTCTGTAATCATTATACCACAAAATCGCAAAAAAGTCAAGACTTGTAATTGAGAACTTTCCTGCTATAATGGGTTCCAGACGATGCAAGAAAGGTTCTTCTATGTCAAACAAACTGCAAGCATTCAAAAAGAACGCCGCCGCTCTCACAAAGAGCAAGGATGCAGACAAGCTTCTGCTCTACAACGACGAATCCATCAAACACGGGTTGGTGCTCACCAAGGAGCAAGCCATCCGCCTGCTGGAAACCAAGGACGAGGAGCTTCGCTACAACGGCAGGCTGGAGTTTGGGGAAGGTGTCATCGGCAAGCTGATCACCGCCTTCTGCGACTCTCCCTACATGAACAAGCAGAATTACAGCCAAAACTTAGAACGTCTGTTGGAGATCTTCTACTACTACAAAAACGAGACCGACGGGCAGCTTTCCGACGACGAATTGATCGACTACATGAAAACCTTTTTCAACGGCTCCTGCGAGGGCTCTTTGGAGCTGTTGGAGTCCCGTGAGCTGGACAGCCTTGCCAGAGCCTTGCGGAGGAGGTAAAGAACAATGGCACAGATACAAAAAAGAAGTCTCATCACCCCGGAGATGTTAGACGGCAAGGCCTTTGCGGAAAGCCTTTTAGAAGCGGGCTTGGAGACGGGATTGCTTTCGGAAACAGAGCACGCCAAACTGCAGTACAGCCTTTTGGAGCTGTTGGCCTCCCGTTTGGAGGCGCTGTACGGCAAGGAGACAAGCTCCGTCCCCGACGAGGTGGCAGGGGAGGTGTTTGAATCCCTGCTTTACACCCTGGGGGCGTTCCTGAAGACCGCCCCGGACGGGGACGCCGCTTTGGCAATGCTGCGGGAAACCGACCCCGCCTTCCTTTACCAAAAAGGCCTTCGCAGATTGCAGATCCTCACCCGTGACGTGCGGGTATTGGCGGGAGAGGTGTTCACCACCCGTATTCCCTGCCGAAACGGCTTTTACAACACCGCCACGGGGAAGGAGCTCTACGGCTTTCTCCGTTCCTACCGCCCCCGTTCCCAGGCCCACCAGCACGGGCAGTTTGTTTACTACGCCACCGCGTTGCCCTGCAGAGATCTGGCGGGAGTGGAATACATCCGCCGATACGCCCTGTCTCTGCTGTGGGAAAACCGTTTTTGCGGTCTGTTCTCCAAGGAAGAAGTGGCCTCCCTGCTGGATTCCCCCGAGGGAAGGACGGAGAATATCTTCTCCCTTGTCTTGAAGCAAGCCTGCGGCAGGGTGCTGGCGGGGCTTTCCCCGGGCAGTCTGACCTTGACGGCGGAGGACGCGGAGACAATTTTACTTTTGCACAGAGGCAAACCCGAAAGGGAACTTTCCGCTTTTTTGCAGGCAGAATTGCGGTTGCCCGCGGGAAGCTACCCGGCCGCCTGCCTCCCCGCCGTGGGAAGGGAGCTTGCCTTTGCCATAAAGCGGGGCAATTTCCGAGGCGTGTTAAAGGTGGAGTGAGCGGGTGACACGTGAATCGCCCCCTACAACGACGAAACGGTCAAGTTGGAAAAACAAATCTCGTCTCCCGCAGGGTGGGGCGCAAAACGGATTACTCGCCGTATTTACCGCGGGAGAAATTGCCGTATTTTTCACCCACCTCGTTTCGGGTTCGTAGGGGACGACGTCCACGGCGTCCCACGTTGCGCCAAAATACGCGACAGATCTGCATGCTCATTTTACGTGGAACATGGACGGGCGACGGTCACGAAACGGGCGGGGATGAAAAACCAATCTCGTCTCCCGCAGGATGGGGCGCCGATACCGCCTACGGCGGCGAGACGTCGCCCCCTACAAAACCGCGCCGAGGACAGATAAAACAAAGCCACACGCAACGAGAAAGGCGCAAAACGGATTTCCCGCTGTATTTACCGCGGGAGAAATTGCCGTATTTTTCACCCACCCCGTTTCGGGTTCGTAGGGGACGACGTCCACGGCGTCCCACGTTGCGCCAAAATACGCGACAGATCTGCATGCTCATTTTACGTGGAACATGGACGGGCGACGGTCACGAAACGGGCGGGGATGAAAAAACCAATCCCGTCTCCCGCAGGATGGGGCGCCGATACCGCCAACGGCGGTATCGGCGTCCCCACGATCCAAGCACTGCCGCTGATCCCACGTCTCTTTGTTCGCACCATCCTCGTCTCGTTGCTTCCCCACATCAACGCAAAAAAAGGCTCAGCAGGCACGCAACCTACTCAGCCTTTTATGATGGCCGATTATTTCTTTCTCTTAATAAGGATCACGACCACGACACCGATGATCACAACAGCCACCACGGCGATGATCACGATGAGCATGGTGGAATCGCCGCCATCCTCTGCAGGTTCCTCGGAAGAGGTTGCGGGTGCGGAGGTTGCGGGAGCCTCTACGGATTCTTCCTCAGAGGACTCCTCGGGTTCAGAGGACTCGTCCTCGGAGGATTCCTCGGGCTCCTCGGAGGATTCTTCGGGTTCCTCGGAGGATTCTTCCTCGGAAACCTCGGGCTCCTCGGGAACGTATGCGTCGAAGACCAGGGGCTCCTCGCCGTCGTCCAGTTCAAGAGTGCCCTCGCCGAAGGTGACGAACAGAACTAGCTTCTCGCCGTCCTGATCTGCAACGATGTAATCGGCCTCGGCTACGTAGGGATACTCCACGGTGGTCAGAGCAGTGCCCAGAACGCCGTTTACTTCAAAGTCTTCCGCCTCGAAGTTCATCATCTTCATCACGCCGGAGGTGGAGAAGTCTACCACGGAGATCACGCCCTCCTCGGCTTCCAGGGTCCACAGGCCTTCCAGCACCACGTCGGGAGCGGCCGCTTCCTCCTGGGTCATGGGAGGAACGTTGTCCCCGCCTGCATACTGAGCAACGCCCAGCTCGGTGAAGCCGCACCATTCGTAAACGTTGGTGTAGTAATCCCAATAATCGTCAGCCGCATCCAGCTCCTTAAACTTGAAGGACAGGCGGACGTACTGAGCGGTCACTTCCTCGCCCAGGGGAACCACGATCTCCTCGGAATAGGGATCGTTCACGCCGCTGTAAATGGGCTGATTGTCACGGAAATAGAAGGAACCGTCCTCGCCAACGGGAACCCACAGCTCGCCGTCCTCGGAGGTCTCTACCACCACCTTATGCTCACCGGGAGCACAAACGCAGTCCTTTGCCATGTAGAACAGGGACAGGTAAACGGAATCGAAGGTGACCTCCTCGGCGTAGGTCAGCGCGAAGGAGAAGGTGGGGATGGCTTCCGGATTCTGGTAAGCCATGGCCATATCAACCTCGTAATCGGGCTTGATAAAGTCGTTGCACACCAGCACGATACCCTTGTCGGTATGGGTGGTGGGAGATGCAAGATGCTCGCCGTCGATGAGGCATTCCAGGGTGCCGCCGCCGCGGGGGAAGGCGGTTGCGGAGGTCTCGCCCACGTAGGAGAAGGCGATCTCGGCGGGAGTAAGCACGTCGTAATCGGTAAACAGACCCTCGTAGGTGAAGTCTGCCATCGCGGTGACGGAAAGAGCGGCCAGCATGGTCAACGCCAGCAGCAAAGCAAACAGCTTTTTCATAAAAACGTTCCTTTCTGAAATGCAAAGGGAGAGGGTTTGGCCCTCCCCCTTTTCAGCTTATGCGATTATTTCTTTTTCTTAACGATGAAGACCACCACAACTGCGATCACCACGACTGCGGCAACTGCCACGATCACGATCACCAGAGTGGAATCACCGTCATCCTCTACGGGAGCGTCGGTGGAGGTAGCGGGGATAGAGGTTGCGGGAGCGGAAGCCTCGGTAGAGGTATCGCCTTCCTCGGAGGTCTCATCCTCGGGTTCGGAGGACTCGTCCTCGGGCTGGGAAACCTCGGGTTCCTTGGGAACGTAGGGAGCCAGGTTCATGGGAACCTCGCCGTCGTCCAGGATCAGGGTCTCACCCTCGTAGGAAACGGTAAGGCGGCTGATGGTGCCATCCATATCCACGTCGATGTAGGAGGGGCCTGCGGTGTAAGCGTACTCCAAAGTAAGCAGTGCAGTGCCTTCGGTGCCGTTTGCCTCGAAGTCGCCTGCTTCGTAGGTGATCATCTTCATCACGTTTGCGGTGGAGAAGTCAACTACCATAATGGCGCCGTCTACCTCTGCGAACCAAACGCCGCTCATCTCAACGGGAGCGGGAGCTTCGTAGGGAGAGTAAACAACTGCGTTGATACCGGTGCCCAGGGTCAGGTCGCCATCTTCGTCGATGGTAGCGGACATCTTGTCGATGGAGCCGTCCTCATAGGTGATGGTCACTCTGTTACCTACTACGGAGTAGGTAGCGGTGTACTCCTCGGTAACGGGAGCCTCGATGCCGTTTTCCAGATATGCTTCGGACTCGTAAACGGTAACGTCAACGGTCTTCACGCCTGCGTTGTTGACGAAGTTCATGATCTTCACTTCAACGCCGTCGTCGCCGATCCAGGAGCCTTCTACCTTGGTGGGCTCGGTGTTGGCCAGATTGGGGTCAAGAACTTCGGGCTCTTCGCCATCGGTCCAGAGAGCTACGCCAACCTCGGTGAAGCCGATCCACTCGTGAATGTTGGTGTAGTATTCCCAGTAGCCTGCTTCGGGAACGGGCATGAAGGTGAAGGTGTAACGCACGTAACGAGCGGAAACCTCTTCGCCCAGGTAAACTGCGCACTCAACGGTCTCAGCGTCCTCGGGAGCGTCCTGATCGTAGTCGTCAACGTCAACGTTCATGTAGAACTCGCCGTCGATGCCGACGGGAACCCAGACGTTGCCGTCCTCGGAAACCTCAACGATCACCTTCTTGTCAGCGGGGATAGCGATACAAGCCTGGATCTGATGGTAAACCATGAAATATGCGGTGTCGAACTCCTTAACAGAGCCCAGATCCAGGGAGAACGCGAAATCGGGAACCAGCTCGGGATCCTGCTCAGCAGCAACGGAACCGGTAACAGCGTTTGCACCGATGTACTCGTTCTTGATCAGCACGATACCCTTGGTACCGAATGCGGTAGCACCGCGTACCACGTCGCCGTCGATCAGAGCGTCCAGCGTACAGCCGCCCTGAGGAACGTTGGAAACGCCGTTGGCCTCATCCTTTACCATGGGAACGAACTCAATGCTCTCGGGCTGGATCACCGTATACTTGGTGCCATCCAGAGTAACGTCGAAATCTGCAGCAACTACCAAAGCAACTGCAGAGAATGCCATCGTCATGGCAAGCAAAATTGCTAATGTTTTCTTCATGAAACATAGCCTCCTGTTTTATTGCGCCTTCTAAGGGCACTTTTGGTTACACACATTATACACGATTCCGCCTTTGGTTTCAAGTGACACTTTCGTACAAACTGACTTTACAATTTTGTGCAAATTGTAAAATTTCCTTAACATCTTGCATTCCCGCAAAAAGCGTATATAATAAAGGTAACGTTTTTGAAAGGCGGGTGTCTCCCATGGAAGTGTTGCAAAAAGCCGTTTTACAGTCCGGACGTACCGTGGCCTATGCCGAATCCTGCACCGGGGGGCTGGTCGCCAAGCTGTTGACCGATCTTCCCGGCTCCAGCAGTGTGTTCCGCGGGGGCTTTGTGACCTATTGCAACGAAATGAAGGAAGCCCTTCTGGGGGTGAAGCGGGAGACCTTGGAGAAGCATTTCGCCGTGTCCGCCCAAACGGCAGAGGAGATGGCTCTGGGGGCTTTGGAAAGAACCGGGGCGGAGTTTGCCGTTTCCACCACCGGGGTGGCGGGCCCTTCCGGGGACGAATCCGGCAAGCCTTTGGGCACGGTGTATATCGCCATCGCCAAAAGAACTCCCGCGGGGATGGAAGCCAAAGCGGCGGAATATCACTTCCCCGGGGACAGAAGCGCCGTGCGGGAGCAGGCCGCAAGGGAAGCCTTGGCCCTTTTGGCAAAGGAATGTAGCCGTCTTTGAAGAAAAGAACGAAATTTTTCCATCTTTTTTGCAAAAAAGGCTTGACAATTGGCGTTCTTCGTGATACAATAACTCCTGCTGTCGGGAATACCCGGCGGTGATATTGCGGAATTGTGTAACGGCAGCACGGCAGACTCTGACTCTGTTTGTGAGGGTTCAAATCCTTCTTCCGCAGCCAAAAAATCCTCGGACTTGCTCCGAGGATTTTTTTATCCATTGCAAAAGCTCTTTATTCTATCTCCGCAATCACACGGCAGGGCAGGCCTGTGATGCCCGTGAAGGCCATGGGGTAGGTATGGACGGTGAAGTCTTTTCCCTTCAGCGCGGAAAGGTTCACCAGGTTTTCCACCACGAACACCCCTCTGTCGGCGCAGGTCTGATCTGCGGGGATATGCTCCTTCCCCCTGCGGATGCCGCCGAAATCCAGCCCGATAACGGAGACCTGCTTTTCCAGAAGGGCGTCGATCAGCTCATAGGACAACATGGGCCCCTTGGAGAAATACCCGGGCGCGCCGTAGGCCACCTTCTCCCCGTAGCCGGAATAGAAGGCAACGAAGGTCCCCGGCTCCACCTTGGAAAGGGCCACGTCACCGACGCCGATCTCCTCCCCCTCCGCGCGAGAAACGTCAAAGAGGATCCCCGGTCTTTCGGTGTATTCCAAGGGGAACTCCTTGTCCATTACGTCGAAATGGGTGCCCAGATGCCCCTCCAGGGCGGGGTCGTTCAATTCCTTTGCCTCCTTCAGCATGGCGGGGGTGACAGGCAGAGTGAGATCCAACAGCATGGGAATACCTCCGAGAAGCTTTCTTTTCTTCAGTATACCATACCCGCCGTGAAATGTAAAGGCGGAAAAAGAAAAATTGACAGGCGGAACTTTTTGTGATATACTACCTTCATAGCAACCAAAGGAAGGCGACGGCATGATGAAAAACTTTTCCGGACAAAAGCTCACCGCAAATTTCCTCCGCGGGAAGGAGGGCTTTGGGGGCATTTTGTCCTTTTTCGACGACCGCATGGAGTTTGAAGCCTTTTTCGGGGATCAGCTCCCCGGGAAACAGGTGATCTTCTATCGGGATATTGAATCCGTGAAGACCTCCCTCACCTGCGGCATCATCCCCAACGGGCTCACCGTGGTGGACGACGAGGGCAACGTGTACCCCTACGCCGTCTGGCACCGCAAGAAGATCGCGGCGTTTTTACGTGGAAAAGCAGGGCTTTGAGAAGCTCCGCCTGCTCTTTTTGGGGAGCGTGGCGTTGCTTTGTCTGTTTTTCTTTGATTACCTCTGTCCCCTCCGCTATCTGGCGGGGATCTCCTGCCCCGGTTGCGGCGTGACCAGAAGCTGGATCGCCCTGCTTGGGGGAGATCTTGGGGAGGCCTTCCGCCTGCACTCCTTGTTTTGGCTGCCTCCCGTGGCGGCAGGGCTGTGGATCTTCCGCAGAAAAAAGGTGTGCGGCGTGTTGTTCGGGCTTGCTCTGGCAGGCTTTTTGGCCCTCTGGGTGGTACGGCTGACAGATCCCGCAGACTCCGTGGCGGTGTTTGCCCCCGCAAGCGGAATGGTGTTTCAGGGGATCAAACAGCTTTGGGAAGCACTTTTTGCATAAAAAAGCTTTGGAATTTCGGTTTCTTCGCCGAAATTCTTTTGTTTTTTCGCCAAAACTCTATTGACAATCACGCGATTGTGTGTTATAATAAGGCGAAATCAAAAAAGGAGGTGCCGTATGGGCTTTCTGATAGAGTTTGTATTCGATTCTATTTTGGAGATCTGGGTGGAGCTGACCACCATGTTCATTCCCGAGGAGAAGCTCAAGCCCGTTCACTTCCTCCTTTTGCAGGCGGCGGCCATCCTCTTTTCCGGGATCCTGCTTTTCGTGTTCCTGTTCGGCGTGATCGTGGTGGCAACCACCGAAGTGACGTTGGAAGAGTTCTGGGCTCCCGTCTTCATCCCTTTGGGGATAAGCGTCCTGCAGATCGCCGTTGGCATTTGCCTGCGCGTTTCCTCCCGTAGAAAAAATAAAAAAACATAAAGGAGTTTTTCAATGAGACCCGTTAAATCCGACAGAAGCTTTGGTATGTATCTGATCCTCACCTTCCTCACCTGCGGCATCTACGGCATCTGGTTCTGGCACAACATGGCCAAGGACGTAAACGTCATCTGCGCCGACGACGGAAAATGGACCCCCAACGTGTTGATGTACTGCCTGCTGTCGCTTTGCACCTGCGGCATTTACAGCATTTTCTGGTGGACGGGCATTGCCGACCGCACCAAGAGCTTTGGCAGACGCACAGGGGAGCATATTTCCAACGAGCCCTCCTCCGTGATGGCGTGGTTCATCGGCGGCTTGTTCCTGGGCTTCCCCGCCTGGGTGGGTATGTATAAGGTCATCGAGAACGTCAACGAGGCCGCAAGAGCCTTCAACAGCTTCCCCGACCGTTAAAAAAGAATTCTTCTGCATCGGCCGGGACTCTCCCGGCCTTTGCTTTGCCCTTTTTGGGGGGCATACCTTATCAAATCGGCTTGTCGTTTTTGAAACTGTAACGGCTACGTGTCATCCTTGAGCATACCAACCCTGCGGGTTGGCCGTGCGGAATCGAACAAAACTCAACAAAAACAGCTTGCTGTTTTTGACGTCGGCGGTATGCAATAATGCTCGGTATACGGCCGTCCGCCGACTTGGTCATCCTGAGCACGCGCGGAACGTAGTAGATGTAGCTACGTATTGCAGTTATCTCCGCGCACGTCGAAGTTTTTGCAGTCGAAGCGAAGCTGAGCGGCAAAAACCGCCGATAGGCGGGATCTCATAAGAGTCTGATGTTCCCTGCAAAAGGCAAAGAACTGTTTTATCATAAAAAATGTAAGTTTACCTTTCAAGGGGTAGATCAGACTTTGAGGAGACCCCTTGCGGTTTTGCTTTTCGAAATTGCTGCAAAAGGAACT
>JAFXBC010000003.1 GCA_017516825.1 Clostridia bacterium | reverse complement strand
GGGAGACGGCACGTCCCGAGACGCCGCCTGTGGAAATGCCTCCCGCAGAACTGCCGGAAACGCCCTCCGTCACGCCTGCTCCCGCCCCCGGGGAAGAAGTTGACCTCATGGAGATCTTGGGCTGGGTATGGCTGGCAGGTGCCTGCGCCATGGCTCTTTACGGTGTCGTGTCTTACGTCCGCTTGAAACTCAAGGTCCGCCCCTCCTTGCAGGTGGAAAAACGGGTCTTCGTCTGCGACGGCATCGGCTACCCCTTCCTGCTGGGCGTCCTGCGCCCCAAGGTGTACCTGCCCTCTGACTTAGAGGAACTCCACCTTTCCTACGTGCTTGCCCACGAGAAAGCCCACGTGAAACGAGGCGACCATCTGTGGAAACCCTTGGGATTTGCTTTGCTCACCCTCCATTGGTTCAACCCCTTGCTGTGGGTGGCGTACCTGCTGTTGTGCCGTGACATTGAATCCGCCTGTGACGAAAAGGTGGTGCGGGATATGGACAACACCCAAAAGGACGGCTATTCCCGTGCCCTGCTGGCCTGCAGTCTGCAGGGAGCCTTCCACCGCAGATGGATCTCCGCCTGCCCCGTGGCTTTTGGGGAAACCGGGGTGAGATCCCGTATCAAGTCCGTTTTGCATTACAAAAAGCCCGCCTTTTGGGTGCTGTTGATCGCTATCTTGGCTTGCGTCGCCGTTGGCGTGTTCTTCTTGACGGATCCGGCGGAAGAGCCCGACGTGGAATCTTCTGCGGAAAGCTCTGAGGAAGATGAAGCTTCCGTGGAAAGCAGGGAGGAAAGCATCTCGGAACCTTCCGAGGAAGAGTCTTCCGCCACGGAATCCTCCAAGGATGAGGGAAGCTATACCGTGGAGGGTGTCTACGGCGACGGCGTGGAGCTGCTCTCCCGCGAAGTGGTGGAATATTCCCAAGGCTGGACGGACTTATATAGGTACAACGAATACGCAATAGCAGTGAACGGCGAAATCGTGTACGGCTTTGATCAGAAGTTGCGTATCAGGCAAATAAACAATTTCTTGGTGGTAGGAAACCCCGAAGAGGTTGCTTTGCTGACCCAACAGGGAGAAGAGATCTTCCCCATGGGAACGTACGAAGACATAGACATCACCGGGGAGTGGCTGACGGCGAATCCTCCGGAAGGCGGTTCCGTGATCTACCGCTTGCAAGAGGGCGAATGGAAGGAGAAACGCCGATCCTTCACAAGGAGGTATCATTTTGATACCTATTGCAACGGTGTTGCGCAGTTTTCCAGTACGGAAGGTACGTTGCTGTTGGGGAAGTACGAGACGGTTGAAACCGGTATGCCCTATTGGGAGGTCATGGATCGGTATCAAGAGAAGTTCGAAGCGTTTATAGACGACTTCTACCAAACCCTGCGTTCCTGCAGTGAAGATGACTATGAAGCGTTGCTACCTTACCTGCCTATGTACGCAGAAGAGATGTTGCCTGCTACGGAGATCCCGTCCTACGAGCATCCCTTGGATCTGCGGGGCTACGAGATGCTACGCTGGCTGCTGAAATACAGCCATTATCTTTCCGAATCCTGCTATATTGAGGAGTGGGGTGCGGCTTGTGCGGAATGGGGAGGCTCTACCATCGCCTCTCTGGAGTTCAGGTGCGGCGAATACGATTTGTGGCCGAGTTTACGATTTACCGCCAAGAGCGACGGAACGTTCTACGTCAGCGGGTTCAACGGGAACCTGGTGTAACCGATTTTTAGAAAAAGGGTGCAAAAAAACGCACCCTTTTCTCTTGACAAAAAACGGGATTTTCTGTTATACTGCAGGAAAGTGTCAAAAAGGAGGCTTTCCATGCTTCGCCATTTTATTTCCTATTATAAGCCGTATAAGGGGCTGTTTGCCCTGGATATGCTGGCTTCTTTGCTGATCGCGGCGGCAGACTTGTTCTACCCCATGATCGCACGGAATATTATTAACGACTACGTGCCCAACCGCAATTTGCGCCTGCTGATCATCTGGCTGGGAGCACTTTTGCTGATCTATTTCTCCAAAATGCTCCTCAACTACTTCGTGCAGTATATGGGTCACGTGATGGGTACCCGTATGCAGGGGGATATGCGCCGTGATATGTTCCGCCACCTGCAGAAGCTTCCCCTTTCCTTCTTTGACGAAAACAAAACGGGCAACATCATGTCCCGTATCATCAACGACCTGTTCGACGTGTCCGAGCTTGCCCACCACGGCCCGGAGAATCTGTTCCTGTGCGTGGTGATGTTCATCGGTTCCTTTACCATCATGGGCTCCATCAACCCCATTCTGGCGCTGATCATCTTCGCCATGGTTCCCGTGATCGTGCTGTTCTCTCTGAAAATGCGGGGCAGAATGCACAAGGCCTTTAAGGAATCCCGTGAGCAGATCGCAGAGGTGAACGCAGAGGTGGAGACATCCATCGCAGGCATCCGCGTCTCCCGCGCCTACGTCTCCGCAGATCATGAAAATCAGCGGTTCGACCTGGAAAACGGCAGATACGTCAACGTCCGCAGTAACTCCTACAAGGCCATGGGGCAGTTCCATTCCGGCATGGGCTTTTTGTCCGACCTGCTGTACCTCATCGCCTTGGCGGCAGGTGGTATCTTCTTCTACAACGGCTGGATCGACAGCGGCTCCTTCGCCGCCTTCGTGCTGTATATCTCCATGGTGCTCAAGCCCATCAACAGCCTGGTGGCTCTTATCGAGCAGATGCAAAACGGTATGACCGGCTTCCACCGCTTCCGTGAGATCATGGAAGTAGCCCAGGAGACCGAGCCGGAAAACCCCGTGAAAAAGGATAAGGTGGACGGCCGCATCACCTTCGACCACGTGTCCTTCCGCTACGACGGGGAAGGGATGAAGGGAGACAAGTACGTCATCGACGATCTGTCTCTGGAGCTGGAAAGCGGCAAGACCGTTGCTTTGGTAGGCCCCTCCGGCGGTGGTAAGACCACCCTGTGCCACCTGATCCCCCGCTTTTACGAATTGGAAAGGGGTACCATCTCCATCGACGGGGTGGATATCCGCGACTTCAAGCGTGAGGATCTCCGCCGTGCCATCGGCATCGTGGCCCAGGACGTGTTCCTGTTCAATTGCTCCATCCGCGAGAACATCGCCTACGGCAACCCCGACGCCACCGACGAGGAGATCATGGAGGCCGCCAAGAAGGCCAACATCCACGATTACATCATGACCCTGGAGCAGGGTTACGAAACCAACGTGGGTGAACGTGGCATTAAGCTTTCCGGCGGTCAGAAACAGCGCATCTCCATCGCCCGTGTGTTCCTGAAGAACCCGCCCATTCTCATCTTGGACGAGGCCACCTCCGCTTTGGACAACGTGACGGAAATGATGCTCCAGCAGTCTCTGGAGGAGCTTTCCAAGGGCAGAACCGTTGTGGTGGTCGCCCACCGCCTTTCCACCGTGAAGAACGCCGACGAGATCGTGGTGCTTACCGCCGACGGCGTGGAGGAACGGGGTACCCACGAGGAGCTTCTTGCCAAAAACGGGATGTACGCAACCCTGTATAACCACCAGTTCAAGCAGTAAAAATAAGAATAATTCTTAATTTTAAAAACTTTTAAGAAACCTATTGACAATGGGGAAATTTCTTGCTAAAATGAGCATGTCAATAAGAGATACCACTCAACACATTAAAAACAATTTGGAGGATTTATTTTATGAAGAAATTTGTATGTCCCGTTTGCGGTTATGTTCACGAAGGCGATTCCGCCCCCGAAAAGTGCCCCATCTGTAAGGTTCCCGGCGAGAGATTCGTTGAGCAGGTTGCCAACGAAATGACCTGGGCCGCAGAGCATATCGTAGGCGTTGCCAACGGCGCTCCCCAGGAAATCATCGACGGTCTTCGCGAGAACTTCGTAGGCGAATGCACCGAAGTCGGTATGTACCTGGCTATGGCAAGAGTTGCTCATCGCGAGGGCTACCCCGAGATCGGTCTGTACTGGGAGAAGGCCGCTCTGGAAGAAGCAGAGCACGCTGCCAAGTTTGCAGAACTGCTGGGCGAGGTGGTTACCGACAGCACCAAGAAGAACCTGGAGTTGCGCGTTGAGGCCGAGAACGGCGCTACCGCAGGCAAGACCGAGCTGGCTAAGCTGGCTAAGGAGCTGGGCCTGGATGCTATCCACGACACCGTTCACGAAATGGCTCGCGACGAGGCAAGACACGGCAAGGCATTCGAGGGTCTGCTGAAGAGATACTTCAACTAATTCAACATAGGAGAAACGACTATGAAATACATTTGCCCTTGCGGATACGAATACGATCCCGCGGTAGGCGATCCGGATAACGGCATTGCTCCCGGCACCCCCTGGGAAGAAGTTCCCGAGGATTGGGTCTGCCCCGTCTGCGGTCTGGACAAGAGCGTATTCGAAGAAGCGTAAACCAAAAATCAATACACCCGACATCGCCTGAAAACGATTTTCGACCCTGCCGGGAAACAAAAAACAAACCACGGCAGGAGCGGCTATGAGCTGTTCCTGCCTTTTTCTATCAAGCATGAATTGAACGCTTAGTGTGCAATGAATTGGACGCTTGGCGGCCAATGAATTGATCGCTTTGCGGCCAATTCTTTACAGCCAACGACCCGACAAAAATGGAGGAAAACCATGTACAAGAAACTTTTTGCCGCTTTGCTGACTGTGATCCTGTGCCTTGGCGGCGTTGCCCTTGCGGCAATCGCCTTGGAAAACTGGGAAGTCTCTTCCGCAGCACTGACAGCAGAGCAAGCTGAGACCATCGCTCTGGAATCTCTGGGGCTCACCCGTGAGCAAGTACGCTTTGACCGTTCGGAGCTTGACTACGAGCGCGGTGTGCAGGTGTGGGAGGTGGAGTTCCGACACGAAAACACGGAGTACGATTTTGAGATCGACGCTACCACAGGCGAGATCTTAAAGCAGAAAACCGAGCAGAAAAAATCGGAGACCCCCGCCGTTCCCGAACCTCCCGCAGAACCTCCCAAGGCGGAGACCGGGGAGCTGACGGAGGAGGAAGCGGTTGCCGTTGCCCTCGCCCACGCAGGGCTCACCGAAGAGCAGATCACCCGCCTGCGGGTGGAAAAGGATATCGACCGCGGTATCACCCTCTATGAAATCGATTTTGACTACGGCGGATATGAGTACGAATACGAGATCCGCGTTTCCGACGGCAAGATCTTAAAGCAAGAGCTTGACTGGGACGATTAAAAAACAAAGAAGACGGCCGAAACCGTCTTCTTTTTGCGTTTTATGAGAGAAATTCTTCCAAGTCGATGTAGTACTTATAGTCGCCATAAATGGGGATAGAGCCATAACCGGGGACGTCCACCGAATCCTCGATCTCTGCACCCCAGCCAAGGATCCCGAAGACGTCTCCGTAAAAGCTTCGTGCTTCCTCGAAGGAAAAGTCGTCTTTGCTGAGATCGATCCGGTAGAACCCTTTTTTCGTTTCTCCCGCAGGGACCATCAGCTCGTTCCCTTCTTTATCCAGCCACAAGCCCATGCCGCCCACTTGAGAAAGCCCGCTGTACGGACACGGTGCGACGAGGCGGGGAGTGATCAGAATGGATTGGTCAAACTGTTCTTTTCCGGTGTTCTTACATTCAAACTCCAAATTTACGCTTTGATCCTCACAGGTTACGTTCAAAAGCTTGAGGGTGATCTCCGCATCCCAGCGGTCGTACCGTAGTACGTATTCGTCGCCCGCGGATATTTTTTCCGCCTTGCGCGTTGCTTCCTTTAGTTCATCCCGTAACGCCTCCCCGTATTCACGGCGGGCTTCTTCATAGCTGTCGGGATGGTAGAAGCGTTCCTTGCCGTAACGGTACAATTCCACGTAGAAGGAATCTCCATCCAACTCAAAGCGGTGGGTCTCAACGGCGCGGCTGTTTTCGCAATAGGACTCGTCGGGGGAGAGGGAATACCCTTCCGGGGGCGTGGAAATGACTACGTTGGTGTATGTATCCACGTAAAGACAGCCTTCCTCCGGATCGTACCGCCAGGCCATCACTTCGTTTTCCCAACCCTCGTGCACGTATTCACAGGTGCCGTCCTCGTGGAAGATCAAAAGGTCCCTGTGATCTACCCCGCGCCATTCTCCCACGATCTTAAGATCCTTCGGCGTGTTGCCGCAGGAAGACAAAAGCAGGCAAACCGTCAGCAATGCGGCTGTCAAGAATGCGATTTTTCTCTTCATAGCGTTTTCTCCCTTTTTCTTTTATTGTATCATAGCTTTTTTTGGATTTCAAGTATTTTTTCCGAAAACGATAGTTTTCGGCATTGAAAGTTTTTGGGGGCCGCCCCTTTTTAGGGGGAAGGGGCGGAACGTACCCTTCACAAAAAACAAAGAAGACGGCCGAAACCGTCTCCTTTTGGTCGCTCTATCTTACTTCTGGGGGTAATCGTAGCCCGTCTCGCAGGCGATCTTGGCACATTCCTTCAGCTTGGCAACGGTGGCCTCGTCCAGACCTGCAGTGTAGGTGCACTTGTCCAGATCCAGATCCAGGAACTCAATGGCCATGACGCAGGCCAGCAGGTACGCACCCTCACCCGCACCGTGGTGGGAGTTGTCGGTGTGATACAGATTGATCTCGGGATACTTCTCGGTGCAGATCAGGAAGGCGTCTGCTCCGGGAGCCACGCGGTCAACACCGAAGGTCTCGGCCAGCTTGGAGTAGTTCACCTCGTGACGGTAAGCGCTGTCCAAACGCTGAGCGGGGTCGTCGTTGGAGGAGTAGCGCTTGTACAGCAGCATCTCCGCGCCGTTTTCCTTGATGAGGGGGAGCAGGATGTCGATGGCGGGCTTGGAGTCCTCGTAGGAGGCTCCGCTGTTGTCCTGCAACACCACGTAATCGTATTTCTTGGATGCCAGGTGTTCGCGGAGGGGAATGCCGTGGCGTTCGTTGGCGGCGTCTGCAAAATAGCTGAGGTAAGCGCTGCCCACACAGCTGTTGTCCACCTCCACCGTAACCCCTGCGGAGGCGGCCAAATGCATAAACTTCACGGGGATGTTAAAGTAATAGGTGGAGCTGTTGCCCACGAACAGGAAGGAAACGATCTCCTCCTCGCCGGGGAAGGGGATCTCCTCCTCTGCGGCAATGCCGAAGGCCTCTACCTCGCAAACGAAGATCCAGTTGCTGTCCCCCAGGAAGCGGTACTGCACGTAGCGGGCGGAAACGGCGTACTCCAGCTCCAGAGTGCTGGGGATGGAAGCAACGGTCTCGCTGTCCTCGTGGGAGGTGTAGCCCACTCTGTGCCAGGTCTCCCCGTCGTGGGAAACGTAAATAAACACGATCTCGGGAGCGTTGATGCCCACGCTGAGATGCTTCTTGGAAGCCACGTGGGCCACGAATTTATCCAGATAATGCAACCCGCCCAGATCCACGGTGACGGCGGAATAGCCTTTCGCGGTGTAATCGTTGTGGTTCTTGTTAAAGCCCATGAAGGCGGGATCGGAATACTTCCCGTCTGCGGCGGCGATGACGCCGTCGGTCATGGAGATACCGCCCTCGTCGGGGTAGGAGGCGTTGTCGTTGCCGGGATGGAGGGTGGTGTGGGTGTAGCTCTTGTTCAAAGCCACGTTGGCGTAATTGGGATCGCCTTTGATGGAGATCATCGGTCTTTCCTCCTCTTGGGAAACGGTTTCGGATACGTCGTTGGAGCTTTCTTCCGTAACACTTTCGGCCATAGAGCTTGCATCTTCGCTGACAGAAGGCGCGGAGGTCTCGGGAGCAGAGGTGGCGCACCCTGCAAGGGAAAGCAGCATGGAAGCGGCAAGGATGAACAGCAATGCTTTTTTCATGGCGTGGGGATCCTTTCTGTTTTTTAGCAACTTCATTATAGCAGAACCGCCGAAAAAGTCAATAAGAATAGGAAGAAAATGGCAAAAGTCTCCCTCCCTTTGTCGAAAAAAGCCATGTTTTCACGAAGAGTTGAATGAAAATTTACAAAAAACAACATTGACGGGAAATGAAAAGTATGATATGATATTTTTGATTAAGATGGCAGTGGTTTATTTTTGAGGGAAAACCGCCAAAAAGGGGATGCCCGTTGCCTCCGTAGGGGGGCAGGGAAAGGAAAAGAAGATGAAAAAATACTTATTTTTAACGGTTGCGTTTCTCTGCGTGCTTTTGGCCGCGGGGTGTACGGTACCGGGTGGGGAAGTGAGCAGCGAAAGCTCTCAAGCGTCTTCCGAGACAAGCTTTGAGGCAGGGTCTTCGGAGGAGCCCTCCCAAGAGGAAAGCTCCTACGTCAGCGAGATCAGCATCGAATGGCCTTCTGAGGACGAAAGCGATCCCGAGTCCGCACCTCCGGAAAGTTCTGTGGAGGAGTCCTCCGAGGCGGAAAGCTCTGTGGAGGAAAGCAGTGAGGAATCCGTGGACGACGGCATCTATCGGGACGAAAGCGAGCCCAAGCTGGAGGACATCGTGATCCCTCCCATCGAGGAAAAAGAATTTGTGTTCAAGCAGACGGAGATGATGACCCTGCTGGGCGGCAAGGTGGAGGTTCCCTACGAGTTTACTCCCGTGGGCACCACCAACCGTACCCTGATCTGGGAAAGCTCCGACCATACCGTGATCCGCGTGGAGGAGGACGGCAGTCTTACCGCCGTCAGCCTGGGCGTGGCTACCGTGACCGCCACCACTCCCAAGGGGAACAAAGCCACCTGCCTGGTGGAGGTGGTGGAGGAGATCCCCATGTCTCCCTTGGCAACCTTGGTATATAATAAGACCCAGGGCGCCTTTACCGGCTGGGTGTTCGCCTTGCAGGACGTGGATCTGGACGGCACTCCCGAGCTTCTGGCCCGTACCCACGGGGAAGACGGTCTGCCTGTGATCTACGTGATGAACGCCACCACCGGGGAGGAAGCGTATTCCTTCAAGACCGGTGTGGATGAGGAATGGGCCGTCTGGAAGCGCAAGGACGGAAGCTCCTTCATCCTGGTTTCCTATACCCAGAACCTGCCGGGGGGCGACGTGGCCTACGCCATGGATGAGCTGACCGCCTCTCCCGAGGGTAAAGCCGTCCGTTCTCCCGTGCTGTATCGCAAGACCAGCGGGGAATACAACGCCCGTATAGACGGCACGTTGGTAAAATGCGATAAGAGTGCATATAATACCGTCCGCAACGCCTTCTTTGCCGACAACACCCAGACCGAGGAGCTGAGCGTTCGTTGGGTGGGCGGCACGGATGCGGAAACCATCGCCACTGCTTTGCAGAGCGAAGAATAAACATACAGCAGATAAGAGGGATTTTTCATGACAACGAAACAACTCCTAATACTTTTGCTTTCTTGCTTGCTGATCGCCTGCCTGGCCCTTTCCGCTTGCGGCGGGGATGAGGAGGAGTCCTCCTCTGCGGCAGAGTCCTCTTTGGAAAGCGCAGAGGGATCCTCCGAGGAGCCTTCCTCCGAGCCGGAATCCTCCGAGGAAGAATCCTCCAAGGAATTCATCAGCAACATCGAGCTGCCCTCCGAGCCGGAATCCTCCGAAGAAGAGCCCTCTGTGGATGAATCCTCCGAGGAAAGCGACGAAAGCTTGGAAGAACCCTCCGAGGACGAGTCTTTAGAGGAAAGCGATGAAAGCGACGAAAGCATAGAGGAGCCCTCCCAGAGCGAATCCTCCGAGGAGACCTCCGAAGAAAGCTCCGTTCCCGACACGGATCCCTATCGGGATGCGGAAGGGAACTACACCCTGGACGAGCTGCAGATGCCTCCCTTTGAGTTCCCCAATACCCTGTTCACCGTCTGCGTCTACGGCAACAACCTGCAGAAGACCTACTACTCCGAGGAGATCGCCCACGGCGTTTACAATACCCGTATCGAAAACTACGTGAAGATCCGCAACGGCGAGCTGGAAAGCAACCTGGGTGTCAAGGTGCAGGCCTACCGCGTGGACGACGTTGCGGAGACCCTGCGGAACGACGCCACTGCGGGCACCGTGGAATACGACGCGGCAATGCCCTTCCTGTCCTCTGCCATCGGGCTGGCACAGGATCAATTGCTGTTCAACCTGAAGGATTTTTCCGATACCATCCATCTCCAGGCTCCCTGGTGGGAGCAGGAGGCCAACGACATGCTGGCCTTTGACGGCAAGCTGTATTTCGCCGTTGGTGACGTGACCTTCTCTCACAAGAAGGCCTCCGCCGCCGTGCTGTTCAACAAGACCCTGGCAGACGATCTTTCCATAGACTTCTACACCATGGTCAAGGACCGTAAGTGGACCTTGGATACCATGTACGAGACCGGCAAGCTCCTCACCGCGGATATCGATGGGGAGGTTGGCATGGGCTACCTGGATACCTGGGGCACCATCAGCTCCTACGATCTTGCCCTTTACCATTACTTAGCCTCCGGCAAACAGCTCATCACCACCAATTCCTCCGGCGCTCCCAGGGTCGCCTTGGGTGACGCAACGGGGTTGACCAACATCCTGAAGGTGCTTCAGACCCTCCAGAAGACGGAGACCGTGCTGGTGGTGGACACCCTGCAGGAACAGGTGGAAGACGTCTGGCAGACCGGACGGGAGGTATTCACCGCAGGCCGCGCCCTGTTCTACGTGGATACCCTGGCCTCCGTGCCCTCTCTGCGTAAGGGAGAGCGGGTGGATTTCGGTATTCTGCCCATGCCCTTGCATTCCGCCAACCAGCAGAGCTACAGCACTCCCGTGATGGGGCAGTTCGCCTACGGCATCTGCATCCCCACCAACGTTCCCGACGCCCGCTTCTCCGCCTACATGATCGAAGCGCTGGCCTGCTATTCCAAGAACTCCGTCATCCCCGAGTATGAAGAAGGCCTGCTTCGCAGTACCAACACCGCGGATTGGGATTCCAGACCCATGCTGGAGATCATCTTCTCCAACATGACCTACGATCTGGGCGCGATCTGCAATATGGGCGGGGTGGGTACTCTGATCCCCGATATGTACAGAGAGAACACCACCACCGTGGCCTCCCGCATCTACGGCGTCATTCCCGAGATCGAAGCCGCCATCAGGGAATACCAGACCCAATACAGAACCTAAGCTTTTTCCAAACGCACTTCCTTCCCGGGGGTGCGTTTTCCTTGTGAATTTTGCCAAAAATCAGAGTGGTATTTTGGCTTATTCGCAGATTGACAGGGAAGATGGAAAGTGATATGATAGGGATAACTATAAATGTCAGAAAGGATTCTATCATGACGAAAAGACTTTTTGCTCTTCTGCTGGGTCTGCTGATGCTCTGCCCCCTGCTGGTAGCATGCGGCGGCGATAACGGCGGAACCACTAGCACTCCCGCTACCTCCGGCGGCACCACCTCCGGCGACACTACTTCCGGTCCCGAGGGCGGCGAAGGCTCCATCTACTTGGACGACAAAGACCAGTATACCGTTGAGAATCTGGGTATGCCCGAGTTTAATTTCAACAAGGACACCTTCACCGTTTGCGTTACCAGCAACGTGAAGGAGACCACCTACTTCTCCGAGGAGATCGCTCCCGACCTATACGACACCACCGACACCGTTCTGAACGATGCAGTCGCGGCTCGTAACGACCTGATCACCGAGAAGTACGGCGTTGATATCGTGGCTTTCCAGGTGGACAACGTTGCTTCCACCGTCAGCCAGGACACCACCTCCGGCGTCGCTACCTACGACGCGGCTCTGCCCTTCATGGGCCAGGCGGCTCCCTTGGCACAGCAGAATATGCTGTACGACCTGAAGCAGTTCTCCGACTACATCCATCTGGATGCTCCCTGGTGGGATCAGGATGCTAACGAAAACCTGTCCATCGCAGGTAAGCTGTACTTCACCACCGGCGATATCTCCATCATGCAGAAGATCGTTTCCTCTGCTATCCTGTTCAACAAGAACATCTACGACGAAGTCTTTGCCGAAAGATACGGCTCCATGTACGACGTAGTTCGCGACGGCAAGTGGACTCTGGATCTGATGGTTGAGATGGGTAAAGAAGTGACCTACGAATCCGACGATATCGCAGGCATGAACTTCGAGGATCACTGGGGCATGATCGGTACCAACGGTATCGGCGGCTTCTTCATCGCATCCGGTAACAAGCTCATCGCAAAGGACCAGAACGACATTCCTTACCTGCAGTTCGGCTCCGAGGCTTCCATCCTCTACGCCCAGAAGGTTCTTGAGACCTTCCAGGACGACGGCTGGTTCGCCAACACCCAGAAGCTCCCCGCGACCTGGCCCGAGAAGAACGTTTGGGAAGGCGCAATGGGTGCTTTCGGTAACGACCGTACTCTGTTCTATCCCTCCGCATTCTCCGCCGTTAAGAAGCTGCGTACCTACGACGTAGCGGGTCACATGGGTATCATCCCTTCTCCCAAGGCTTCCGTGGAGCAGGATACCTACTACACCTCCGCTAACATCTACTACGCATACGGCATCTGCATCCCCACCAACGTTGAGGATCCCGAGTTCTCCGCTTACATGATCGAGCTGATGTCTTGCGGCGGTAAGAACTTCATCACTCCCGCATACTACGAAGTCACCCTGAAGGGCAGAGATGCCAAGGACGACGACTCCGAGGATATGCTGGACAACTACATCTTCAACAACGTGGTTTACGACCTGGGCGTTCTGTACGACTTCGGCGGCATCAACTCCATGTTCACCAGCCTCATGAGCTCCGATTCCACCAACGTTGCTTCCCATCTGGAAGGTATCGAGGGTGCGATCCAGGATAAGATCGACGAATACGTTGACGCTTACGAGCTGAACGACTAAATCGTTTTTGGTACAAGGCATCCGAGAGGGTGCCTTGTTTTTTCGCTTTACAAACGCAAAAAAATGTGATATACTGAAAAAAACGAGAAAGGAGACTATGCGTATGGAGCTGCATTCCCCACTCACCGCCGTGAAGGGCATCGGCGAGGCCAAGGCGAAGCTGTTTGCTGCCAAGGGTATCCACACCGTGGAGGATCTGCTGATGACCTTCCCCAGGTCCTACCAGAACCGGGGCAATATCACCCCTCTGCGGGAGTGTACCGACGGGGAAGTGTATTCCGTTGTGGTGAGATGCACCAAGCTTCCCACCGTGGGGAAGACCTACACCGGCATCGAGCTTCTGCGGATGAACGCCGAGGACGATACCGCCCCCATCACCGTCACCTTTTTCGGCAAGCGTTTTTTGGCACAGAAGATCAAGCCCGGCAGATACTACCGTCTCTACGGCCGTATCCAAATGGGGCTTTTCGGCGCGGAGGCAACCTCTCCCGATATCGAGCCCATTCTGCCGGAGTCTCCCTTGCGGGATATTCTTCCCGTGTACCCTCTGGGAGAGGGGCTGAACCAGAATCTGTTCCGCTCCGCGGTGGAAAACGCCCTGCCCGCCTTGAAGGGGGTAGCGGAATATCTTCCCGAGGACCTGCGAAAGACCTTCCACATCCTTTCTTATACTGAGACCTTATACAAGATCCACCGCCCCGCCAACATGGAGGAGCTGGAGCAGGCCAAGCGAAGCGCCGCCTTTCGGGAGCTGTTGATCTTCCGATTGGCTTTGCGGAAAATGCGCCACGCCAAGGAGGACGCCACCGCCGTTCCCATGGTTCCCATGGAAAGCAAGCTACTTCCCAATTTGCCCTTCAAGCCTACGGGGGCGCAGGCGAAGGCCATCCGTCAGATCACCGAGGATCTGGCAAAGCCCATCCCCATGACCCGCCTGGTCCAGGGGGACGTGGGCAGCGGTAAGACCATCGTGGCCGCGGCGGCCTTGGAGCTTTGCGCAGGGAATGGGATGCAGGGGGTGCTTTTGGCCCCCACGGAGATCCTGGCCACCCAGCACGGGGAGAAGATCGCCGCCTATCTGGAGCCTTTGGGCATCACCACCGCCTTGCTGACGGGAGGCATGACGAAAAAGCAAAAGACCATGGTCAAGGAACGCCTTGCCACGGGAGAAATACAAGTGTTGGTGGGCACCCACGCCGTTTTGCAGGAGGACGTTTCCTTTGCAAGCCTTGGCTTGGTGGTTACCGACGAACAGCACCGCTTCGGGGTGCGGCAACGCTCCGCCCTGTTGGAAAAAAGCGAACTCGGGGCGGGGAAGCGGGCCCATATGCTGGTCATGTCCGCCACCCCCATCCCCAGATCTCTGTCTCTCATTCTCTACGGCGATTTGGACGTCACCGTGCTGGACGAATTGCCCCCCGGCAGACAGACCATCGATACCTTAGTCCTCACCCCAAAAGACCGCAAGGGAATCTACGGCTCCATTCTGCGGCAGATCTCTCAGGGTGGACAAGCCTATATCATCTGCCCCCTGGTGGAGGAAAACGCCCTGGCGGAGGAAAAATCCCCCAAAAAGGCGGCGGAGACCTACTTCCGTGAGCTTCAATGCGGCGCCTTTGCGGGGATCCCCATGGGGCTGATCCACGGCAAGCAGTCTCCCGCACAAAAAGCCCAGGCCATGGAGGACTTTGCCGCAGGACGCACCAAGGTGCTGGTGTCCACCACCGTCATCGAGGTGGGTGTGGACGTTCCCAACGCCAACGTGATCCTCATCGAGAACGCGGAATGCTTCGGCCTTTCCCAGCTCCACCAGCTGCGGGGACGGGTGGGCAGAGGCTCGCGGAAATCCTTCTGCGTGCTGGTAAACGGAAGCGGCAAGCCCTGTGAGCGGCTGAACGTGATGAAGGAATCCTCCGACGGCTTCTTCATCGCCAAGGCGGATCTGGAGCAACGGGGACCGGGTGACTTCTTCGGAGAAAGACAAAGCGGGGAATTGGTGCTTCGCACCGCCTCTCTGACGGATATGCCCCTCATCGAGGAAACGGGGAAGGCCATGGAGTACCTCCTACCCGAGATCGGTCATGAAAAGTATATTGCACTGAACAAGCAAGCGATCCGCATGGTGAAGCAGGCGGGGAGCGGAAAGACCTTAAACTGATTATGAAGAGATATGAAGATCGGAAACTTTGAAGTCAAGCACGGCATTTTTCTTGCCCCCATGGCCAATATCACCGACTATGCCTACCGCTCCATCTGCGTGTCCTACGGAGCGGAATGCGTGTGTACCGAGCTGATCTCCTCCAAGGGGGTAGTATATGGCGACCGCAAGACGGACAATCTTGCCATGCTTCACGAGGACGAGCGTCCCGCCGCTATCCAGATCTTCGGCCATGAGCCGGAGACCATGGCGGAGGCGGCCTACAAATTGCAGAAATTTTCCCCCGCCTTTATCGACATCAACTTCGGATGTCCTATGCCCAAGATCTACAACAACGGGGACGGCAGCGGAGTGATGAAGGATCCCGCCCTTTGCGAGGCCATCGTAAAAGCCGTTTCCAAGGCCGTATCCGTGCCTGTCACCGCCAAGATCCGCAAGGGCTTGGACGATACCCATATCAATGGGATAGAGGTGGCCAAGGCCTGTGAGGCGGGAGGCGCTTCCGGGGTGTTCGTCCACGGCAGAACCAGAGAACAGCTTTACAGCGGAATTGCGGACAGAGGGTATATCGCCAAGGTGAAGCAGGCTCTTTCCATTCCCGTTATCGGCAACGGGGATATCGATTCCGTGGCAAGTGCTTTGGATATGCTGGAAACCACCGGGTGCGACGGTATCATGGTGGGGAGAGGGTGTTATGGCAGACCCTGGCTCTTCCGTGAGCTGATCTGTCACTTCGAAGGCTTGCCCTATACACCCCCGGACAACGCCGAGATCCGTGAGGTGATCCGCCGCCAGATCCGCCTGTTGGAGGCAGATCGGGGTACCAAGGCCTTGCTGGAAATGCGGAAGCACCTTTCCAAATATTGCCGCGGCGGCGTGGGAAGCGCAAAACTGCGGGAAAAGATCAATTCCGTCTCCACGAAGGAGGAGATCGAGGAATTGATCGAAATATTGTTCCCGTAAGAGCAAAACGGTAAAATTTTGGAAAAGGCTTGCTTTTCCGTTTCAAGTGTGGTATAATACCGTCTGTGCCCAAAAGCACAAAAATAAAAACAAGAAAAGGAAAAACAAACATGAAAAAGATCGCATTTCTGCTGGCCCTGCTGATGGTAGCTACCTGCTGCATGCTGGCTTCCTGCGGTGAGGAAGAGACCTCCTCCGCTCCCGAAGCTTCCTCCCAGGCGCCCGCTACTTCTTCCGAAGCACCCGCTGCCTCCTCCGAGGCTGAACCCGAGTCCTCCGAGCCCGAGGCTGAGTCCTCCGAGGAGCCCGCTGAGCCCGAGTACGAAAAGAACCCCGACGCTATTCCCACCGAAGGCGCTAACGTTGCCGCAGGCAAGGAGTACACCATCTCTGAGCAGTTCCGTGCCAATCCCGAAACCTACGGTTATGATGAGAACTGCCCCGTCTCCTACCCCGACGATAACTTTGAGCTCACCGACGGTGTGATCCCCACCAACGACGATCGGTACAGCGCTGCGTGCTGGATGGCACTCAACCAGGGCACTCCCGCTCAGACCGAGCGCGGCTACGGCTACGTTCAGTTCGACCTGGGCCAGAGCTATGAGATCAGCGAAGTTACTATCGTTTCTCTGAGAGACGGCGCCAGCGGCATCAACGCTCCCCACACCGTAGAGGTTCTGGTTTCCGAGGATGGCGAGAACTGGTATTCCGCTTCCGTGCTCACCACCGCTGTTGACGAGCTGGAAGACAACGTTACCCACACTCTGGTTTCCGAGATGGACGTGACCGGCCGTTACGTTGAGATCCGCGTGATCTCCTACGGTTGGTGCTTCATGGGCGAGATCGAAATTAAGTAATTTCTCCCTTCAAAACACACAAAGGACAAGAGACCTTCATCGGTCTCTTGTTTTTTTGAAAGAACCCCTTGAAAAAGGAGAAAAAGTGTGATAGAATGGGCTAAACAAAAAAAACAAGAGAAAAGGAAAGATGATCATGAAAAAGATTTCCCTTTTACTGGCCCTTCTGCTGGTAGCTACCTGCTGCATGCTGGCCTCCTGCGGTGAGGAAGAGACCTCCTCCGCTCCCGAAGTGTCTTCCCAGGCACCCGCTACTTCTTCTGAAGCACCCGCTACCTCCTCCGAGGCTGAGCCCGAATCCTCCGAGGAAGCTCCCGAGTCCTCCGAAGAAGAGTCCAAAGAGCCCGAATACGTGAAGAATCCCGACGCGGTTTCCACCGAGGGCAACAACGTTGCCGAAGGCAAGACCTACACCCGTTCTTTGCTGTACCGCCAGGGTGGCGAAGACGTAAGTTGGGGCTGGGATGAAAACGCAGCCATCGCTTACCCCGATGATGCAAACGATCTTACCGACGGTGTGATCGCCGCTGACGACGCCGCATACTCCGACGCCGCTTGGATGGGCTTCCACCTGAACTGCCCCGACTACGCCGAGAACGGCGGTGCCTGGTTCATCGTTGACCTGGAGCAGAGCTACCAGCTCTCCGAGCTGACCCTGTACACCGGCAGTATCTTCCTTGGCAGCGGTATCGCCGCTCCCACCAACGTTGAGTTCCTGGTTTCTGAGGACGGCGAGAACTGGTATTCCGTAGGCTCCGTGGTTCCCACCACCGATGAGACCGTTGCAAACGCTCCCGCAACCATCGAGTGCGACGTCACCGGTCGTTACGTGAAGGTGGTCATGCAGACTCCCGGTTGGGCGTTCGTTTCCGAATTCACCGCGAAGTAATCACGCGAATCAAAAAGGACTGCGTAAAGCGGTCCTTTTTTGTGTTGACTTTTGGAAGGGAATGTGCTATGATAAGGTAAACGTGATGATCGCATCATAAAAGCGAGGTTCTTATTATGATCAACAAGAAAATCGATTACTTCCTCACGCTTGCCGAGTGTTTGAATTTTACCCAGGCGGCGGCGAAGCATTCCGTTTCCCAGACCGCCATCAGCCAGTACATCGCCGCGTTGGAGGAGAAGCTGGGCATCCGCCTGTTCAAGCGCAGCTCCCATTCCGTTTCCCTCACCGAGGCAGGGGCGTTCTACTACGAGCGTGTGAAGTTTCTGAGGAAATATTACGAGGATACGGAAAAGCGTGTCCGCGCCATCGATGCGGAATACAGCGGCTACGTGAAGGTGGGCTTCGGCGTGTACGAGTATTGCAACACCGAGGAGTTTTTCGGCGCCTTCTTGAAGCAGTTCCCTGCGGTGAAGGTGGATTTCTTCCAGTACCCCTACGGGGAGCTTACCGCCAAGCTGAAGACCGGAGAGCTGGACGTGATCGTGGCGGACAGCATTTGCGAGCAGGCCTTGCAAAAAGAGGAGTTCCATTCCCGCACCCTGTTTGAATCCCCCAACTATCTGGTGGCCCACAGCGCCCTGGCCCAGAAGTACGCCGGCGGCTCTCCCGTGGATCTGCTGAAGGGGGAATACCTCATCACCAACTGCGAAAACTCCGGCCCTTCCTCCATGGATATGCTCCGCCGTCTCCTTTGGGATGCCTTCGGCTTCGTGCCGGAAAAGATCTCCCAGACCAACAGCATCGGCGCACAGCTTCTCATGGTCCGTTCCCGTCACGGCGTTGCCATCGTTCCCGGCTTCATGCCCGAGATCGCAGGGGAGGAATTTGTGAAATACCCCATCCCGGGCAACAAGATCGTGCAGTATAACCTGATGATGCTTGCCGACAACACCAATCCCATTGCCAAGAGGATCATGTCCTTCGATCCCAATCGAAAAGAAAGCGTGCTGAAATGACCGTTGATCTTACGACGGGGAAGCCCGGGGGCGTTCTGTTACGTTTCTCCCTACCCATGATCGTCAGCGTGTTGCTGCAGCAGCTCTACGTGCTGGTGGATCTTTTTGTGGTAGGGAACTTTACCCGGACCCCCGAAACCGCTGTTGCCGCCGTGGCGGCGGCTTCCTCCGTGACAGCCATCTATACCGCCGTGGCGGTGGGCTTCAACACGGGCTGTTCCGTGCTGATCGCCCGCTTCTTTGGGGGCAAGCAATACAAAAGCCTCCACACCGCCATGCGTACCGCCTGGCTGGGGGCTTCCCTCATCGCGGTGTCGCTCACCGTTTTGGGCTTTCTGTTCTGCAAACCTCTGCTGAACCTGATCGAAACCCCTGCCACTGCCATGGAAAGCGCCGTGGAATACCTGTACATCTACACGGCCTCCCTTTTGTTCGTGTTCCTTTACAACATCTCCACGGGCATCTGCACCGCCTTGGGAGATTCCGCCACCCCCTTGTATTTCCTGGCAGGCTCCTCTTTGGGGAACGTTGCCCTGGATCTTCTGTTCGTGGCCGTCTTCGGCTGGGACGTGCAGGGTGCCGCATGGGCCACCCTCATCGCACAGGTGCTTTCCGCCTGCCTGCTGTTCGCTCTGCTGTTACGCCGTGTGAACCGCCTGGAGGGACGGGACGCCCCCTGGGTGCAGACTCCCATTCTGAAGGAGCTGGTCTCTCTTTCCGTGCCCACCGTTTTACAGCAGTCTTTCATCGCAGTGGGCAATTTCTTCATTCAGAAGGTCATCGATGAGCTGGGCTCGGAGGCCACCATCGCAGGCTTTTCCACCGCCTTGAAGGTGAACGGCTTCGCCACGGCCTGCTTCGTCACCGTGTCCGCCGCCATCGCCGCCTATACCGCCCAGAACCTGGGGGCCAAGCAGGAATCCCGGGTCAAGCAAGGCTTTACCGCAGGAGTGAAGATGCTATATCTGCTCATCCTGCCCATTGCCGTCGCCTTCTTTGTCTTTGCACCCTTCTTCGTAAGGCTGTTCCTGAATACCGACGATCCCGCCATCACCGAGGAGGCCTTGCAAGCGGGAAGCACCTTCCTGCGTTGCGTTGCACCCTTCTATGCCGTCATCGCCGTGAAGATCGCCATCGACGGCATCTTGCGCGGATACGGCGCCATGAAGTATTTCTCCGCCAGCACCATCGCCGATCTGATCATTCGGGTGGCGCTGTGCTATCTCCTTGCCGCCGTTGGCATGGGGATCTACGCCATTCCTACTGCCTGGGCGGTGGGTTGGACGGTAGCCTGCCTTATGGCGTTTGCCTTCTACAAGATGCGTGTATGGGAGAAGAAACGTGTATAAAGGGGCTCTGCCCCTTAAACCCCGGCAGGGGGATGATCCCCCTGCACCCTGCATTTTAAAGAAATGCCCTTTCGTTCTGACGAACAAAAGGGCATTGTGTTTTTTATTCCGAAAACGATAGTTTTCGGCAGTGCTTTTCGGGGGATCAAAGGGGGCGCTTTTTCAAAAAGCGTCCCCTTTGCGTATTTCCTATCAAGCCGTCTCGATCTTAGCCGCTGCCTGCAGGCCCAGCTTTTCCACAGCCGCCTCCCGCATCTTGTATTTCAGGATCTTTCCCGCCGCATTCATGGGGAAGGAATCCACGAAATCAAAATACCTGGGCACCTTGTGCTTGGCCATGTTCTCCATGCAGTAGGTGCGGATCTCCTCCTCGGTGAGGGTCTCGCCGGGCTTGATGATGATGCAAGCCATGGCCTCTTCGCCGTACTGCTTGTCGGGCACGCCGATGACCTGCACGTCGCTCACCTTGGGATGGGTGTAGATGAAGTCCTCGATCTCCTTGGGGTAAAGATTCTCGCCGCCGCGGATGATCATGTCCTTGATCCGTCCCGTCACCTTGAAGTTGCCGTCGGGCAGCTTGCGAAGGAGATCTCCGGAATGGAGCCAACCCTCGCTGTCAATGGCGGCGGCGGTGGCCTGGGGCATCTTGTAGTACCCCTTCATAATGTTGTAGCCGCGGGCGCAGAACTCGCCGTCCACGCCGTCGGGAACCTCTTCTCCGGTCTCGGGATCGATGATCTTGCATTCCACCCCGAAGATGGCACTTCCCACCGTGTTCACACGGGTCTCGATGGAATCCGTGGTCTTGGACATGGTGGTGGCAGGGGATGCCTCCGTCTGCCCGTAGGTGATGCAGATCTCGCTCATGTGCATCTTATTGATGACTTCTTCCATCACCTTCACAGGGCAGGGAGAGCCCGCCATGATGCCGGTACGCATATGGGAAAAGTCGGTTTTGTCAAAATCCTCATGCCCCAGCATGGCGATGAACATAGTGGGCACTCCATGGAAGCAGGTGATCTTCTCTTTATTGATACAGTGAAGGCCGCGACGGGGAGAGAAGGCGGGAATGGGGGACATGGTAACGCCGTGGGTCACGGAGGCCGTCATGGCCAATACCATGCCGAAGCAATGGAACATGGGCACCTGGATCATCATGCGGTCTGCGGTGGAAAGATCCATGCAGTCGCCGATGGCCTTGCCGTTGTTGATCACGTTGTAGTGGGTGAGCATGACCCCCTTGGGGAACCCTGTGGTGCCGGAAGTGTACTGCATATTGCACACGTCGTGCTTGTCAATGCGGGCGGCACGGCGGTACAGCTCCTCCACGGGAGTCTTGTCCGCGTACTCCATGGCCTGCTCCATGGTGAGAGCGCCGGGCATGGAGGACTCGCAGGTGATGACGTTCCGCAAGAAGGGGAGACGTTGGCTGTACAGGGGCTTGCCCGCTTCGTGGGTGGCAAGCTCGGGAACCAGCTTGTTCACGATCTCCTTGTAGTCCGTGCCCTTGTAGCCGTCCACCATCACCAGAGTGTGGGTGTCGGATTGACGGAGCAGATATTCCGTCTCGTAGATCTTGTAAGCGGTGTTCACCGTTACCAACACGGCACCGATCTTGGTGGCCGCCCAGAAGGTGAGGTACCAGGCAGGCACGTTGGTGGCCCAGACTGCCACGTGGTCGCCCTTGCGAACTCCCAAGGCCATCAAAGCCCGGGCAAATCTGTCCACGTCCTCGCGGAACTGGGGATAGGTGCGGGTATAATCGTGGGTGGTGTAACGGAAAGCGTACTGATCGGGGAAGCAATCGCAGATATGATCCAGAAGCTGGGGGAAGGTGAGATCGATCAAGGTCTCCTTGGGCCAGGGATACTGACCCGCCCCTCGCTTGTCCACCTGGAGAGCGTGTCCCGCGGGGGTCTTGCCCAGATAGCGGGACATGAAGTGCATATACTGAGGGAATACGATACCCGCATCAAACAGCTCGGGCATCCAGGTCTTTACCCATTCCAGGGAGAGGTAGCCCTCGAAATTGATGGACCGCAGAGCGTTCATGATATCGTCCAAGGGCATATCGCCGTCACCCATCATGCGGTAGGCGACCTTGCCGTCCTCCTTGACGGAATCCTTCACGTGGACGTAGCGGATGTATCTGCCCAGATTCTGCACCGTCTTCTCGGGAGATTCTCCCAGATGACGGTAGGGATGGTGGATGTCCCACAACGCGCCCACGGACTCGCTGTGACAGCGGTTCAGCACAGCGGCCAGACGGGCGGTATCGCAGTAAGCACCGTTGGTCTCCACCAAGACGGTGATTCCTGCCTCCTCCGCGAAGGGCAGAATGGCGGAAAGCTGTGCGAAGACCTCCTCGTCGTCGATCTCCTTTTCGGGAGCGGGGGTGGCTTCACCCAGCACACGGACGTATTTGGTGCCCAACGCCTTAGCGGCGCGGATGTATTCTTTAGCTTCTTCCAGGTTCTGTTCCCTTCTGGCCCCGTCGCTGAGCACCACGCCGGAGGAGAAGCAGGAGATCTTCAGGCGCAGAGCCCGTAGCTTTGCCGCGGTGGCGGGGATGTTTTCCGCCGCAAAGGGCTTGGAATGACGGTCGATGAGATCGATGCCCAGACCGCGCACCTCGACGCCGTCGAAACCCAGGTCGGCGGCCATGGTGGTGATGTCTTTGAAATCGTAGCCGGGGCAAGCGAGGGTGGAAAATGCTGTTTTCATGGTTGGCTGTTCCTTTCCCGGAAAAATGTGGAGTGAAAGCAAGGAAATAAAAATAACCCCATCGGGCACAGATACACCGACAGAGCTACCGGGAAAAAACACGTAACCTATGAAAATTGCAAAAATGCAACACCGATCCAGCAATCGGTTCTCCTGATCACGGTGAGAAACCCGTTCACTCCCTACTGAAGGGCAGTACACCCCCGTTCGAAAGGAAAGCTCTGTGGTGAGTTCGCATTCCGCACCCATACCGTCTCACACCGACCGACGGCTCTCTGAAAAGGGAAAACGGAAGCTTGTTCCACTTCCATGCTTTTGATGTTAGGGATTATAACAGAGCATATGGGATTTGTCAAGAGCTTTTTGAATTTTTTTTGAAAATCACTTGCAAAACGCAGAAGAATATGGTAATATGCAAGTAAGGTGAAAACCCTTAAAAACTATGAAATTCAAACACTTTCGGAGGTTACCCACTATGGCAAAAATGAAGATTGCGATCATCGGTTGCGGTACGATCGCCAACAGTGCTCACATCCCCGCTTATATGAAGAACGAGGAGGTTGAGATCAAGTATTTCTGCGACATCCTGCTCCACAAGGCAGAGAAGTGCGTAGAGAAGTACGGTTGCGGCACCGCAGTTGAGGATTACCACGTTGTTCTGAACGATCCCGAGATCGAGGCAGTTTCCGTTTGTACTCCCAACAAGCAGCACGCTTTCATCACCATCGATGCTCTGAAAGCAGGTAAGAACGTTCTTTGCGAAAAGCCCGCAGCCCGCGTTTACTCCGAGGCTCTGGCAATGCAGCAGGCTCAGCACGAGTCCGGTAAGGTCCTGAACATCGGCGTGGTCAACCGCTTCAATTCCGCTGTCAACCGTCTCCGCGAGATCATTCAGTCCGGCGACCTGGGCGAGATCTACCACGTTTACGTTTGCTTCCGTTCTCAGCGTTCCATCCCCGGGCTCGGCGGTGCCTTCACCACCAAGGAGATCTCCGGCGGCGGCGTTCTCATCGACTGGGGCGTTCACTATCTGGACATCGTTATGTACTGCACCGGCGACCCCAAGGCTACCTCCGTTTCCGCCAAGGCGTACAGCAAGCTGGGCGTAGATATGCCCAACTACGTATACGAAGGCATGTGGGCTGAGGATACCAAGGATATGAACGGTACCTACGACGTTGACGACTTCGTAACCGGCTTCGTTCGCACCGACGGCCCCACCATCACCTTTAACGGCGCTTGGGCACAGAACCTGGGCGTTAATGAAAGCTATATCGACTTCCTGGGTACCAAGGGTGGCGCGAGACTGAACTATGGCGGCGACTTCACCGTTTACACCACTTCCTGCGGCAGCTTGGTGAACTTCAAGCCCAAGTACAAGGATGAGCCCATGTTCCAGAAAGAGATCGACGGCTTTATCAACTGCATCAAGACCGGCGAGAAGCTTCCCTCTCACATCGACACCGTTATCAAGACGGCAGAGATGATGCAGGCTATGTACGATTCCTCCGAGACCGGCAAGGAAATTATCCTGGGTTAATTTTATCGTCTGAGAAAAGGGCTGTCCTGCGGGATGGCCCTTTGTTTATTTTGAGGTTCTTTATATGGAATTCTATTCTGCCTTCGGCAAACGCCCTGTCCGCCTGTCGGAATCCACCCGCAGATTTGCATACGATTCCCTCCATTGCCGTTACGGCAGGGAGACAGCGGCAGTTCCCACGGTTTCTTTGGATCACATCGAAAACTTTGCGGAGCTGACCGACCTTGCAAAATACGATCTCGCCATCCGAGAGATCTGCCTTCACGCGCCCTTGCGGATCTGCGAGGGGGAGAAGATCAGCGGCAGTGCCACCCTGGGGGAGGCCATCCGCCACCACGTTCCCGCTTCTTTCGAAGGGAAACCGGTGTTTTACGCCGTCAGCCACCTCACAACGGATTTTGAAACGGTGGTAAAGCGTGGAATAGCAGGCATCCGTGATGACGTTCTGGCGTCTCTGAAGGCCCACAGAGGCACGGACAGGGAGCCCTTTTTGCAAAGCTGTCTTTCCTGCCTGGATAGCTTTGCCATCTGGCACGGCAGATACCTGGAGGCGCTGAAGGAGGCGGGATACGAGGAGAATTGCGCCGTTCTTTCCAAGGTGCCCTTCGGCGTTCCCACAACCTTTCGGGAGGCCTTGCAGAGCATTTGGTTTGCCTTCGCCTTCCAGCGGCTTTGCGGCAACTGGCCGGGCATCGGCAGGATCGACTGGCTGCTGGGGGACTTTTTGGACCGTGACCTGGCGGAGGGCAGGCTTACCTTAGAGGAAGCAAGGGAGCTTCTGGCTCATTTCTTCATCAAGGGCTGTGAGTGGATCTGCGGAGGCAACTACGGAAGCGGCGACGCCCAGCATTACCAGAACCTGGTGATTGGGGGCAGAGACGGGGAAGGGAAGGATATCACTAACCACGTTACCTACCTGGTGCTGGATGTGATCGAGGAACTGGGCATCGGGGATTTCCCCACCACCCTGCGGTTGCATAAGGGTACGCCCCAAAAGCTTCTTCGCCGCATGGCAGAGGTCATCCGCTACGGCGGAGGCGTGTTGGCGGTGTACAACGAGGAGCTGATCTACCAAAGCCTTTTATCCTACGGATACCCCAAGGAAGAGGTCTGGAAGTTTGCCAACGACGGCTGTTGGGAGGTGCAGATTCCCGGGAAGACCAATTTTGGGTACGACCCCTTCGACGGCTTGCAGGTATTACAGCAGAAGACCTTACAGACGGGGGCGGACTTTGCCACCTACGATGCACTCTATTCAGCCTACCTGACTGATCTGGAAGCCGCCGTGGCGGGGATCGTGGAGTATCATTGTCATGAAATGCTGGGGAAGGATGATCGCGGCAGATGGCGTTGGGGGGATTGGACTCCCTCCACGGTGATCTCCCTGTTTGAGGGCGGGTGTATCCAAGCGGGACTTCCTTATTTCCGCGGCGGCGCCGTTTACAATATCCGTTCACCCCACTTTGGGGGCTTTGCGGACACGGTGAACAGCCTGTACGCCATCCGCAAGCTGGTCTATGAAGAACAAAAATGCACCCTGCCACAGCTTCTTGCCATTTTGGAAAAGGACTGGGAAGGGGAAGAGGTGTTACGGCGGTACGTGCAAAGCCGCTACGCCTATTTCGGTAACGATAACGACGAATGTGATGAGATCGCCGTCTCCCTGGCAAAGGATTTTGCCGCCATCTGCCGCGGGCAGGAGGGGAGATGCGGCTACGGAACCCCTCCGGGGATCAGCACCTTCGGCAGACAGTTGGAATGGGCGCCCCACCGCAGGGCCACTCCCTACGGCAGAAGGGCGGGGGAGGTGCTGGCGGGAAACTGCTCACCCACCCCGGGGACGGACAAGGAGGGTGCCACCGCCGTGATCCGCTCTTATTGCAAGATAGACCTTGCGGAAATGACCACCGGGGCGGCCTTGGATCTCAAGCTGTTGCCCTCCGCCGTAAAGGGAGAGGACGGTATTTTCGCCGTCACTGCTCTCATGCAGGGCTTTACCACCCTGGGCGGCTTCTTCCTCCAGCTTGACGTGGCGGATGGGGCCATTCTGAGAGCGGCACAGGCCCACCCCGAGGCCTACGATACCCTTTCCGTGCGGGTCTCCGGCTGGAACGCCCGCTTCGTGACCCTGGATCGGGGCTGGCAGGACATGATCATCGCCCAAACGGAGGAGCACTCATGAAGGTGGCGGAGATCCAAAGATTCTGTATGCACGACGGGCCCGGGGTGCGGACGGTGATCTTCTTCAAGGGTTGTCCCTTGCATTGCGCCTGGTGCCACAACCCCGAGACCCAAAGCCCTCACCCACAGCTTTTGTTCGAAGCGAAAAAATGTATTGCCTGCCGTGCCTGCGGGGAATGCCCCGAGGGGGTACACGTCTTTGCGCATATTCACACCCTAAGGCGTGAAAAGTGTGTTTCCTGCGGGAATTGTACCTCCCTTTGTCCCACCGGGGCGTTGTCCTTGTGCGGCAAGGAGATGACGCCGAAAGAGCTTTTGGCGGCGATCCAAAGGGATGCCCCCTTCTACCAAAACGGCGGCGGGGTCACCCTTTCCGGGGGAGAGCCCTTTTTGCAGGGGGAAGCGGTCTTGGAGCTTTTGAAGCTTTGCAAGAAAAACGGCATTTCCACCGCCGTGGAGACCTGCGGGTTCGTTTCCCCCGCTTTGTTGAAAGAGGCCATTCCTTTGGTGGATCTGTTCCTCTGGGACGTGAAGGATACCGACGACGCACGGCATAAAGCGTATACGGGGGTCTCCAATAAGACCATCCTGGAAAACCTCCGCCTGGTGGATTCCCTGGGCGGGAAGACACGCCTGCGTTGTATTCTGGTAAGCGGCGTGAACACCAATGACGCCCACTATTCCGCCATTGCAAAACTGTACCACAGCCTGCAAAACTGCGAAGGCGTGGAGCTTTTGCCCTACCACCCCTACGGCGATGCCAAGGCAAGGGCGTCGGGGATGGACGATACCTCCCATGCGGAATGGATCCCCGGAGAGGAGACCCTTTTGCACGGAAAAAACGCCCTGCTTTCACAAGGCGTTTCCATACACGGATAAGTTATTCTTCCGTAACCGTCACCGCAATGGTGACGGTTTTTCTGTTTCCTGCGGTATCGTAGATCTCCAGCACGATCCGATCCTCCCCGCGGAAGCCCTTCATGGCACGGTAGTAGCCCTCTCCGGAAAGATCCAGTCGGAAGGTGCCGTACACCGTGCTTTCCATGATCCGCGCTTTCAAGCCCTCGGGAAGGGCCAGGTCGAAATCCACCTTTTTGCCGTGGACCACCTGCAAGTCGATATCCTTGATATCGTCCATGGAGACGGCGCTACCCAAGTTGTAGTTTTCGTCCAGCTTGCCCTTGGCGTAAAGATAGGTGTCTTCGTAAACGGAGTGAGCCAGAGGATCCTCGGAATCGTAAGCGGCGGCGATGGCGCTGGGAGTGCCGCTGACGTAGTATAGCTTCACGGAGTGCATATAGCCGCTGTCGAAGCCCTCACGGAGGTATTCCCGGTATTTGTCCACGGAGCCTTCGCCGCTGACCACCTCGATCTCGATCTCCACGCACATCCCGTAGATCTTTGCGATGTCCGCAGTAGCTTTCAGACGGGTGGGCTCGGTGACGTAGAACATATAGTTGGGCTGGAGGCAAGCCACGTCAAAGCCCAGTTCCTGCCACAGCCAGGTGCCGTAGGCGCTGTAATAGGGACACCAGAAGCTCTTGTAGCCTTTTTCGTGAATATAGGCGTTGATCCCGCCGATCACAGCCTTTTCCAGGGCAAGATCGTGTCTGTGAATGGTCTCGTTGTTCCAATAGAAGCCCAACAGGGTGATATGCTCAAAGCCCGCTTCCTCCCAGGCCTTCAGGTATTCGTCCACCTGATACTTCAGATAACTCAGCCGTCCTTCCGGGGTGGAAAGATCTTCGGCCTTGCCGTCACCGTCCACGTCGGGGCAGATATCGTCGTTGTCGGGGCACATCAGGTTCAGCCAAACGGTGGCATCCGCCGTGCCGGGAATGGCTTCCTGTACCTGTCTTGCCGCCTCATCCCAGGCGTAAAGGTTAAAGCCTTCCGTAAACATATCGGCACGGTAAAGGTCTGCGTTGGCCTTCACGTCGGACGTGAAGGGGAAGCTGTTGGAGGGGCAGAACAGCACGGAATCGTAGAAGGTATCCAGAACGTTGCCCTGCTCGTCCAAATAAGCTTGATGCTTCAAGGCGCCTGCAACGTCCAGATTACGGGTGGGATTCTCCTTGGCGTTTCCGTTCACCGCGGCCAGGAGTACGTTGTTACAACCCAGATCCTCGATATCGGGGTAACGCCCCATGACGATGGAGGGATCGTCCTTTGCCTCGGGCACGTTTTCCGCGTTCTTCTTACCCCAGACTTCGATCTCGGAAAGATACACGTTGGAGGAAACGGCGTTTTCCGGCACGGTGGTGAAGGAAATGCGGATGTACCGTGCACGGTAGGTCTCCTTGAAGTCAGCGGCAACGTTGTACAGGCATTTTTCATTGCTGCCGTACTCCAGGGTATATCCACCGTAGGTGGTGATCCAATTCTCGCCGTCGTTGCTGACGCTGACCATCACCGCAGGGGGAACCGCAATACCCACGCTGACCTCGTTCAAGAACTCCGCTTCTACGGAGTCAACGGCCATCTCGTTGCCAAGATCCACCACCACGTGCCGTCCGCAGCCGCGGTAGAAATGGGCGAAGGTGCCGTCCCCGTAGGATGCCTTCTTGGCTCGCTTTCCGTCGATCAGCACGGCAAGCCGTTCCTTGTCGGAGTTAGAACCTACGTGGGCAGGCTCAAAGGGATCAAAATGCTTAGCCTGTACCTCTACGCCCTCCAAAAGAGCCAGGTTTTGGCGGGTGTCGTAATCGCTGTCGGAGGGGCTGACCGCCACGGTAACGTCCTTTTTCAGATCGTATTCGTAGTAGTCGTATACCAACTTGACCTCTGCGGTGGAGCTTCCCGTGGACGGATCCAGGGTGCCCTCCTCGCAGTATTCATACCCGGTGATCTCGTCCATGAACAGGAAGTTGCTTGCCTTGCGGCGGAAGGAGAGACGGATATATCTTGCAGACACCGTCACGGGCAGAGCAAAGCGGTAGACGAAGACGTTTCCTTCTCCCACGTCGGCGGGGGATTTCAGGGTGGAGATGTCCACAAACTCTTTTCCGTCTTCGGAAACGGAAAGGATCACGCTGTCGGGAAGCTCAATACCGTAAGCTACCTGGCGGAGCATATTGATCTCCACGTCTGCCAACGCGTGCTCCCCCTCACCCAGATCAAAGGTGACCGTGGGGACGGTATTCCCCGTAAACCCAACCCAACTGTACTGGTCAAAGAGATCCCGCTTGTTGCCGTCGTTCAGCTTCTTCATATCGGGGTCGGTATAGCTTTCGTTGGTGTTGGTGTTAAAGGTGTAGCTTGCATCGGAAAAAAGGTTCTTGGCAAGCATGGTACGGTCGGGAGCTTCTCCGGTGAGATAAGCATCGATCTCCCCGATGAGCTGGTTTTCTTCAAACACCTTGCTGACCTCGCTTTCCTCCGTGGAGGATTCCTCAACGCTTTCCGCCCCCGGCAGAGAGGAAGTGTTCTCTGCAGTTTCTCCGCAGGCGCAGAGCAACAGCATCAAGGCCAAGGCCAAGCTTAAAAATCGTTTCAAACAAATCACGTTCCTTTCTTTTTGATCCTCCATATGATACAATATAAACAGGAAAAAATCAAGAACCCTTGACAAATTCCCTCCGACAAGGTATCATATCCATAAGGAGGCTTTCGCTATGACCTTGATCTTTTGCATCGACCACGGCGGCGGGATGCTTTTTTGCGGCAAACGCCAAAGCCGTGACCGTGTTCTGAACGAGCATATACAAAACCTGATCGGGGAGTCCCCTTTGTGGGTCACTCCGTATACCGCAAAGCTGTTCCCCGCGGGGAAGCCGCTCTCCCAATGCGACGGAGAGGGCTACTATTTCGTGGAGGACGGCCCCTTTGACCTTGAGACGGCAGACGGGATCATCCTCTGCCATTGGAACCGCCGCTACCCAGGGGATACCTTTTTGGATCTTGCCGCGGTAAAAGCCGCCTTCCGCAAGGAAAACACCCTGGAGCTGGCAGGCTCCTCCCACGAGAAGATCACCATCGAGACTTATAGGAGGAAATGAACGTGAAGTATACCAAACGACTTTTCTTACCTGCCCTTTTGCTGGCCATTCTGCTGGCCTTCACAGGGTGCATCGAAGAACTGGAGCAGATCACCGATCTGTTTTCCGATCCGTTAAGCGAAAGCAGTGCTACCCAATCGGAAGTCAGCGTTGAGGACGCAGGAACGCTAACGGCGATCCCGCCGTACAAGGGATCGCCCTACGTCACCGTAGAGGGGAACGTGCCAAACTTTACGGAGGAAGAGCTGACCCCCGTTGCCTACGAATCCTATGCACCTTTGGACGCTCTGGGCAGATGCGGCGTGGTCATTGCCTCCCTGGGGCTGGAGACCATGCCCGCCAAGGACGAGGAGCGGGGAAGCATCAGCAGCGTGTACCCCTCCGGGTGGATCCAGGCGAAGTACGATAACATCCCCCAAAAGTACTTATACAACCGCTGTCACCTCATCGGCTGGCAGTTGTCTGCGGAAAACGCCAACAAGAGTAACCTGATCACAGGCACCCGCTACTTCAACGTAGATGGAATGCTTCCCTTTGAGAACATGGTGGCGGACTACATCAAGGAGACCGGCAATCACGTGGCCTATCGAGTGACTCCCATCTTCGTGGGAAATGACTTGCTTTGCAGGGGCGTGCAGATGGAGGCCTACTCCGTGGAGGACGAGGGAGAGGGGATCTGCTTCAACGTGTTCATCTACAACGTCCAACCCGGCATTACCATTAATTACTCCACCGGCGCCAGCGTGAAGGACGGAGAATAACGGGCTTAAGAGGCTCTGCCTCTTAAGAATCTCCGCCTAAGGGACTCGTCCCTTAGGAATCCCGTATTGTGAGGACAAAATAAAAATATTTTCCGAAAACGACAGTTTTCGGCATTAAGTTTCTTTGGAGATTCTTAAGAACCTTTCTTCAAAAAGAAAGGTTCTTAAGCGTCCCCTTAATTATATCCAAAGGAGCCTTTTTATGGAAGAAACCCTTCGTTGCCGCGCCTGCGGCACAGAATACGTAGGCGACCATTGTCCCAGCTGCCTGTCCGCCCTCCATACCGACGAAGACCCGGAGTACGAATGCGGGGGCGTGATGGAGCCTGTCAGCGTGTGGGTCAAGCCCGACGGAAAATGGGATCTGATCTTACGCTGTAAGTCCTGCGGGGAGATGGAGACCCGCCCCGTGACCCGTGGGGACAACCCCATGAAGCTGATGTCCGTGGCCTCCAAGCCTTTGGCAAACCCGCCGTTCCCCATTGAAAGGCTGGAGGAGATCGCCAAAATGACCGGTGCAACGGGTAGCACGGGAGACTTCGGAGGTGCTTATGAACCGCGAGAATAAGCGTAAGAAATACGATAAAAACTTTTACCGCACCCACCCCTGTATCGACCCCTTCACCTGCAAGAATTGCGGGCAGACGGTGGTTCCCGAAGGTGCGGGAAGCGACCACCGTAACCATTGCCCCTACTGCCTCACCAGCGTGCATCTGGACGAGGAGCCGGGTGACCGTGCCTCCGATTGCCACGGCAAAATGGAGCCCATCGGCGTCTGGGTGCGAAAAAACGGGGAGTGGGCGTTGATCCATCGCTGTACCATCTGCGGCAAGCTGGATTCCAACCGCGTAGCCGCCGACGACAACCCCATGAGGCTGTTGTCTCTGGCTATGAAGCCTTTCGCCAACCCCATCCTCAACCCGGAGGGGCTGAAGGATCTTTGTAAAACCATGGAGGATTGAAATATGTTGAAGATCGGACTTTCTACCTGCGGCTTTACTCCCGATGAGGAAGCCTTCTGGAAGCTTGCCGCGGCAGGCATTGATGCTGTGGAGCTTTCTATGGAAAAGGGCTATATGGATGCTTTGGACTTTGCCGCCGTGAAGGGCTATGCCGATGCCTTCGGCGTGGAGATCTGGTCCTGCCACCTGCCCTTTTACCCCTTTGAGGTGGTGGATCTTTCCGCGTTGGATCCTGCGTTGCGGCAGCGTACCCTCGTTTACTACGAGAACCTCATCGCCAAGGCCTCTGCCGTGGGGATCACCCGCTTCGTGGCACACCCCAGCGGAGAGCCCATTCCCGATGCGGAGCGTAAGGAACGGCTTGCCTGCGCCAAGGATTCTCTTGCCAAGCTTGCGGAGATCGCCTGCCGTTACGGCGCAACCATCGCCGTGGAGGACCTGCCCCGCTCCTGCCTGGGGAATACCGCGGAGGAACTGGCAGAGCTGATTGCCGCCGATGGAAGACTCCGCGTTTGCTTTGACGTGAACCATCTGTTGCAGGGAACGCATAGCAACTTTTTGCAAACGGTGGGACACCGTATTATCACGGTGCATATCTCCGACTACGACTTCAAGGACGAAAAGCATTGGCTCCCCGGGGAAGGGGATATCAACTGGCAGGAGCTGTACCAAGGCTTGCTTGCCACAGGCTATAAAGGCGTGTGGATGTACGAGCTGGGACAAAAGCCTCCCCGCCACCTCCACAGAGACAGAGACCTCACCTTCCATGATTACGTGGAGAACGCAGGTGCCATCTTCGCGGGGGAAACTCCCAAGGCCTTGGGACAAAGATTGGTATAACGAAAAACGAGCCTACCGAACAGTAGGCTCATTTTTGTTTTGTGACTTCGGCTTGTTGCGGACGATCTGCAGAAAACGCTCCCTGTATACGTCCTCCATGCTCAAATACTCCGCATAGGCCTCGCTGGATTCCTTGGGGATGCCCAGATCCATCAGCACCTTGTCGAAATCCAACAGCTCCAAATGGGTATCCTCCGCATAGCGGTCGATCTCGTCGTTCCCCGACACCACGCCAAAGGTGTATGTTTCCTCCCCTTCGGGAGT
The DNA here is from genome assembly GCA_017516825.1 of Clostridia bacterium. Classification (GTDB taxonomy): domain Bacteria; phylum Bacillota; class Clostridia; order Oscillospirales; family CAG-382; genus Coliplasma. The sequence continues at coordinate 39,634 of JAFXBC010000003.1, read as the reverse complement.
CCTTACGGTGATGCGGTAAAAGAATTCGGCATCCGTTTTGGATCTGTTGCAGTCGAATCCGGTTTCCACCAGGGTGATATCCTCATAGGAATACACTTCGTCTGCCTTAAAAGGGGAAGAGACCACCACGGAATCCACGGTGACGTAGACGTTGTTGGTAGCCGTGCAGTATGCGGAAAGCCCCCACACCGCCCCGCAGCACAAAAGGATGCCAAGGGTCCTCCAAAGCTTCCTGTCCCGTATGCCGTAGGATACCGCAATGGGAAGACCGAAGCAAGGAAGTACGAGACCGCAAGTGCATATCTCGATGAAGGTTCCTTTTTCACAATAAAACAGCCAATTTTCGGGAGCGAAACCATCGGAAAGAGATTGACAAGCGAGGATGCTGAAAAAAACCGAAATCAATGCGAAGGGGAGCGCCCGCCAGATCACCCGGTTTTCCCTTCGCTGTGCCTTCAAGCGATCCTTGTATAACCTTTTGAGGGAAAAATACCGCGCCCAAGCAGCGGAAGCAATGCCGACCATCACCAGGGAGAGGAATCCAAACCAGGGAAGCTGCTCCATACGCCTCTTCTCGTATTCCAGGAAGAATACTCCGATGGGTACGATGCAATGGATCGTCAGCCACCACGCCCATCCGCGGGAGGGGAGCTTGGCTTCCAAAAGAACGGACTTGAAGCCGTCGTATTCTTCACTTTCGGAAAGCTCTGTGAGCATAGCGTATTCTTCTATGTTCACATTTTCCTTTTCAGAAAGCAAGGTCTTCAGGATAGAGGCCTTCAGGGTAAGGTCTTCCTTTTGGCCTTCCAATTGTTGATGCTTTTCCTCCAGCTTGGCTCTGCAGAAAGCTGTATCTTCGGCAAGAAGCTCCTTGATCTCCTCCAGGGAGAACTCCAGATAGCGGTAGAGCTTGATCCATTTCAAGGTCTCCAGGTTTTCTTCCGTGTATTCCCGATAATCGTTTCCCAAATTGCGGTCGACCTCCAAAAGTCCCTTCTGCTCGTAAAGGCGAATGCTTTTCGCGGTGAGGCCTGTGCGTTTTTCCACCTCTTTGATGGTCATATGCTTCTGCAACCTCCTTTTTTCTCGTTTGCAAGGGCAGTATACACCTTGACCTTGGGGGAAGGTCAATACCTTTTTGCAAAAAAGTTGTAATTTTTACGCTTTTTACGGACTGTGATGTGCGGGACTAACTGTTTGCCGAGGGGAGAATACTCTTTCGCGGTCGAAAGGTACTGCTTTTCATTCCGGGTCGCCGTGGACGTCGACCCCTACGAATACGCATAATGCATTGGCTAAAACCGTGCTGTTTTTTCACGCAACGAGAAGGGCAGAAAACAGATTTTTCGCCGTCTTCTATGCGGGAGAGAAGGCTGTTTTTTGCCTGCACTTGTTTCGTGTTCGTAGGGGGCGACGTCCTTCGGCGCCCCGCGCTCCAATTTCTCAGCAAGGCTCCAAAAGCTTCTCCACCCGTTCTACGCAGGCGAGATAGCGGGGATGCTTCCGAATGGGATCCAGCAGACGGCATTCACGGGTGTACCATCTGTCGTCCTTGTCCGTGGTGAGATAATAGGCGTATTGGGCGGGGGAGACCACGAAGCAATTGTTTTTCCTGTCGGTGATGAACAGCTCCCGCTGTCCCTCTTCTTCCCCGGTGGGGGTGCAGATCTGCTCCGTGGCCGTCCAGACCATATCCTTCAGCCAGGGGGAATTGCAGGTGAGAGCCTTTTGCCCTCTGATCGCCATGGCGGACTCTAAGAGGGAAACGGAATCCTCCAGCATTTCCAGGGCTTCCCCTTCCTTTCCCTCCGCCGCCAAATATCCTGCCTCGCGGAAGCCCATCCACAGACGGGGTTCCACCCAAAAATCAAGCTTCCCCACGCCCTTTTCCTCACGGCAAAGGGCGTTCAACAGCTCCATCCCCAGTTTGTTTTTAGCGTGGAGGACGGGGAGATCCAATTGCTCGTAATCTCCCACAAGCCACAATCCGGAATTGCCCACCAGCTTATCCACCGTGCGGAACAGAGCCTCCTGCCGCAGAAGATCGGCTTTTTCCTTGTCGCCCCGCTTGCGGTAGCGGGTCAACAGCAGGGTGTCCTTTTGCAGGTCACGAGTGGCGGCGTAGCGGTTCAGAAAGTCTTCGATATGCCGGTCGTCCTCCAAGGCCGCAAAGGCTTCCACCGCGTCCTCCTTCTCCTCCCGGGAGGCGTTGCTTTCCAGAATGGCCTCCACCGTCAGCCGTACCTCGGGGAGAATGGCGGGGTGGCAGTAAACGTGGGTGCTGACCCCGAACCAAAAATTCCAAAAACAGCTTGCGTGGAGATGATCTCGTCGGATCTCACGGATGAGAGCGCAGATCTTTTCCGTGTCAAGTGGTTTCTCACGGCAGGCCTTCGCCAGAGCGGTGAGGGCTTTTTCAGCTTCCTTTTCCCGCTGTACCTTGGGGATCCCCAAAAGAACGTCTGCCGAGACCCCGAAGCATTCCGTCAAAGCGGGAAGCAGCTCCATATCCGGGTAGGTAACTCCCAGCTCCCAACGGCTTACCGATTGATAGGACACGCCCAGCTTGTCCGCCAACTGCTCCTGGGTCAGCCCGGCTTCCTTCCGCAACCTGCGAATGGCTTCTCCAATGTGTAATTTCATATGCGTTACTCCTTTTTTCAGCGTTTGCATTTCCCCGGGGGTGTTCTTCTTGACGTCGAACACATTGTATCACGGAGAAAACCAAAAAGCAATAACGCATAAAGAGAGAATTTTTCGCGAAGGGTGAGAATCAATCCCAGGCGAAATACTGGGAGACCTCGTAGTTCCGCTTTTTATCCAGCAGATACATGGCGCCCAACACCATATACGCCGCAATGCCGCAGAAACCGCTGATCATGTAGCCGCAGGCGGTGGCGTCGGTATAATACGCAATGACGTTGTTTTCGGTGAACAGCAACAGCAGCTCGTTCAAGCGGGGAAGAGGGATGCCCGTCTGTTCCAGCACCGTCTGCTTGGGGGTGGGAGAATCGCAGGACAGGGCGGAGATCAGCTTCTGTCCCTCCGGGGTGCAAAGGGCCTGGATCACCTCCGCCGCGGCAGGGGAGGCGGGAGCTTTTTCCGCGATCAGACGGGATTGCACCACGCAGGCAATTCCGTCGTCGTCCCACACCTTGGTGCCAAAGGAGCCGATGATCCGCAGGATACCCCGCTGTTTGCTTTCCTGCTGGAGCTTGCGGTTGCCCACCTCGGCGAAATAGATCCCCTTCCACATCTTCCAGAGATCCTCGCCCATCTCCTTGCGGAGATTCTGTTCGTAGCGTTCATTGTTGGCGGAAGCCCAAAGAAACTCCGTGGCAAGCTGTTCGATCTTATCCGCCACGGCGTTGACGTCCCCGTCGGACTCCGTCTCCAATAATACGTCTGCGGAAAGATGGTATTCGTCGCTGATGGCCTTCAGGTTGATACAATCGGGCAGGCAGTCTCCCGCCTCCCACTTGGAGATCGCCTGGGGAGAAACGCCGATGCGTTCCGCAACCTCTTCCTGGGTAAGCCCCAGCCGCTTTCTGTGATTGCGTAGTTTTACGCCGAATTCTTTTTGGTCAAACATAAAATTCTTCCTTGTCTTTGAATTTGGATAGCTACCTCATGTCCCCAGTATAGCATACGGAGATTCAACTTGCAATAGTATTCTTGTTGCGTTTTCTTGCCTTAATTCTACCATAGGTTGAAAAATCCCCTCCTCAAAGCCGAGAAGGGGAAATATCTGTCTGTTTCTTCACAACGTGCGGGATTCCAAAGGGGATCATCCCCTTTGGCAGGGGATCCTAAGGGGACAGCGTCCCCTTCATCACGTCCTCCTCACACCAACGCCGTCTTGTTCAAAACCACCTTGCTGCAAGCGCCCAGACCTAAAGCGAACAGAACGCCGCCTGCAAGACACAATCCCGCGTGGAGAACGGTTGCGTTCAATGGGGTCACCATGGAAACCGTCATAAACAACAGCATCCCCGCCCCCAAAGAGCCGCACAGGCACAGCCACGCCTTCTGCTTGGCCGCTACGCTGACCAATACGTCAATGGCAACGAACACAAGCATCAGGAAGGCCTTTGCCACCATACACATCACAAGGTTTCCCGCATTTAACCCATGGAGGTCGAAGGAAAGCCCCGCGATGGCACCGCCCAACAAAGCACCGACAAAGTAAGCCGCCAACAAGCACAACCCGCAAAGGAAGCCCATGAGGGTCTTGGAGACCACGTAAGATGCCTTCTTAGCGCGGAGAGTGAACAGGTTCTTGGCGTAACCGGAGCGGAACTCCTCGGAAATGAACAGGCAGATAAACACCGCCACTGCCATGAACATCATGTTGATATTACACATAGCCATCACGTCCATACCGCCCATAGGTGCGGTGCTCCCGTCGGGGGAGGGCAGGGTGCCTATGGATTGCCAGGCGTTCTCCGGCCCTTCCATCACCGATTCCGCACCGGTTTGGGGATCCACGGTCACGGTGCCGTCCATCATGGACATCATCACCACCATCACCACGGGGATCAGCAGAGCGCAGGCGACCAAAATGTAAAACAAACGGGATCTCCCCATTCTGCGAAGATCGGTCTTCACCATGGTGGAAAGATTGTTTTTCATCCTCGTTTCCCCTCCTTCATCAGATCTACGTAGTATTCCTCCAGCCCAATCTTGTCGGTCTTGATCTCGGAGATCAAAATCCCGTTTTCATACAGGAAGACGGCTACCTCCTCGGGGGTGACGAGATCGTATATCCGCAAGAACCCCGCCTCGTCCTCCTCCACGCGGGAGAAGCGAGTGCCCAAAAGTAGCTTGGCACGGCTCTTTTCTTCCGCCTGTAAGGCCACGTAGGTGCGGCAGTCGGCATCCAGTTCCGCGGCGGTCATCTCCCGGATCATTTTGCCGTGGCGGATGATGCCGTAATGGGTGGCCACCTTCTGCAGCTCTCCCAAAAGGTGGGAGGACACCAGAATGGTACGCTTGCCCTCTTTTACGATGTCGACAAACACCTCCCGCATGATCCGCATGCCGTCGGCATCCAAGCCGTTCAAGGGCTCGTCCAGCACCAGTAATGCAGGGTCGCCCAAAAGCGCCATGGCAATGCCCACCCGTTGCTTCATGCCCAGGGAGCAGTTCTTGTATTTGTTCCCCGCCGCACCCTCCATGCGGACGGTCTTCAGCATCTCCACCACAGCCTTTTCGCGGTCTTTTAATCCTAAGTTGGTGGCGTGGAGCATCATGTTGTCCCATACGGTGAGGGAGGGGAAGCACCCGGGGACTTCGATCAGTGCCCCCATCTTGGCGCGGATCTCCGGGTCGGTGTGATCGCGGCCGCAGAGCTTGATAGAGCCGCCGCTTTTGGGGATCAAACCGCAAAGCATTTTCTCCGTGGTGGATTTCCCCGAGCCGTTTTCCCCGATGAAGCCGTAGATGGCGCCCATGGGGACGGTCATATCCAAGCCGCACACCGCCTGCTTGGAGCCGAAATTTTTGGAAAGATTTCTGATCTCAATTGCGTTCATCCATCATACCCTCCGTCAGTATACGTCGCAGGTGGAAAGCAACCGTGTGCCCAGCAGGTTGTAGATCACCGCCCATACCAGGGAGACCACCGCGCAGGTGATCAAGGTGCCTATATTGCTTACCAGACAGGCGTTCACGGAAGAACCGTACAAAAAGGCGTTCAAAAACCAGGTGGGCAGCGAAAGATTCTCCACCACCGCGGCCACACCGATGATCAGGATCCCCGTTCCGAAGAAGAAGGAGGAGGCGATAGAGACCCCGAAATACTTGCGGAAGATCACGTTCAAAAAGGTGTAAAGGCTTGCCCAACCCAGGCTCATCACCATCTTCCCCAGAATGGCAAGAATGAGAGAGCCCGCGTTCACCTCCAAGGAATACCCTGCCAGCACGCCGCCCAGCACACCGCCTACGAGATAGGTCACGCACATACAGTCCATGGCGAAGGCGCAGACGATGCTCTTGGACAGCATATAATCCTGCTTCTTGGCGTGGGTGGTGAACAACTGCTTCACGTAGCCGCTTTTGTAGTCGTGACCGATGAAGATGGATACCATGATCCCGCCGAAGATGAACACCATGTTCATGTTGGCGTAATCCGCGATGCTCTCAATGACGTAAAGGGGCTTGGAGGCGGCGATGATCTGCCACACGTTGGAATACAAGGGCTCCATGGTGTTGCCGTTTTGGTCGGGCATCATGGTCATGGCGGAGACCATGGCGGGAATGATGGCGGCGATGGCTATGAAAATGTAGAACATGGGGGTGTGGAACAAGCGGTAGAAGTCCACGCCCAGCATCCCCTTGATCCGCCGGGAAAAGGTGGGGGAGTCAAAGCGTAATTCCGTATTTGCCATGTCAATCCTCCTTTTCGGACATCAGTCCTACGTAGTATTCTTCCAGACCGATCTTGTTTTTGGAAAGCTCTTTGATGGCGTGGCCGTGCTTCAAAAGATGCTCCGCCACTGCCTCCGGCTTTTCTGCGTCGTAAATGCGGAGACAGCCTTCCTCCTCCGTTACGTTGGGGAAGCGGGCCTGCAAGACGGACTTTGCTCCCTGCATATCGGAGGTCCTGACGGAAACGAAAACTCTTGCGCGGCTTTCCATTTCCTTTGCGGAGATCTGGCGGATCATTTTGCCCCTGCGGATGATGCCGTAATGGGTGGCGATCTTCTCAAGTTCTCCCAGAATATGGGAGGATATCAGCACGGTACAGCCGTATTCGCGGGTGATCTCCAAAAGGATCTCCCGCATCATTTTCATACCGTCGGTGTCCAGCCCGTTGATGGGCTCGTCCAAGATCAGCAAGGCGGGGTCGCCCAACAGAGCCATGGCGATGCCGATGCGTTGCTTCATACCCAAAGAGCAGTTCTTGAATTTGATGCTTGCGGAATCTTCCATGCGGACGATGGAAAGCACCCTGCGGATCTCCCGGTCACGGTTTTTCAGCCCTAAGTTGATGGCCTGCATCATCAGGTTGTCCCACACGCTGGAGCCGGGGAAACAGCCTGCGTTTTCGATCAAAGCTCCCACTCTCGCCCGTACTCCGGGATCGGTGTAATCTCTGCCGAACAGCTTGATCTCCCCCTCATCGGGAACAAGATGACCGCAGATCAGCTTTTCCGTGGTGGATTTGCCGGAGCCGTTTTCTCCGATGAAGCCGTAGATGGCCCCCATGGGGACGGTCATGTCCAGATGATCCACCGCGTACATCCCCCGAAAGCTTTTGGAAAGCCCTTGGATCTCAATAGCGTTCATAAATGCCTCCTGACTATGGAAAAGGGAAACAGCGGGACTGCCCGCCCCGCTTCCCGTTTCTTACTTTTTCTTTGCTTCCTCGTAGCGTGCGTTCGCTTCTGCAGTTCTTGCCTTGGCGGCGGCGATCTGTGCCTCACGCTCTTCCTGCATTTTTGCGATTCTCTCGGCGGGGGACAGATGGGCGTCGTCCCAGCTCTTCTTGCCCTGTTCCTTTGCCTTGGCGAAGGTGTTGCGGCCTCTGTTTTCCTCAAAGTTGGCCTTGCTTTCCGCCTTGGCGGCTTCAAAATTGGCCTTGTCTACCTCGTGTTGTGCCTTTGCGCTTTCCTTCATGTCGTTGAATGCTTTCTTGAAAAATTCTCCCATTGTGTCGTACCTGAACCTTTCCGTATATGAATGTAGTGATTAGTTATTGCTCAGTTCGTCTGCCAGAGCCAGGATCCTGGGGGTGAGCTGTTCCTTGGCCTTGCGGGAGCGGGAGCGGAACACGGGGTAGGCACACCCCATCACCCCGGCGCCCAGAAGACCCAGAACCACTGCGACTGCCATGCTGTCTCCCAATACCTTCAGCCCGAAGCACATCCCCACACCGAAGATCAAACAGCCCACCACGCCGATCACCAAGGCGGAAAGCTTTCCCGCCTCCCGTGCCTTGCGGTCCAAGCGGCGCAGTACCTCCACCTTGTTTTCCTCTTTTGGGAGGTAACGGCTCCGAATCTCACGGATCTCCTTTGCTTCCTTTGCGGAATAGCTGTACTGAAAAGTTTTTTGCTCCATTTTTTCGTCCATCCTTTCTTCATCTTACGGGCGTAGTATACAGCGGGCATATTTGCGCTTTATTTGGGAAATGTTTCTGAAATATTAAAAACGAAAAAGTGCCAACCTTTTTTTGAATCGAAAGGTTTGGCACTTTTTGATTTTACCCCATTGCTTCCAGCATATTTTCAATGAAGATCCCGTAGTTCTTGGTAGGGTCGTTCACCAGCACGTGGGTGACTGCTCCGACAAGCTTGCCGTTCTGGATGATGGGGCTGCCGCTCAGTAGTGTGGTCGATAAAGGACAACAAAAATAAATAGTAATTTTTTTGGGGGTTGACATTATCCTGAAATTCGTGTATACTATAAATAAGGGACAGCACTATTTGCGAATTAAGAAGTTCCAAATGAGAAAGGGGCTTCACATGAAATACCTTATATACGGTTTGACGGCTTTTGTTGCCTGCCTTCTTTTCTTGCCGGAATCGGGAAGCACGGAGATCCGCAATCTTCCGTTTTTGATTTTCCTTTTATCGCTGGTTTTGCTGTGCCGTGTGATTCGACTTATGCGCTATGTTCTGTTACTGGCGAAAACCAAAAGCTTGCTGAAAAAGAACAATGTAGCCGAAATCAAAGAAAAGTGTTTGCCATGGAGTAGCTTTTTTCACGGTCGTTACAGCGTTTCTTTTCTGCATAACGAACGCAGGGTGCAAATCATTCTGCTTTCCAAAAAATGGAACTATCAGCGGTACCATTTTGATAGCATCAATCATTTAGAGTTTTATCGCTCTAATCGCGTGGTTTTCAACAACATAAAAGCACTGGGTCCCACCGTTTCAAACCTTGTAGAAACCAAGCGTGTCGGCAAGCAATCGCTGATTTGGGAAGAATCTGCAAACTGCCGCGTTGTTCTGTTTGATCGGCTTCCCCCAGCGGTCACCGATTCTGCCAAGCAGGAGTATCTCGGCGTGGGGGATCATCTGTGTGGCTCCAATGTATCTTTATTGGATTGGGCGACCCTTCGCAAGACCGCAAACGGAAATGTAAAAGAATAAGGAATTTGTCCCTTGCATAACCGATGTGTTATACAAGGGACTTTTTTTACCCCATTGCTTCCAGCATATTCTCAATGAAGATCCCGTAGCCCTTGGCGGGGTCGTTCACCAGCACGTGGGTGACGGCGCCTACCAAGTGGCCGTTCTGGATAATGGGGGAGCCGCTCATGCCCTGGACGATGCCGCCGGTGATGGCAAGAAGTTTTTCGTCGGTGACGCGGATGAGGAAGTTTTTCGTCTGTCCGCTGTTTTTGTAGATCTCGCTGATCTCGATTTCGTAGTCCCTTATCTCACCGCTGACACAGGAGCGCACGGTGGCCTTCCCCTCTGTCGCCTTCCCAATGGGGATGGGGGAGGCAAGCTGTTCGGGCAATCTGTGAAAGATCCCGAACACACCTGCCCGGGTGTTGCCGGTGAGGATGCCCTTTTCCGTCTTGCCCAGCTCTCCCTTGAGTTCCCCGGGAACGCTTTTCAACCCCTTCACCACGCCTTTGATGGTAACGTCCACCACGGTTCCCTTGCCGAAGGGCATCAAGATCCCCGTGGAGGCGTCGTTGATCCCGTGACCCAAGCCGCCGAAGGCTTTGGTCTCCTTATCAATATAGGTGATGGTACCGATGCCTGCGGTGCTGTCCCGCACCCAAACGCCGATACGGTATTCCCCGGTGGTCTTGTCCTTCACCGGAGTGAGTGTGACCTTGCTTGTTTTTCCTTCTCGTTGATATTCGATCTCAAGCTTCCTGCCGCCGCATCCCTTTACCGTTTCCAGTAGGGTCTCCAACGTTTTTACCTTGCTCCCGCCTGCGCCGATGATGACGTCGCCCTTCATCAAGCCTGCCCTTTCGGCGGGAGAGGCCAACCCCGATGCGGTTTCTACGTCACACACACCGATCACGATGGCACCCTCTGCATAATACTTCACCCCGAAGGCCATTCCTCCGGGGATCACCTCTTTTACCCGGCTTTCCGCTGCAGCGGAAATGCCTCCGTATAAGAATAGGATACTTGCGAGCAAAAAAATCAAGATCGGTCTGCACACACGTTTGATCATGTCTGTTTCCTTTCCCTGTTTGCGATTTTTGCCGCAGGAGTATTGTTTGCAAAGAGGATGCAAAATATGATTGGAACATTTTTTTAAATGGCTCTGTCACTTAATATGACTGATTTTTAGCACTTTTTGTAGAGGAGAGTATTTTCTCTCCTCTACTCGACATATTGGAATTCGACAATTTATACTCGGATTACCACTTTTCTGCTTTTACGCCATCAATGGCGATTACATTTATTTTTCCATCTGTACCATATTGTAAAAGACTTGCTTCAAATTCTTCTGCTGTTAAGAACTCATTTTTTTCAATATAAAATCGCTTATCAAAAAACACAGAATCGCCTACCTTGCAATCCGAACTTGAACCAACCTTTATTATCCCGCCTGTTGATTTTATTTCAAATTCTATAATATCATTTTCTTTTACAAGGTTAATAACTCGTTCCAAGTCGAAAGAAGTAGTTGTCATAAATTCAACTCCCTCTTGTTTTACTTTTTTGTTTTTCCAAACATAAAACAATTCGGGTATGGAAATGTATATACACAAAATAGAAGCTAAAGTTGCTACAAAGCAAAAAAGTGTTACCAAAAAATCGAGAGGTTTTGAAGATATAACGAATAGACTTTTTCTGAAAATACTAAAGAGTATAATCAACATTGATACTGCTATTTTTGTTAAAGGGTATGTATAGTTAGTTAAATTTGTTTGCAATTCAAATAATTTCTTCATGTCACCCTCCTCCGTCAAATTCAAGTTTATGCAACTAACGGAAGAGCAGAACGATCTGACAAACTGCTGTTCCGATCAGTTATTAATGTAGTTAACACATGGCTTAATAAGATAGCACGCTTCTCAACGTCACTTTCCTTGGCGTAGTTAACAAAGTTGTGCCAAATAAGGTAGTTATTCAGATACTTTGTAGATACGCCGTTAAAACTCTTCATAAAGCGTTTGAGCTGGCTATGTAAAATGGGACGCCGTGGACGTCGTCCCCTACGAAACCGCATGATGCATTGGCAAATGTCCTGCTATATTTTCACGCAAGGAGGCGGGCATAAATCGGATAATTGCCGCCCGGTCTGCAGGAGAAAAGGTATGTTTTTAACCTTTCCTCGGTTCGGGTCCGTAGGGGACGCCGTCCACGGCGTCCCGCTTGCGCACCGGACTCCGTGCGGGAGATTCCATTGCGGGCTGAATGCGTCGCATCGGCGGAGTCCTCTCCCGAAAACGACAGTTTTCGGCAATACGGTTTCTTTGGGGATTATCAAGGACCTTTCTTTTTCCAAAGAAAGGTCCTTAATCGTTTTCTTATTCTACCGTAATCTCCACGGTGCAGGTCTCGGACTCACCCAGGTAGTTGTTGTAGGTGTAGGTGAAGGTGTCCTTGCCGGTGAAGCCGTGAGCGGGGTAGTAGCGCAGGGTGCCGTCGGTGGAGAGAGCCACAGTGCCGTTGGCAGGTGCGCTTGTGAGGGTGTACAGGGAGAAGGAGTTGTCCACGTTCAGAGTACCCTCCAGAATGGTGTCCTTCTTGGTGGTGAACTTCAACACGTCACGGGCGTCGGGATAAATATCCAGATCGTTCTTGATGAAGTGATAGGTGGCATCGTACTGGAAGCGGATCATGGGATCCTTGCTGTAAGCCATGAGGGAGATATTCTCGGTGTTGTCGTAGTAGATGTGGATGGAATCCATATACCCGGAAAGTGCGCCGTAGTACAGATACATCATGTAGTTCCGCAAGAACAGCGGGTCTGCAAAGGCCTCGAAGTTGTGCTCGATCTCCACGCACATCTTCATCCACTTGAGACGGGTAGCGGTCACCTCCAGGCGGGAGGTGGACTGCTCAAGGTCGAACATATAGTTGGGCTGCATATTGGTGACGCCAACCCCCATCTCATGACCCAGGAAGTAGCGGTTTGCGGTGTAGTAGGGGATCCACAGCATATTCTGCCCCGCTTCCTTGCAAACGTCACCTGCCTCGGTGATGATGTGGGAGTCGTCCATCTCGTAGCCTACGTCCTCGTTGACCCAGCAGAAGCCGTCCAGAACCAGGTTCTCGTAGCCTCTTGCGGCAAACTCGGTGGTGACCTTCTCCACGAACCAGCGGAAGATCTTCACGCGGTCCTCGGACTTGGTGGTATCCTCGGTCACGCCGTCCCCGTCCACGTCGCCGAAGTTCTTCACGTTGCCCTTAGGGTCAAGACTGCTTCCGGGAACATCGCAAAGACGAAGCAGGGGGAAGTATACGTAGACCTTGTAATCGGGAATGTTCAAAGTGGACTTGATCTCGCCAACCACTTCCTCCAGCTTTTCAAGGCCGTTCTTGCCGTCGAAAGTGGTATTGAACATATATTCCCAGTCCGCCTTGCCGCTGGCCTGGTAGCCCTGCACGCCGGTGGGCAGATGGTAGTCCGGGAAGTACATAAAGCCGTCCATCATAGTGTCCTTGACGTTGCCTTCCTCGTCCAGATAAGCGGCAAAGCCCTTGAGCATATTGTCAGAGCCCTCGTTGCCGCCCCACAAAAGAGCGATCTCCTCGGCGTGAACGCCGGTGTTGTCGCTGGTGGCGAACTGTGCTCGAGAGGGGTTGGTGTAGAACACGGAGACCCGAAGGTCGGTGTCCTCCAGACGGGTGGTGCCTTCCTTCACTTCCTTGGTGCCGTAGGCTTCAAACTCATCTACGAACAGGAAGCCCTGGCATTCGATGCGGAAGCGGACGAACCGTGCGGCGTAAGCCTTATCCAGCTGATATGCAAACTGCACGTTGGTTTCTTCGGAGAACTTCTGGTTCGTAGGTCGCTGATAGTCTGCTACTTTGTACCAGGTCTCACCGTCGTCGGAAAGAAAGACGGAATGGAACTTGGGTCGGGTGATTCCCCAGGAGCCGTATTCCAAAAGGCTGATGACAACTTTATCCACGGAGGAAACCTTGCCCAGGTCGTAGAAGAAATCCAAAGCGTTGCCGCCGTGGAAGAAGAACCAGTCGGGACCGTAGCAGGACTTCACGTTGCCGTGCTTGCCGTCGGTGAGGAGCTTGGTGTCGTAAGGCGTCAAGGGGTGAGACAGGTGGGGATTGTCGGAGGAAACGTAGTCGGATGCCGCGATCTGCTGCCCCAGACCCAACAGAAGGTTCTGGTAGGTGGTATAATCGGATGCGGAGGCATCCCAGTATTCGTCCTCGGTGACGATGGGGAAGTTAAGCTCGGGGAAGTGTTCGCCTGCCTGCACGGTGCCGTGACCTGCCAGGATCTCGATCTCCTCGATCCACAGGTACTGACCTTCGTCTCCGCCTACGAAATCAAAGCGGAAGCACTTGGCGTTGATATATTCCGGCATCAACAGGGTGTAGGCCTGGTTGGCAACCTTACCGGGGGCATAGATCCTGCCCAGAAGCACCAGATTGTTCTTGTCGGGGCCGCCGTATACGTCGATGGCACCGGGATAGGTCACGTTCAGACCCGCACCCAGCATATGGATGCGGAAGCCGTAAATATTGTCGTAAGCCTTGGCGAGATTCATGGAGACAGAAGGCTTGCCTTCCGCCTTGATACCTACCCAGACCTTGTCACCAAAGCGGCGGGTGGGACGATCACCGTCTGTGAGGAGGGTCTTGCTTTCGGGGGCGCGCTTATCGAAGACGCAGTCGTTGAAGGTGTAGGTAACGCCCTTGGCGAGGTTGGTGCTATCAACGGGAGCTGCAGTGATGCCGGTGGAAAGACCTGCCCATGCCCCGCGGTCGATATCCTCGCTGTCGTAAACGACGTCTCCGGTGTTCACCACCTCGGGCTCGTCCACGTCGGCAAAGACCTCGATCTCGTCCACGAAGAAGAAATGGGCGTTGTCGTCACGGGTGATGGAGGCGCGGATATAACGGTAATCCACGGGCTCCTCAAACTCCACGGTGGCGGTGGACATGGTTCTGTCTCCGGTGGAGACAAAGCTTGCTTTGCCCAGGGATTCCCAACCGCTGTCGGCGGAGTTACTGCCGTAGAAGCGAACTCGCTTTGCCAGCTTAACGCCGTCGGTGTTGATATCGATCACACGGACGGAGGCGGAGGTGATGGACTTACCGTCCTCCCCCAGATCGATGTCGATGCGGGCGTCGTCGTTGAAGCCCACCAAACGCACGTCGGTGTAGTGAACGGCGGTGTCAAAGGCCTTCTGTCCGTCGGTCAATTGCTGACCGAACAGGTCCTCGTAGCCGGAGGCGGGCGCCCGGGAGGAGGTGTAGGGCTTGCCTACGCTGATGAGAGTGTGTTTTACGTTTTCCATAGGTGAATCGGAGGAAGTCCCTTCAGAGGATTCTGTTTCAAGAACGGAGGATGTGTCCCCGGATGTGGTTCCGGGGGTGCTTTCGCAGGCCGCCATCAAAAGCGTACAGCCCAAAAGCAACCAGGCGATCCATTTTTTCATAACGTGTCCCTTTCCTTTTATGTAGAGTCTTTTTTTACTGCTTGCGGATCTTCACGGAGATGCCGTTGACGGTGAGGTTGCCCTCCGCGTGGATGATGATACAGGGCTTGCCGTCCAGAAGGCGGGTCTCCACCAGGTCGCTGTGAGCGGCGTCCACCCGTACCTTTACGTCGTCGGTGCAAAGCTCCAGCCCGCTTCCGGTGAGAAGATTGCGGGGGCAGATCTCTGTATGCTCCCCGAAGGATTCGTCGAACTGCTTTTCAAAGGTCTCTACCTTTGCTTCGGAAACACCCAGATCCGTGAGGGTGTTTTTCAGATCGGATTTCGTCACCGCCACGAAGGGCTCGTCCTTTTGCTCCTTCTGTGCCTCCACCCGGGCCAGAAGCTTGTCGTGGACGGTCTGCACCACGTCGTAGCTGCATTCCTCCTCCAGGCTGGAGGACAAAATGCCGCCGAAGGCCTCCTTTTGGGTATTGGCAGGCATGGGCAGGGGAGTGCCGAACAGGGCAGTGACCACCGCCTCCCGATGCTCGCTTAAGTTCTTATTGGTATACAGCACGCTGTACAGGTTGGCACTGCGGTTGTCGAAGGCGGGGAAGAGGAAGCCCCACTCCGGAGGCGCAACCGTCAGCTCCTCGCTCTTACTGTGGAAGCTTCCTTGGATGGGATCGTAGCACAAAGCGGGCTTGGAGGGCTTCATGGGGCAAACGCACCCGGTGACGTAGGAGAACTGGGATTCGGATTCCAAGGACTTCTCCCCGTCCTTGCCGTAGCTGAATACGTCGTATGTATCGTGAGCCAGCAGGATCAGGTAGTTACAGCCCATATCCAGGTGTTCCACGATCTTCCCGCAGAAGATCTGTACAGCTTCCTCGTCCTTCAGCTTGCTGTCACGCAGGGTGCGAAGCAGGGTATGCTCCTCCGAGGAAAGCACCTGTTCGTTGGTGAAGGGAAGCTCCAACAGGTTCTTTCCCACGTTGCCAGCCAGATTTCTGCGGAAAAAGCCCAGGTATTTCTCCTGCTCGTCCTGGTCAAGGAGCTGGAAGGAGCGGGAGAAGGTAGTGATGATCTCCTTGTTGCCGTTTACGTAACAGCCGTACAAGGTAGAGAAATTGTTCTTTTGATAGCGGAAGCGTCGTCTCAGCTCCGCAACTTCTTTGTCAAGCATGGTATCTTCCTTTGGTCAATAGTGTATTCACATTAGTTTACCATAAAGACACAAAAAAAGCAACCTCTTGACAAGGTTTTTTTCTTGTGATAAACTGTAAAAAATACTTTACAAAGTGAGACGTGTGCTATGTCCAAGACTTATATGATCAAGGAAGGCTTCGAGGAGGCCTGGAAGGAAAAGATCTCTCCCGAAAAATACGAGAAGTTCACCAACGAGGGATTTATTATCGACGACGTGGTGGAGCTTTCCAGAGATTGGGACATGGCTCTCCAGTTGGTGCTGAACCAGGTGCGGATCATCAAAGACGAGGCTTAAGGAAAACGCTTAAGGGGTTTTCTTTCGGAAAAGAAAACCCCTTAAGAATCCAAAAGAAACCTTATTGCCGAAAGCTGTCGCTTTCGGAAAAAAAGAAACACAGCTCACATATAGGGTGCGGTACTGGTGCGTTTCGTAACGCAACGAAGGCGGGGCGCCGATACCGCCTACGGCGGCGAGACGTCGCCCCCTACGAACTCGAGCCGAGAAAAGGGTGAATATTCGACCCTTTCTCCCGCACAGGGGATGGCGAAAATTCGTTTTATGCCTTACTTGTTGCGTGAAAATACAGTCTGTTTTTAGCCAATGCTTCATGCGTATTTGTAGGGGTCGACGTCCACGGCGACCCGAAACCGAAGAAAACGAACGCTTTCGGGAAAAATATGTTTTTTTACACCCTGTGCATACAGGGTGTACATTGTTTTTCTGTTGTTTTTTAAGGGACGCTTTTTCAAGAAGCGCCCCTTAACGTACCCTTATCTCTTTTTCTTCATCGGCTTTTTCCCCAAGGTCTTCCCTTGGGGCTTTTTCGTATCCTTTTTGCCGTAGGATCTTTCTTTGGCCAACACCCGAGGCTTCACCAGACAGTCCGGCCCGAATCCGATGAGATCCTGCCTGCCCGCACGGTACAGCGCCTTCCGCACGGTGTCGTGGTTATCCGGCTTGTACCATTGCAGAAGCGCCCTTTGCTGCCGTTTTTCCTCGTAGTCCTTGGGCACGAACACCGTCTCTCCGGTAAAGGGATCCAGCCCCGTCCAGAACATACAGGTGGAAGCCGTGCCGGGGGTGGGATAGAAATCCTGCACTTGCTCGGGATTGATACGGTTCTTCTTCAGATAGAGGGCCAATTCAATGGCGTCTGCCAGGGTAGAACCGGGATGGGAGGACATGAGATAGGGCACCAGATACTGCTCCTTTCCCAATTCCTCGGTGATCTTATAGAACTTTGCCTTGAATCTGTCGTAGGTCTCAATAGAGGGCTTGCCCATCAGCTTCAGCACGTGGTTGGAGCAATGCTCGGGGGCCACCTTCAATTGCCCGCTGACGTGATCCTTCACGATCTTGCGGAAGAAATCGTCGTTTTTGTCCGCCAGCATATAGTCGTACCGCAACCCGGAGCGGACGAACACCTTCTTCACCCCGGGGATCGCCTCTACCTTCTTCAAAAGCTCTAAGTATTCCTCGTGATCCACCTTCATATTCTTGCAGATGGAGGGGGTGAGGCAGTTCTTGTTCTTGCAGACACCAGCCTTCTTTGCCTTCTCGCAGTAATTTCCGCGGAAGTTTGCGGAAGGCCCGCCTACGTCGTGGATGTATCCCTTAAACCCCGGAAGCTTGGTCAGCAGCTTTGCCTCCTCCAGGCAGGACTCCACACTGCGGGAGGTCACCGTTCTGCCCTGGTGGAAGGCGATGGAGCAGAAGTTACAGTTGCCGAAGCACCCTCTGTTGTGGGTGATGGAGAACTGCACTTCCTGAATCGCGGGGATGCCCCCGTCCTTTTCGTACATGGGATGATAGGCTCGCATATAGGGCAGAGCGTACACCTTGTCCAGCTCCTCCGTGGTCAAAGGATGCATGGGCGGGTTCTGCACCAGGATCTTGTTGTCGTATCCCTCCACCAGCGCCTTGCCGTAGAAGGGATCCTGGTTCTCATTCTGAATACGGAAGGCCTTGGTGTATTCTTTTTTGTCGGTTTTCAGATCGTCGTACTCCCCGATGAATGCAGATTCAAAATGGGGGCAAAACTCTCTTGACTCCATAAATACCGTGCCCCGCACGTCACGGATCTTTCGTACCGGCACCCCCTTATCCAAAAGGAAGGCCAGACGACGGAGAATATTTTCTCCCATGCCGTAGGTGAGGATGTCCGCACGGCTGTCCACCAGAATGCTTCTCCGCACGGAATCCGTCCAGTAATCGTAATGGGCAAACCGTCTGGTGGAGGCCTCCACGCCCCCGATGATGATGGGAATATCCCCGTAGGCTTCGCGGATGCGGTTGCAGTACACGATCACGGCCCTGTCGGGACGGTAGCCCGCCTTGCCGCCGGGGGAGTAATAGTCGTCGTTACGCCGCTTCTTGGCCACGGTGTAGTGGGCCACCATGGAATCGATGTTCCCGCTGTTCACCAAAAAGGCCAGCCTGGGCTTGCCGAATTTCTTAAAGGCCTCGCAGGAGCGGTATTCCGGCTGGGGCAGGATGGCAACGGAGAATCCCTCCGCCTCCAACACCCGGGAGATGATGGCAGTGCCGAAGGAGGGATGGTCCACGTATGCGTCCCCCGTGACGATGATAAAATCCGGTTGTCCCTGTAATTCCTCCGGGGTAACGGGTAAAAAGGGCATGGTTACTTCCTCCTCTGGGCATTTTTCTCATTGTAGCATATTTTTTCGGTTTTGTAAAGAAAGAACTTGACAAACGAGAAAAAAGGTGATATACTAAGAACGGAATTAGGAACTATTCTTAAGCGGAGGAGCCATGACAAGACAAAGACAGTTGATCTACAAGATCATCATGAATACGGAAGGCCATTTGTCTGCAGACGAGATTTTTGGCTACGCCAAGGCGGAGATGCCCTCCATCGCGCTGGGAACGGTGTACCGCAACCTGCGGCTGATGGTGGAGGACAAGGAGATCCGCCAGATCGTCACGGAATACGGCCCCGACCGCTACGACCGTAACATGATCCCCCACGAGCATCTCCATTGCGACGGATGCGGCAAGCTGGTGGACATCACCTTCGGCGGGCTGAAGGATCTTTTGGAATCCAGGGGAGAGATCACCGTGCTGGATTACCAGTTGAATATCCGCGGTATTTGCCCCGCCTGCAAGTCCAAAGGAAAAAAAGCACAAGTACAATAAATTTTTTATATCACAAAAGGAGTCTATGATCTATGGAACTGAAGGGCACCAAAACCGAAATGAACCTGCTTGCGGCTTTTGCAGGGGAATCCCAGGCGCGTAACAAGTACGACTACTACGCCTCCGTGGCAAAGAAGGAAGGCTACACCCTCCTTGCCGACGTTTTCACCGAGACCGCCAAGAACGAGAAGGAGCACGCTAAGATCTGGTTCAAGCTTCTCCACGACGGCGGCATTCCCGACACCGCCACCAATCTGGAGGATGCGGCTGCAGGGGAACATTACGAATGGACGGATATGTACGCAGGCTTTGCCAAGGACGCCCGTGAGGAAGGCTTCACCCACATCGCTTTGCTGTTCGAGATGGTAGGCGCTATCGAGAAGGAGCACGAGGCACGTTACAGAGCCGTTCTGGAGAAACTGCAGACCGAGAAGATCTTCGTTTCCGATGAGGTCTGTGTCTGGCTCTGCACCAACTGCGGCCACGTACACGTAGGCAAGGCCGCTCCCGAGATGTGCCCCGTTTGCGCACACCCCAAGGCGTACTTCCAGAAGAAAGTACAAAACTATTAAGTAAGCAAACAAAAAACGCAACCCTTTTTCGGGGTTGCGTTTTGTTTTGCAAATGATCTTAGTCCTTCAGAACGTCGCAGAAGTTCAGAACGGAAAGCACGATGCCGATGAGAACGTAGATCTCGATCACGGAACCTACGATGCCCAGCAGAACGCCGATGAGTCCACCCACAACGGGGATCCAACCGGTGATGGCGGTAGCCAGCCAGATCAGCAGACCTGCCGCAAAGGCAACCAGGATCTGAATGATGATATTCACCACCAGGGAGGTAACGTCCTTAGCCTTCACGGTGAAGGAATAGGGCCAGAATTTCTTAAGAAAAGCCATGATAAAAACTCCTTTTTCGGATTTTTTGTGCTTACAGTATAGCACGGCAAAATGGATTTTTCAATACCTTTTTTCAAAAATTACCGTTTTTCTTCCAGGATCCACAGAAGGCTTGTAAATTCCAGGGAAAGCGGTACGTGGAGACCGAAGTTCATCAGCTGGTCGCCCTTGTAGGAGATGCCGGTGTTCTTGTCCACGTAGGTGGCCTCGGGCTTCAGACCGCGGAGCCGGATCCGCTCGTTGTGGCCGTACATCCGTACGTGGGTCAGCACGAAGGAAGCGATACACAGGGACTTGTCCTCGGAAACGGTGCACCAGGCGGCGTGATCTCCCGCATGGGGGTCGCGGAGACGGTAGTAGGTGCCCTTGGCGATGCGCTCTCCGTATTCCTTGAAGGTGTTCCCGGTGGAAAGCACAAGCTGTTTTTCGCCGTCGGAAAGCTGGGTGGGATCCAATTCGTAGCCGAAGGAGCCGGTGAGAGCCACGTTGAAGCGGGTGTCAAAGGAGGTGACGTGCCCCGTCTGATGGTTGGGAGAGGCGGAAACGTGGGCGCTCATGGCAGACAGGGGATATACCAAAGAGGTGCCGTACTGGATCCGCAGTCTCTCAATGGCGTCGGAGTTGTCGGAGGTCCACACCTGGGGCATATAGTAGAGCAGGCCTGCGTCAAACCGTCCGCCGCCGCCGGAGCAGGATTCAAACAATACCTTGGGGAAATCGGTGACCAAACGCTCCAGCAGGCTGTAAAGACCCAGGTAGTAGCGGTGGGCGATCTCTCTCTTTTGATCGGCGGGAATATTGGGGTTGCCTACCTCCGTCATGTTGCGGTTGAAGTCCCACTTCACGTAGGCGATCATACCGGTGTTCAGCACGGCGGCAATGGAATCGTACAGGTAATCGCAGACCTCCTTGCGGGAAAGATCCAGGATCAACTGGTTTCTGCCCTCACTGCGGGGTCTGTCCCCGATATGCAGGCACCAATCGGGATGGTTGCGGTAAAGATCACTGTCGGGGGAGACCATCTCCGGCTCAAACCAGATGCCCAGGTCGATGTTCAAGGGCTTCAGATGGTTGTAAATGCCTTCAATGCCGTTTGGCAGCTTTCTCTTGTCCACCACCCAGTCGCCCAAAGAGCAGTTGTCGCTGTCACGCTTGCCGAACCAGCCGTCGTCGATGACCAACAGCTCGATGCCCAGGTCGCCGCAGCAGCTACCGATCTTCTTCAGACGCTCCTCGTCAAAGCCGAAGTAGCAAGCCTCCCAGCTGTTCAACAGCACGGGACGGCGGGCATCGCGGTAGAGCCCTCTTGCCAAACGGGTGCGGAACAGCTTGTGGAAGTTGTGGGACATGGTCTCCAGGCCGCTTGCGGAATAGGTCTGCACCGCCTCGGGGGTGTAGAAATCCTCTCCGGGATTCAGCTTCCAGGAGAACTCCTCGGGATTGAGACCGATCATGGCACGGGTCACGTCAAACTGACCGGGAGCGGCCTCCGCCGTAAAGTTGCCGGAATAGACCAGAACGGTGGCGTACACGTCACCGCTCGTCTCGTCGGCGGTGGGGGAGGTCAAGATCATAAAGGGGTTGTGAACGTGGGAGGAGGCGCCTCTGCGGCTGGACATTAAGAATCTGCCGTGCTTCAGGGCGTGGCGTTCGATCTGACGCTCTCTGCAATGGGTGCCGTAGTTGGAGATGATGTCAAACTCCGCTTTGTCGAAATCAAAGCTTGCGGACATGGCACGGCGGATCTGCACGCTTCCCGCGCCCTCGTTGATGATGCGGGCGTAGCGGGTGAGGATATCGTAATCCTCCATCACGCAGTAATACAGCTCCACGGCCACCTTGCTGTAAGCATCCTGCAAGCGGATCACCAAGGTCTCGCACTCGCTTTCGTTTTCCACGTAAACTGCAGGCAGACCGGGGATGCCGGGCTTGCCGGAAAGGATCTCGTGGCTGACGTAGCGCAGATCCACGATGTTACTGCCGTCGGTGTTTTCGATCTCCAACGCGGGGGTGCGAAGGTCTCCTCTACCCCAGCAGGGGTATTCCAGGGGAACGTCGTCCAGAATAAAGCCCTGACAGCCCTCCAGACGGGGGGAGAAGGCGGCTCTGCCCTGCTCGCGGAAGAAATAGGAGTGATCCCCTGCGGAAAGCTTTTTGCCCCAGTACAAATGCAAAAGGAACCCGTCCCTTACCTGCATCACGTAGCTGAAGCTTTTGGTATTCAATTGAAATTGAAGGATCTCTTTGTCAAAACGGATCATATTGCTCCTCCGAGTGTTTGTTTTTCCTTTCGTATTTTACATGATTTCCAAAAGCTTGTCAATGGTTTTTTGCCGAAAACTCTTGCAGGCAGGTCGGCTTTGTGGTATACTGCAAAAAAAGGAGGTCACGCCTATGTTCAAATTCGATAACGGCTGGGACGCCCTTCTGGCGCCGGAATACGACAAGCCTTATTACCAAGCCCTGCGTTCGTTCTTAAAGGGAGAATATCTCCACAGCGGCCACAATATCTTCCCGCCCATGGGGGATCTGTTCGCCGCCTTCCGCATGACGGGGTACGAGAACGTGAAGGCGGTGATCCTGGGGCAGGATCCCTACCACGAGGTAAACCAGGCCCACGGGCTTTGCTTTTCCGTCAGAAAGGGCGTGCAGATCCCGCCTTCCCTGCAGAACATCTACAAAGAGCTTGCCCGGGATATCGGCTTTGTGCCGCCCCCTCACGGGGATCTCACGGAATGGGCAAAGCAGGGCGTTTTGCTTCTCAACAGTGTTCTCACCGTACGGGAGGGCATGGCAGGCTCTCACCGTGGAAAGGGCTGGGAGCAGTTTACCGATCGGGCCATCAGTCTGCTCAACGAAAAAGAGGAGCCTGTGGTGTTCTTCCTGTGGGGGAACTACGCCCGTGCCAAGAAGGAGCTGATCACCAATCCCCGCCATTTGGTGCTGGAAACGGTGCATCCCAGCCCCTTGTCCGCTTCCCGCGGCTTTTTCGGGTGTGGCCACTTTTCCAAGTGCAACGCTTTCCTGGGAGACCGCGCCATCGACTGGACCATCAAGCCTTAGAGACTTTAACGGACACTGCGCGGCAGATGTTCACAAAAAAGACTTGACTTAGGGCGAATTTTGGAGTATACTATCTGTAACTGTGTAAATAACTGTCATTAAGGGAAAATATGCTATGATTTCGCTGATCAAAAAGCTTTGGGGGATGGAGATCATCCGCTATCTTTTCGCCGGCGGCACGGCGTTCGTATTCGACAACATTTTGGTGTTCAACCTGTTCAATATGTTCCTGCTTCCCGACCTGGGGGTCTGGGCGGGAATGGACGTGACCAACATGATCTCGGTAACGCTGGGCTTCATCGTCGGTCTGCTCATCAACAACTTCATGTCCATGTATTTGGTGTTCACAAGCGCGGAGCAGAAGAAAAACGCCCGCACCGCAAAGGCCTTCCTGCAGTTCACAGTGGTGGGTATCGTGGGCCTGCTTTTGAGCATCGGGCTGAATCAGGGCTGTATCCTGCTGTTCGGTGAGGGGGACCTCAACGAGCTGATCTATAAGGTTTCCATCGCCATCCCCGTAACGGGCTGGAACTACGTGGGGCGGAAGTTCTTCGCCAACAGAAAGTAAACGAGGTGTATTATGTCTAAGACAGCCATCATCATCGGCGCAGGCCCCGCGGGTCTGACCGCCGCTTACAAACTGCTCACCGAGACGGACGTGAAGCCCGTTATTCTGGAGGAAAGCGACGCCATCGGCGGTATTTCCCGTACCGTCAACTACAACGGCAACCGCATGGATATCGGCGGCCACCGTTTCTTCTCCAAGGATAAGGAAGTCAACGAGCTTTGGGCTCACATCCTTCCCACCCAGGGCGCTCCCGCTTACGACGATAAGGTACTGGGCAGAGAAAAGCCCTTGGTTGCTGGCGGCCCCGATCCCGAGGTCACCGACCAGGTCATGTTGGTCCGCGACCGCGTTTCCCGTATTTACTTTTTGAAGAAGTTCTTCAAGTATCCCGTGTCCTTAAGCGGCGAGACGCTGAAGAACATGGGCTTCAAGAACACCATGAAGGCAGGCTTCGGCTACGTCTGGTCCTGCGTTCACAAGAAGCCGGAGGACAACCTGGCCAATTTCTATATCAACCGCTTCGGCAAGCCTCTCTACGAGATGTTCTTCGAGGATTATACCGAAAAGCTTTGGGGCGTGAACCCCAAGTACCTCTCCGCCGATTGGGGCGCACAGCGTGTAAAGGGACTTTCCCTGTGGAAGGCTCTGGCCAATGCCATCACCGGCCCCTTCAAGAAGAAGGGCGGCAAGGTGGAGACCTCCCTCATCGAGCAGTTCGTTTACCCCAAGAAGGGTCCCGGTCAGCTTTGGGAGACCCTGGCGGAGGAGATCAAGTCCTTGGGCGGCGAGATCCGTATGAACAGCTCCGTCAAGGGCATCAACCTGGGCGAGGGCAAGGTAAACTCCGTGACCCTGGCAGACGGCACCGTGGTGGAGGGGGATTACTTCATCTCCTCCATGCCTATTAAGGATCTTGTGGAGGGTATGGGCAAGGACAACGTTCCCGCCGACGTCTACGAGGTTGCTACCACCCTGCCTTACCGTGACTTCATCACCGTTGGCCTTCTGGTGAACAAGCTGCAGATCAAGAACCGGACCAAGATGAAGACTCTGGGGGGCATCGTTCCCGATTGCTGGATCTACATCCAGGAGCGTGACGTAAAGCTGGGCAGATTGCAGATCTTCAACAACTGGTCCCCCTACATGGTGGAAAAGCCCGAGGATACCGTTTGGATCGGCCTTGAGTACTTCTGCACCGAGGGCGACGAAATGTGGGAAATGTCCGACGAGGACTTCATCTCCTTTGCCAAGAAGGAGCTTGCTCACATCGGCGTGATCGACGAAGCCGACGTTTTGGATGCCAACCGCGTCCGTGTGAAGAAGGCGTACCCCGCTTACTTCGGCTCCTACTACAAGTTCGACGTGGTGAAGAACCACCTAGACACCTACGAGAACCTGTTCTGCGTGGGCAGAAACGGCCAGCACCGCTACAACAACATGGATCACTCCATGGTCACCGCTTTCGAGGCGGCCAAGTGCATCAAAACCGGTTCTACCGACCGTTCTGCCGTGTGGAGCGTCAACACCGACAAGGAATACCACGAGGAAAAGCAGGAAGAAAAGCAGGCGTAATTGCCGCATAAAGAAGACGTATAAGGGGAGTTCTTTTCGAAAAAGGAACTCCCCTTAAAACTCCCAAATAAAATCCATTGCGGAGGTATTGTTTATGGAACTGACAAAGACTTATGAGGGGCGCCGTTTTGAGATCATCTACGGTAGCTATACCGGCATGGAAAAGAACGCCGTGGATCTGGTGCAAAGTGCCGTGAAGCGTTACGTGCCCTATATTTTAGCCCTTTACACCACTCCCACGGGCAAGGCCTGCCCTGTTTACGTGGGCACCAAGGAAAGCAATCCCCATATCAAGAAGCTTTTGTCGGAGGTGGAGCTTCCCGCTGATGCCACTTACGTGAAGGTGTGTGGGGAAGGGGAACAGCAGACGGTGATCGTCGCAGGGGGCAGTGCAGCCGCCTGCTACTACGCCGCCGTGGAGTTTTCCGACGAATACCTGCCCGACATCCGCCGCCGCAGAGGCTGGGCAAACCCCTATTTCATCAAGCCCTTTATCGATGAGCTGCCCGCCTACGAGCATCTTTCCCGCCCGCTGATCAAGGAACGTGGCCTTTGGACCTGGGGACACGTGATCTACGATTACCGCAGATACCTGGACAACATGGCGCGGCTGAAAATGAACAAGATCACCGTTTGGAACGATTTCGCACCCATCAACGGCAGGGAGTTTGTGGACTACGCCCACTCTCTGGGGATCCGCGTGATCTGGGGATATTCCTGGATGTGGGACGAAAAGCCGGAGGGCGTTGTCACCAATCCCGAGCTTAGAAAAGCATGGAAGGAAAAGATCCTTGCCAACTACCAAGGCGATTACGCCCATCTTGGGGGAGACGGCATCTACTTCCAGACCTTTACGGAAACGGGAGTGGAGACCATCGAGGGGCGCAACAGAGCGGAATGTGCCGTGGAATGGGTGAACGAGGTGGCAGAAGCATTGCTTGCCCTGTACCCCGACTTGAAGATCGAGTTCGGGCTCCACGCCACCTCTGTGAAGAATTCCCTTGAGGAGATCGCAAAGACCGACGAGCGGCTTTCCATCATCTGGGAGGACTGCGGTTCCTTCCCCTATGAATACAGCGCGTCTCTGGTGGAGACCGCATCGGAAACCGAGGACTTCTCCCGTAAGATCGCCTCTCTCCGCGGCGGCAAGGGCTTCGGGGCGGTTTTGAAGGGGATGAGTTGGCTGGATTGGAGCAGCTTTGCCCACCAGACGGGGCCCTACCTTTTGGGAGTCTCCGAAAA
The DNA here is from genome assembly GCA_017516825.1 of Clostridia bacterium. Classification (GTDB taxonomy): domain Bacteria; phylum Bacillota; class Clostridia; order Oscillospirales; family CAG-382; genus Coliplasma. Next base: position 13,381 of record JAFXBC010000003.1, on the reverse strand, counting down.
CCGGGAGATGGAAGAAAAGCTTCCGCTCCGCAGGGACATCCTGCGTAACCAGGCCTCTTTCTGGCTGGAAAACGGGGAATACGCCTTCCGCATGATTCGCCTTCTGGCAGAGGAATCCCGTGGCGGCGCAGAGATCTGCGGGCTGTTGGAGGACGGTTTGTTCGAGGAAAAGCTTTGGTTGCCTGCCGTGCTGTTTGCGAAGATGCTGTGGGACGGAGAGTCGGATTATCGGACCCTTTTGGGGAAGGCAACAAGGACGGAAAACTGGGAATAAGAAGAACGCTTAAGGGCCTTTCTTTTCGGAAAAGGAAAGGCCCTTAAGAATCCCAAAGAAAACCTGTTTTGAGGGAAAAATTTTTGAAGGGACAAGGGGGACTTTTTTCAAAAAGTCCCCCTTGTCTTACGGTTCCTATTACGCCTTCTTCCACACCCATGGAGTAAAGAAGATGAGCATGGGCAGGATCTCCAGTCTGCCGACGAGCATATTTAATGATAACAGTATCTTGGAGAACACCGAGAAATCACCGAAATTCTCTGCAGGACCCACGGCACCCAATCCGGGACCCACGTTGTTGATACAGGTCAACACCGAGGTGAAATGGGTCTCAAATCCAAAGCCTTCAAAGGAGATGAGCAAAACGGAAACCGTAATGAGAGTCACGTACATACAGACGTAATTGCTGACTCTGCGCTGAGTCTCTGTGGGGACTGCCTCACCGTCCATACGCACCACGTTCACCGAGTTGGGTCGTATCAGATGCTTCAATTCCCGCCCCAGGTTCTTGATCATCAGGATCACACGGGAGATCTTCAAGCCCCCCGCCGTGGAGCCGGCGCAGGATCCCACCACCATCAGGAAGAGGATGATGGTCTTGGAAAGATCCGGCCAAAGGTCGTAATTTACCGTGGAAAAGCCCGTTGTGGAGATAATGGAAGCCACCTGGAAGAAAGCGGTACGCAGGCAGGATCCTGCGGAAGTAAAGAGATTCCGGACGTTCCAGGCAACTGCCAGAGTAGCTACCCCGCATATGAGCAGATATACCCGTAGTTCCTGATTCTTCAGCACCTCTTTGAATCTGCGCAGGAGTATAAAGAAATACAGGTTGAAGTTGACGCCGAACAGGATCATGAAGCAGCCGATGATCCATTCCGCTGCAGGGTTGTTATACCCGGCGATGGAATCGTTCAGCACTGAAAAGCCACCGGTACCTGCCGTAGCAAAGGTGGTTACCACCGAGTCGTACAAGGGCATCCCGGTGCAAAGCAACAGGACTGTCATCAACACGGATAGGGCGAAGTAGATGGCGTACAGGATCATGGCGGATTGCTTCATCTTGGGCACCAGCTTCCCCTTTTGAGGGCCGGTGGTCTCCGCACGGAGCAGGTGGATGGCCTGCCCGCCCACGGAGGGAAGCAACGCCAGCATGAACACCAGAACGCCCATACCGCCGATCCAATGGGTAAAGCTCCGCCAGAACAGGATCCCTCTGGGGAGAGATTCGATCTCGGAAAGAATGGTCGCCCCCGTGGTGGTGAACCCGGAGACCGTCTCAAACAGAGCATCCACGTAAGAGGGGATGGCTCCGGAGAACACGAAGGGCAACGCCCCGAAGGCGGAAAGCAGGATCCAGGCTCCTGCCACGCAGACCATACCGTCCCTGGCGTAGAAGCGGGATTCCTTGGGCTTTAAGAACAGAGCGGGAACGGATACCGCCAACAGGATCAGAATGGTGAATACGAAGGGCATCAAGGATTCGCCGTAAAGCAGTGCCGTCAGCATCGGCACCAACAGCAAGGCGGCCTCGATAGAGAGGATCACACCCAGCAGATACCCCACCATACGGTAACTCATGACTCCAGAATGTCCTCCAATCCCTCGGGATGGTGCTTGGCGGTGACCACGATGACGGTGTCACCGTTGCTGATCACGTCGTCGCCGCTGGGGATGATGACCTTGTCCTTCCGCCCGATACAGGCGATGAGAATGCCTTTTTTGCACTTCAATGCCTTCAAGGGCACGTCCGTCAGGCCTTGAATGGGCTCCTTTACGCGGAACTCCATGGCGGCCACCCGTTCGGAAAGGAATTTATGCAGGGTCTCGATATGGGAGCTGTCCGCATTGGCAAGAGAGCGGACGTAACGGAGAATGAAGGAAGCCGTGGAGGAACGGGGAGAGACGATGCTCTGCAACCCCACCCCGCGGAAGAAATCCACGTAGGACATGGTGCGGATCATGGTGACCACCTTTCCAACGCCCTTGGTCTTGGCATACATGGAGATGATGGCGTTTTCCTCGTCGGTATCCAAAAGCGCCAGGAATGCGTCGGTACGCTCCAGTCCCTCCTCCAAAAGAAGCTCCTGACGGGTGGGATCCCCCTGTACCACCGTGGCGTGGGAATACTCCTCGGCGATCTCGTTGCAAAGCTCACGGTTCTTTTCGATCACCGTAGACTTGATATGGGCCTTTTGCAGCAAGGCCTCCAGATAATAGCTGACTCTTCCGCCGCCGGCAATCAGTACGTCCTTCACAGGGCGTTTTTTCTCGCCTACGGCCAGGAAAAAGCGGGAAAGCTCCTCGTCGGGAGCGGTGACGCAAAGCACGTCCCCTGCGTTGAGACGGAACAGACCGTTGGGAATGAAGGCCTCGTCTCCCCGCAAAACGCCGCACACCAGGAAACGAAGATGAAGCTTGGAACGAAGCTCGTTCAGGCTCACCCCGCAAAGAGGGGTGTTTTCCCGCACAACGAACTCCGCCATCTCCACACGGCCCCGATAGAAGGTATCCACCTTGGCCGCCGCAGGGAAGCGCAGGGAGCGGTAGATCTCCTTGGCCGCCGCAAGCTCGGGGTTGATGGTGAGGGAGAGGTTCATTTCCGCTCTCATTAAGGCCATCAGCTCGGAATATTCGGGGTTGCGTACCCGGGCAACGGTATTTTTCGCTCCCAGCTTTTTTGCCGCGGCGCAGCTGAGGATGTTCAATTCATCTCCCGGCGTCACGGCCACCACCAGGTCGGCCTTCTCCGTGCCTGCCTTCCGCAGAACGGAAATATCCGCGCCGTTGCCCACTACGCCGAACACGTCGCTGGTACTGGTGACCTCCTCCACGGCGGCGGCATTGCCGTCGATGAGGGTGATATTATGCTTGTCCGCAGAAAGCTCTGCGCAGATAGCGGCACCTACCGTACCGCCTCCGATGACGACTATGTTCATAAAGATGACCATGCCTTTCTCAGCCCAACCCGCCCGGCGGGAGACTGAAATTTGAAGGAATACGGAGACAGTATATCACGAAGGAGAAAAAATTGCAAGAGCCAAACGGGGTTGCTTCTTCCTTTTTGGTAAAAATCCGTCAAAGATCGCCTTGACAAATACGCCGTGGGATGGTATCCTAAGGGCAAAGAAACCTTTTGGGGGTGCTATGATGATCCTGAAAAAAACGGCGGCCTGTACGGCCTTGTTGCTCTTGCTGGCGGGGTGTAGTGCCCTTCCGGGGCAGGAAAGTGAGGGGGAGACTTCCTCTTTTGAAGAAAGCGTTGCCGTCTCCCATACCTCCTCCCAAGAGATGATCCCCATTCCTCAGGAATCCTCGGAGGAGTTTTCGGAGGAGATCTCCTTGCCCGTCACCCCCGACCCCGTGATGTTGGGAGAGCTTTTGATGTTCACCTTCCCGGAGGGCTGGAGTCAAGTCCCCGGGGAAGGGCTGTTTGCCAAGTCCCCCGACGGGAACGCCTCGGTGCAGGGAAGCTTTACCCCCATGGATTCCATGCAGGGCTTGACGGGGGAGATGCTCGCTTCCTCTGCGGCGGAAAAGCTGAAACAAGCCTGGGAGGGGCAGGGGCTCACCGGCGTTTCCGCAGACCTTACGGAGATCGCTTTAGGGGATATGCTCTGCTCTGCCGTGGCCCTGCAGGGCGTGTCGGAGGGGATCGCCGTGTTTCAGTACCAGGCCTACCTCCCGGCGGATGACGGATTCCTGACCGTTACCATCACCTCCTTCCGTGAGGACCAGCGGAACGACCTGACCGCCTGCTTCTCCGGCGTGTGAATCGAGTCAAAGCAAATAAGCAAGGGGAACCCTCTTTTGGTAAGAAGGTTCCCCTCGTTCTTTTTATTCCACCGTGATCTCCACGGTGCAGGTCTCGGATTCGCCCATGTAATTGTTGTAGGTATAGGTAAAGGAATCCTTGCCGGTAAATCCCTTGTCGGGGAAGTAACGGAAGCTGCCGTCGCCGGCAAGGGTGACGTAGCCGTGGGCGGGCATGGATTGCAGGGTGTAAAGATACAACCCGTTTTCCACGTTCAATTCGCCCTCCGTCATGGTGTCCTTGCTTCCTTTAAAGAACAGAGTATCCACCCCGTCGGGACAGGGCTTCAGGGTGCCCTGCATGAATTGATAGGTGGCGTCGTACTGCAAGCGGCAGAGCGGATCGTCGCTGTAAGCCAGCTTTACGAAGTTGGTGAGGTCGGCGTAGTAAATATGGGTGGCCTCCTCCATGTACCCCGTCATGGCGCCGTAATAGAGATACAGCATATAATTCCTGACGAACAACGGGTCGGAAAGAGCCTGGTAGGAATGCTCGATCTCCACGCAAAGGTGTTGACGTTTGGCGCGGGAGGCTGTGACGTCAAAGCGGTAGAGCGGCTTTTCCAGATCGAACATATAATTGGGCTGCATACAGATGAGATCAAAGCCCAACTCGTAGGTCTGGTAGTATCCGATGGCGGTGTAGTAGGGGATCCACAGCAGATTGGTATTCTTGGCGTGGATGTACTCCGAAACCTCGGCGATGATATGGCTGTTATCCTCGCTTGCCGGAGTGGAGGGGTCGTCCCAGTTTACCGATTCCCCCTGCCAGTAGAAGCCGTCCAGCACCAGATGCTCATACCCGCGGGAGGCAAATTCCTCCATGCAAAGATCAATGTACCAATCTACCACCTTCTTGCGGTCCTCTGCCTTGGAAAGATCCTCGGAAACACCGTCTCCGTCCACGTCCCCGAAGTTTTTGACGTTCTCGCAGACGCACCACATGGTGATATAAACGTACACCTTATGATCCGGGCGGTTCAGCTCCTCTTTTACCTTACCAACGGTCTCATTCAGCAGATCCAATCCGCCCGCGCCGCCAAAGATGGCTTCAAATTGCTCCTCCCAGTCGGACTTCACGTTGTAAAGATGGGTCCGGTTGTTGGTCTTCACAGGTAGCCCGTACATGCCGTACAGGAAGCCGTCGAAATAGAAATCCTGCGCCTTGCCATCCTCGTCCAGGTAGGCTACCAGGCCCTTCATGCCCTCGCCGTATTCCACGTTGCCGAAGGCCAGGTAGATATCCTCCGCCTTTACGGAGGTGTTTTTGCTGTTGGCGTACTGCTCTCTTGCGGGATTGGTATAGTACACCACGGGACGGATGCCGCTGTCTTCCAAGGGCTTGGTGATCTCCCGGATCTGCTTGGTGCCGAAGGCCCGCAGCTCGTCGATGAAGGTGGCACCGCCGTCGATACGGAACCGCACGAATCTTGCGGCGTAGGGGGTCTCCAATTCACAGGTAAAGGTAAGACGGGTGGCGTTCTTGTTCTTGGGTTCATTTTCGTCCCGCAGATACTGATAGACCTCGTACCAGTCCTCCCCGTTCTCGGAAAGGAACATGGAGATGGATTTGGGACGGGAAATGCCCCACTCCGTCTGCTCCAGCAGGCTGATCTCCAGGGTATCGATGGAGGACAGCTTGCCCAGATCGTAGAAGAAATCGCAGGCGTTGCCGCCGGAGATGAAGAACCATTCTCCGCTGTAACAGTACATATTCTGACCGTTCCCCAGTTTCCCGTCGGTGAGGATGGGAGAATCGGGATCGGTGCGCTTCTGTGCATCGGGCTGAAGTTGATGGGAGGGCTCGTACCCGGAGCAAGCCACCTGCTGGATCAGCCCCAACAGCAGATTCTGCCGCTCGGCGTAGTCCGTCTCAGAGGGCTCCCAGTATAGATCTTCCGTGACGATGGGGAAGTTCAGCGGGGGATACAGCTCCGTGGCAGGTGACTCGGAAACACCTCCCAGCACGCGGATCTCCTCCACCCAGCAGTTCTGCTCCTCGGGGAATTCCACCTTGATATACCGCGCCTTCACGTATTCCGGCAACAGCAGGGTATAGGTGTGATGGTTCTTCTTCCCGGGGGAGTAGAGTCTCCCCAGCAGGGTATAGTTTTTGCCGTCGGCAGAGCCGTAAACGTCCAGATAGGCGGGAAGCTCTACCTCAAAGCCTGCGCCCAGGGCAAATACCTCCACGCCGTAGATGGTTTCCTGTACCTTTCCCAGATCCAGCTTCACGCTGCCGCCCCGGGTTCCCACCCAAACGGGCTGACCGAACAGCCTTCCCGTGCGGGCGTCGTCGGTGAGGAGCTTGTCGTTCTTGGGCGCACGTTGGTCAAAGGTACAGCCGTCAAAGGTATAGCTCTTGTAAAGTGCCAGGTTCTCGTTGTAGGTGGGCTTGGCCGTCTTCCCGGTGGAAAGGGCTGTCCAGGCGCCTCTGTCGATATTCTCGGTGCTGTAAACGATTTCTGCCCCGTCATCCTTTTCTTCCGGCTCGTCCACGTCGGCGTAGACCTCCAGCTCGTCCAAGAAGATGAAGCCTCCCGTGCGGGAGATGCGGAAGCGGAGATAGCGGTAGTCGCAAAGCTCTTGGAACTCCAAAGTAGCGGTGCTCACCGTCATATCCCCGGTGGGTTCAAACTTTATTCTGTCGATGGTGGTCCAGCTCTTGCCGTCGTCGGAGCCCTGGACTCGGAGGATTCCGGGGAGCTTCACCCCGTCGATGCTCATATCAATGCCTCTGGCGGAGGCACCGGAAAGACGCTTGCCGTCTTCCCCCATATCAATGACCACCACCAGATCGTTGTCAAAGCCTACCATGCGCACGTCGGTGTAGTGTACCCCCGTGTCGTAGGCCTTTTGTCCGTCGGTCAATTGCCGACCGAACAGATCGGGATAGTGCGGGGAGGGCTGTACGGTCTCGTAGGTGTAGCTTTTCCCCACGCTGACCAGGGTCTTGCGGAAGCCTTCTTCCGCCACCTCGGAGCTTTCCTCCGCGCTTTCGGGAAGGCTTTCCTCGGAGCTTGTCTCCACGGGGGTCTCCCCGCCGCAGGATGCCAGAAACAGCATACAAGCCAGTATAAGGAAGGCGATGATCCTCTTCATGTTCATAGTCTCCTTTTGTTTCATTTTTTTCAGTATAGCACAGCTCATGAAAAAAAGCAAGCGGAACACAATTTCTGCGCTCCGCTCTTTTTCTCTTATTTTCCGAAAACGAGAGTTTTCGGCAGGAAAAGCTTTTTGGGGATTCTTAAACCCCTTTTTCCCGAAAAAGGGGTTTAAGCGTTCCGTTTTTCTTTACTTTCTCTTTTTCAAGAACGCCACAAGGCCGCCGCAGATCAGCATCACGCCGATGCAGAGCACGCCGATGGCTACCCTGTTGCTACCGCCTTCCTCCTCCGCGGTGGTGCTTTCCGTTTCGGAAACGGCGGCGGATCCTTCCGTGCTCGTCTCCGTACTCGTTTCCGTGCTTTCTTCCTTGCTTTCCTCGCCGGGAACGTCCAGATCGCTACGCAGGGGATAGGTGACGGTCACATCCTGTTCCGCGGTGACTTTCTGCAGATCGCCCTCTGCCTCCTCAGGCATGGGAACGTACATGGTGGCACCCTGTGCCATAATCCATTGCCGGTTATACAGCATCCCATCGTACTGCCCCGACACCTGCACGTTCACGGTGACTGCGTTCTTTCCGTCGTACACCGCCAGCAGGTATTCGGAAACGTACTTCGCCCAAAGCTTGTGTCCCTCGGGGGATTGGTGAATACCGTCTCCCGCCGCTAAGAACTTGGTCATGTCCTCCAATTCCGCCTCGGCGTAGATATCGATGAGCCCGCAGCCATATTCCTCCGCCAGCTCACGAACCACGTTGCAGAAATCCTTCATGTTGCCGTAGGCGTAATCCAGCCCGTAGCCGCCGGGGGTGTAGTAGCCCTTACCGCTGTATGCGTCGTGGGGTGCGATGAGGATCACGTCGGTGCCGATGGCCTGCAGTTCCTCGATGATATGGACCATGTTCTCTCTGTATTTGTCCAGAGACACGTTGGGAGCTTTTTTGCTTTCGGATTGTGCCTGGTCGTTCATACCGAAGCAGACCAAGGCCACGTCGGGCTTCTTGGAAAGCACGTCACGCTCCAATCTGCCCACGGCGTTGATGGTGGAGTCGCCGCCAACGCCTGCGTTGATCACTTCGGTACCGATGTAGCCTCCCAGCATAGCCACCCAGCCGCTTCTTGCGGTGAGGGAGTCACCGAAGGCCAATACGGTCTTGTCGGAAAGCTTGCTGTTCAGCGCCTCTGCGGAGAAGCAATACAGCTTGGCGGAGGCGGATACGGAGTTGTCCGCGGAGACCGTTACGGTGTAAGAGCTGCCGATCTCCAATTTTCCCTTAGGAATGGTGTAAGAGGTACCGTTCACCTTGGTGGGGGTCACCAAAAGGGTGCAGAGATTGTTGGAGGTGGAGTTGTTCACGGAGATGGTGTAAGAGGTGGCGCCCTCCACAGCCTCCCATTCCACGGTGTAGCCCTCGGGGGTGCATTTCTCCTTGGCCGCCATCTTCAAAACAGGGGCGGAGGCAATGCCGTCCTTATTCTCGGGTGCGAGCGGCGTCTTCCCCTCCATGGGCTGGTTCAGACAAATGGTATACTTGCCGTTTTCCTTGTAGAAATAGGCCTTGTTCCCCACGGAAGCGGCGGAAACGCTGTTCTGGGAGGGGGAGGCGCAGTCCAGAATGACGAAGCCGTTTTTCGGGATCACGGGAGCCTTGCTCAAGCCGCTTCCCACGTTGGTATCCGTAGCAAACACACGGTAGCATCCCTCTGCGGGATCCCAATCAAAGATCAGGCATCTCCACCAGGAGTAGTCGTAAACGTTCTTCACGTAACCGCCGAAGGAGCTGTCAAACAGGATACAGTCCTGCTCGGCGTAATGGGTGGAGTTTGCGTAGTTGGGAGAGATCACAAGCTGGGGCAGATCGTTTCGGTTGGCGATGGGGTCGTAAGCCTTCTTCCCCTCGTCGGGGGTGCCGATCTTCACGTAGGACTGGCTGACAAAGTCATCTGCGTACCAGTTCTTGCCGTTGGTCTTGATGCTTCCCGCCGCAAGGGAGGTCTCGTAAAGGTAAGCTTTGGTGCCCACCTTCAAGGACTTGGCGTATTCGTTGCTTTGCTTGATGCGGTCGGTGATGTAGTTGATGCCCCCGGTGGAGGAGTAGTCGTTGCCTACGCAGATGCAGTAGGCAAAGCCGTTTTCCGGGATCTCCATCTGGGATTTATCCACGTTGTTGGAGTTGGTGTTGCTTTCCGTCAGAATGAAGCATCCCTCCTCGGCGTCCCAATCGAAGATGAGAGCCGTCCACCAGGCGAAGGTGCCTTTTTCTCCCAGCTTCTGCACCGCAGAGCCGGAAAGAATGATGGCGGAGCCCTCCGTGGAGGGAGAGGTGTTGATGTGGGTGATGAGCAGGGTGCTGTCACCGCTTCCGTAGGCAAATGCCGTCGTGGGAAGCAGGGTGGCCGTCACCAGCAGAATGGCAAGGATCCGAAGAAGTTTCATGGCATGGTTGTTCCTTTCCCTTTGATTTTGGTAACATTTTATCATATTGAGAGCGTGATTGCAATGTTTTCGTGAAAAAAAGGATTGATTTTTTTGGATGGATGGTATATAATATGTGAATGATATTCTAAAATGCCTGTTTATACCTATCGGAAGGAGGGAAAGACCGTGACGGAGTTCGCAAAGGAATTCAACCGCAAAAAGCGGGAGCTGTTTGCCCGCTATTACGGCTTTCTCAACCCGCCCCAGCAGGAAGCGGTGGCCACCGTCAACGGCCCTCTGCTGGTGCTGGCAGGTGCAGGCTCGGGGAAGACCACCGTGCTGGTAAACCGCATCGGCAACATCATCCTGTTCGGCAACGCCTGGCAGAGCGAGGAGCTTCCCGACGATGCGGAACAGCTCTACCCCCAAATGCTGGAGGCGGAGCGCGGCTCCCGTGCGGGGATCCGCAGCGTGCTGGAGCAGATGGCGGTGGATCCCGCCCGTCCCTGGCGGGTGCTGTGCATCACCTTCACCAACAAGGCGGCAAACGAGTTCAAGGAGCGTCTGCAGACCCTTCTGGGAGAGCGTGCAAGAGACATCTGGGCAGGCACCTTCCATTCCGTCTGCGTGCGGATCCTGCGCCGACATATCGGGCTGTTGGGCTACCCCACCAACTTTACCATCTACGACACCGACGACGTGAAAAAGGTGATCGCCGCCATTATGAAGCGCCGTCACATGGATGAAAAGATCCTTTCCCCCAAGGCGGTGATGGGACTGATCTCCCGCTATAAAGATAAGAGCTATACCCCCGAGGAGATGCTGATGGACGCGGGGAAGGATACCCGCATCATCAAATCCGCCGAGGTATACGCCGAGTATCAACGGGAGCTGAAGCAATCCGGGGCCTTGGATTTCGACGATATCATCATGCTTACCGAGACCTTGTTCCGTGAGCATCCCGCGGTGCTGGAGCAGTACCGCAACCAATTCGATTACGTACTGGTGGACGAGTTCCAGGACACCAACCCTTCTCAGAACCGCTTGGTGGCCATGCTTGGCGGCGGCAAGGAGAACGTGTGCGTGGTGGGGGACGACGACCAGTCCATTTACAGCTTCCGCGGGGCCACCGTGGAGAACATTTTGCAGTTCGACCACACCTTCCCCCGGGCGAAGATCGTCCGCCTGGAGCAGAACTACCGCTCCACGGGACATATTCTCAACGCGGCCAACGCCGTGATCAAGCACAACAAGGGCAGAAAGGGCAAGAACCTCTGGACCAAGGCAGGGGAAGGGGAGCTGATCCACGTCCACCGTCCCATGACCCAGGGGGAGGAAGCCCTGGCCATCGTCGGGGAGATCCGCAAGCAAGTAAACGCCGGTAAGCGGAAGTACGGGGATTTTGCCGTGCTGTATCGTATGACCGCCCTTTCCAACAACATCGAGCAGACGTTTGTGAAGCACCGTATTCCCTACCGCATTTGCGGGGGCTTGCGGTTCAACGAGCGCCGTGAGATCAAGGACGTGCTGTCCTACCTTTCCGTGGTGAACAACCCTGCCGACAACGTGCGGTTGCGCCGTATCATCAACGTTCCCAAGCGTGCCATCGGAGACACCACCCTTCTGAAGCTGGAGACCATCGCCGGCAGAGAGGGCATGAGCCTGTTTGAGGTGGCCTCCAACGCCGACGGTTACTCCGAAATGGGGAAGGCCGCGGGCAAGCTCAAGGAATTTGCAAGACTGATCGACTCCATGCGGGAGTTCGGGGAGACCCATTCCCTCACCGCCACCGTGGAATACGTGTTGCAGTCCTCCGGGTATATGCGCTTCCTTGCGGAGGAGGCCAACGCCGATGGGGATACGGAGCACGAAAGAGAACAGAACGTGAAGGAATTCCTTTCCACCGTGAAGATGTTCGAGGAAACGGCAGAGGAGCCCACCCTGGCTTCCTTCCTGGAGGAAATGGCTCTGGTCTCCGACCTGGACGAATTGGAGGAAGGCCAGGACGCCGTCACCATGATGACCGTCCATTCCGCCAAGGGGCTGGAGTTCCCCGTGGTGTTCCTTGTGGGCTTTGAGGACGGATTGTTCCCCGGTATGCAGGCCCTCATGGAGGGCAGTGAGGAGGAAGAACGCCGTCTTGCCTACGTGGCCATCACCCGCGCAAAAGAGGCTTTGTATATCTACCATTGCGAGTCCAGAATGCTGTACGGCAGAACGGATCTCCGCAGTGCTTCCCGCTTCCTTGGGGAGATCCCCGAGGAGGATTGCGAGAAATCCTATAAGAACCCCTCCCGCAGAAGCGACTATACCCGTGAAGCGGTGACCTTTTCCCGCCCCGCCTCCCCCGCAGGGGGGCAGAGCGTGTTCGAGGCGGGAGATCGGATCAAGCACCCCTTCTTCGGTGCAGGAGAGATCCTGACAGCCCAGAACATGGGCGGGGATATGCTCTACGAGATCGCCTTCGACAGCGGCTCCACCAAACGCATCATGGGCAGCTTTGCAAAGCTGACCAAAGAATAAAGGAATGTTACCATGGCCGATATCAAACCCATCCGCGCTTTGCGGTATACGGAAAAGGCAGGCCCCCTTGACACTTGCGTGTGCCCGCCTTACGACATTGTAAACAACGAAGAATACAATGCTCTTTGCAAGCAGAACCCCTACAATCTCATCCGCTTGGAGCTGCCCTTGGGCGGGGAGGAGCGGTACGAGGAAGCGGGCAAGCTGTTTTGCCGTTGGCTGGAGGACGGCATCCTTGCCCGTGACGAAAAAGAGGGGATCTACCTATACACAGAGACCTTCACCTTGGAGGGAATGACCTATTCCTTCCGCGGGCTGGTGTGCCGTGTGGGGCTGGTGCCCTTCTCGGAGCGTGTGGTGCTTCCCCACGAGGAGACCCTATCAAAGGCAAAGACCGACCGCTTCAACCTGCTGTGCGCCACGGGATGTAATTTTTCCTCCGTGTATTCTCTTTACAGGGACAAGGAAGGCACCGTCCGCACCCTTTTGGCAGGCTGTGAGGAGCTGCCGATCCTCGGGGAGTTTACCGACGTGGAAGGGGTCACCCACACCCTGCAGAAGATCGAGGATCCTACCCTCATCACCCGTCTTGCGGAGGCCTTTACGGACAAACAGCTTTTCATCGCAGACGGTCACCACCGCTACGAAACGGGGTTGAATTTCAAAAAACATATGGAAGAAAACGGCAACCCCGAAGATCTGGAAGCCGATTCCATACTCATGACCTTGGTGGATCTGGAGGACGACGGCCTGGTGGTATTGCCCACCCACCGTCTCATCCGCGACCTGCCCGTGGAGAAGGAGGCCTTTTTGCAAAAAGCAAGCCTTTACTTCACAGCAAGAGAATACCCCGACGTGAGGGAGGCAAGGGAAGTGCTGGAGGCACACAAGGACCGCCACGCCTTCGGCTTTTATACCGGGGGAGAGGGGTTTACTCTGCTGATCGGTAACGAGAAGGCAGATTCCCTCACCGTGGAGGGCCGCTCCGCCGCCTACGCAGACCTGGACGTTACCGTACTCCACACCCTGCTTCTGGAGGGAGTGCTGGGCATCGACCGTGAGAACATGGCAAAGCAGATCAATCTCCGCTACACCCGCGACCAGGAGGAAGCCGTGTTATCTGTCCGCAGGGGCGAGTCCACCGCCGCCTTCCTGCTGAACGCTACCACCGTGGAGGAGATCCGCGCCGTGGCGGAGGCAGGGGACAAAATGCCCCAGAAAAGCACCTACTTCTATCCCAAGCTGAAG
>JAFXBC010000014.1 GCA_017516825.1 Clostridia bacterium | reverse complement strand
TCGCTTCTACAACAACGATCGCATCCAAACCAAAACAAAACTGACCCCGCTTGAAAAACGAAGTCAGTTTGTCGCTTAAATTCTAATATTGCCTACCATAGGGGTGTTTTTGTGCTGTCCGTATAATTTGGGGCACAACATCGCCCTCGGTGGTTTGCTTTTTCGTCTTATGCTTTTTTCTTGGGGAGGGATTGATAGCCCCCGTGGCGGGAAGCCACGGCTGCATACACGGCGGAGGCAAATTCAGCGGCAGAACGCAGGTCGCCGCCGTGGAGATAATGACCCACCAGCGCGGCGGTATAGGCCTCGGAAGCCCCTGCGGGATCCACCACTTCGCTTTCCGGGCCGGAGATGGCGCTGAAATACTTACCGTCGTAGATAAAGGAGCCCACGTTCCCCAACTGCAAAACGATATAGCGCACGTCAAACCGCTTGCGGATGGTGTAGCACGCCAGCTTGCGGTTTTCTTCGTTGCCGGGCTCGATGCCGGAGAACAGCCTTGCATCCTCCTCATTTAAGATCAAAAGCTCGGTAGCGCCCAGCTTTTCGAAGGGGAAGTCGGTAGGAACGGCCTCCCGTCGTACGGAACCGTCCAGGAAGAAGGGGATGCCCCGCTCCTCCGCAATGGCGGAAAGCCGCAGGATCATCTCCGGATCCCCCTCCAGCGACGCCACGATGGCGTCGGGATAACTGCCCATGGCACCCTCGGCGTAGGCGTAATCCAGGTGCGCGTTGGCTCCGGGGAAGAAGATCTCTCTGGTGGTGCCGTCCCGTTCGGTAAGCTCCAGAGAAAGGCCTGTCTGGCACTCTCTTTTCACGGTGACGTTGGCGATGTGGAGCCCTTCGTTTCGGAACACCTCCACCAAACGGTCGCCGTAGTAATCGTCCCCTACGCGGGCGCAAAGTACGGCGTCGTACCCCAGCCTTGCGGCGGCGATGGCGCTCAGGGCGCTTCTGCCCCCGGGGGCGAAGGTATAGTTGCCGTCGGAGAGGATGGATTCTCCCGGTGCGGGAATGTAGGGGGTGCCCACCGCAAAGCGGATGGCGGCGTTGCCTATGAACAGAATTCTTTTCTTTGCCATAGCGTTCCCTTTCTGCTTCCTCGAAAAAAGTCGATCTTCTTTACCATAGTATACCGCTAAAATAAGTATTTGTCAATATCTATCCTGCTTTACTGCCAAATATTTCAGCCTGGTGGCGTCTCCGCCCCGCTTGTGCCGTTCCTCCTTGTTGGTTTTCAAGACCGCCTGCACCTGCCGATAAAGGGTGCGGTTCTGGGCTTTCAGCCGTATGGTCAGATCCTTGTGTACCGTGGATTTGCTGACGCCGAACCGCCCTGCGGCGGCGCGGACGGTGGCTCCCGTTTCCGATACGTATTTTCCGATCTCCTCCGCCCGTGAGGGGGTGCGGTGATTTCCGAGAGAATGATACATGGAAAAATAGCTCCTTTCCTGTCATCTGTATGTGATTTTTTTATAAAATATGTAAGGAACTCGCCAACTTTTGACGGTTTCCTCTTGACAAAATCGGCGGTAAATGGTATATTTAGAATGACTCTATTTTGGAGGAGTGTACCGTTTTGGGCAGAGTCATTTTTGTCACCGCCTTCAAGGGCGGCGCAGGGAAGACCACCGTTTCGGCGGGGATCTCTGCGGCACTTGCGGCCCTGGGAAAGCGCGTCTGTATCGTGGACGGGGATTTCGGGATGCGGTGTATGGACTTGGTTTTGGGGATGGAGGCGCTTGTTTCGCGGGATTGCGGCGACGTATTGTTCGGCCGCTGTACCCCACAAGAGGCGATCGTTCCCGTTCCCCGGCAGGAGAATTTGCATTTCCTGGCCGCGCCCGGCCGTTACGACGGAAGGCCCTTCCCCCATGGGAGTGAGGAAAAGCTCTTTTCCTATCTGAGAAAAGAATACGACTATTGCATTGTGGATTCCTCTGCGGAGCTGTCGGAGTATTACCGTCGGTTTGCCATGCAGGCGGACGAGGCCTTGGTGGTTTCTCTCCATCAGACCACCGCCATTCGCGCCGCGGAAAAGACGGCGGCAAGCTTGGCACAGTTGGGCCACAATCGGGTGCGCCTGGTGGTAAACTGCTACCGCGAGGCTTTTGCAAAGGAGGGCAGTCTGCCCACCGTGCTGGAGATGATCCACCGCTCTCACGTACCCTTGCTGGGCGTGGTGCCCTTTTCGGAGGAGCTTCCCGCCTTCCAGGAAAAGGGGCGTCTCCTTTTAGACGGCAAGGAGCGGGAGAAGTTGCGCCCCTGCGAGGTCGCTTTCCTGAACGTTGCCTTACGGCTGTGCGGGGGTACGGTCCCCCTGCTGCAAGGCACCCACCGTCCGAAGCGGAAGAAAAAATGCTTTTCCGAAGCCTTCGGCCGTTTACCCGGGGACATACCCGGTAAAACGTAACCCCTCTCTAAAAAGAAAGAAAGGTTGTGCAAGAACATGAATATTGCGATCATCGCTAACGACAAGAAAAAGGAACTCATCACCGAGTTTTGCATGGCGTACTGCGGCGTCCTTTCCCGCCACAACATCTGCGCCACTGCGACGACCGCGAAGTATATCGCCGAGGCCACCGGCCTGACCATCGAAAAGCTTCTTTCCGGTTTCCACGGCGGCGCCCATCAACTGGCTTCCAAGATCTCCTACGGCGAGGTGGATCTTCTGATCCTTCTTTGCGACACCCGGGACGCCCAGGAGTATATGGAGATCGAAGTACCCCTGATCCGTGAGTGTGACACCCACAACGTCCCCGCGGCCACCAACATTGCCACCGCCGAAGCATTGATCCTGTCCCTTGAGCGCGGCGACCTGGATTGGCGCGCCAACGACAGAAGCACGTCCTTTGCAGGCTGAAAGCCGTAAAGGGGGCATTTGCGTTCAGCGGCAAGGAACCGCCGAAATCTCGGCGGTGCCTTTTTGCGCGTATATTTGCAGAGTAGAAATTTTTAAGGATACATTTTTATGAAACTGACACCTACCGAGGGCATGCGGGATTACCTGCCCTCCGAAAACAGCATCCGGGACAGCCTGATGCAGACCATCCGCGGCGTGTACCGCTCCAACGGCTTCCGTGCCATTGAGACCCCCGCTGTGGAATGCTTGGAAAATCTGGAAAACAGCGACGGCGGCGACAACCTGAAGCTGATCTACCGCTTGGAAAAGCGTGGGCAGAAGCTGGAAAAGGCCATCGAAGCAGGGGATTTCGCCCATTTGTGCGACTTGGGTCTCCGTTACGACCTGACATTGCCCCTGTCCCGCTATTACGCTTGCCATAAAAACGACCTGGAGACCCCCTTCAAGACCATCCAGATCGGCAGAGTTTACCGTGCGGAGCGCCCCCAGAAGGGCAGACTCCGTGAGTTCGTCCAGTGCGATATCGACATTCTGGGCTCCGACAGCATGGACTGCGAGGTGGAGCTGATCTCCGTCACCGCGGAAGCGCTGTTGGCGGTGGGCATCGACGAATTCAAGGTGCGGATCAACCACCGCAACCTGCTCCGCAACTTGATCATCTGGTGCGGCTTCCCCGCAGAAGCCTCCGACACCGTCTGCGTCACCGTGGATAAAGCGGATAAGATCGGCTTTGACGGGGTAAAGGCAGAGCTTTGCGAGAAGGGCTTCGGGGAAGCGGCGGCGGACAAGCTGATCACCATCCTCACCGGGGATCTCCGCTTGGAGACCTTGGCTTCCTACGGCTGTGAGGCGGAGGCAGAGGTGCTGAGCTCTATTCTCAGTCAGACCAATTCTCTGGCAGAGGGCAGATACGAAGTGATCTTCGACGCTACCCTGGTACGTGGTCAGGGATATTACACCGGTACGGTGTTTGAGATCGAATGTCCTGCCTTCGGCGGTACCGTTGCCGGCGGCGGCAGATACGATAACCTCATCTGCAAGTTCACCGGGGAATCCGTTCCCGCAGTGGGCTTCTCCATCGGCTTTGAGCGGATCTTCTCCGTCCTTTGCCGGCGGGGAGAACTGGGGCAGAAGGAACGTTTGGCGCTGTTCTACGACGAAGGGCAGATCGCAGAAGCTATTCGCTACGCCCGTACCCTCCACGGGGAATTTGATGTCACCTTGGTGAAAAAGAAGAAAAAAGTGGGCAAACAGCTTGCCCAGGCGGAAGCCCAGGGCTACCGCTACGCAGAATTTTTGGAAAATCCCGGCCAGCGCAAGCCGCTCGGCGAAAAAGAAGGAGAATAAAGAAGATGGCAGAACTGATGGGCGGCGACCGCCGCACCCACTACTGCGGCGATCTGCGCCGCGACCACGCAGGCGAGAGAGTCTGCGTTATGGGCTGGGTCAAAAAGAAGAGAAACCTGGGAAATTTGTTGTTTTTGGATCTGAGAGACCGTTCCGGCTTCGTACAGCTGGCCTTTGACGATACCACCGATCCCGGGTTGTTTGAGAAGGCGGCCTCCTGCCGCAACGAGTTCGTCCTTTCCGTTTGCGGTACGGTGAGAGTCCGTTCCAGCATCAATACGGAGATCCCCACCGGCGAGGTGGAGATCTATGCGGACTCCGTGAAGATCCTGGGCGAGAGCGAGGTGCCTCCCTTTGAGATCATCGACGATTGCAAGACCGCCGAGGACATCCGTCTGAAATACCGCTATCTGGATCTCCGCCGCAGTAAGCTGCAGCAGAATCTGATGTTCCGTCACCGCGTGGCAAAGGTCACCCGTGACTATTTCGACGAGAACGGCTTTATCGAGATCGAGACCCCCTACCTCATCCGTTCCACTCCCGAGGGCGCCAGAGACTACCTGGTACCCTCCCGCGTGCATCCCGGCTCCTTCTACGCTCTGCCCCAGTCTCCCCAGCTGTACAAGCAGCTGTCCATGGTGGCAGGCTTTGACCGCTACGTGCAGATCGCCCGTTGCTTCCGCGACGAGGACCTCCGTGCAGACCGTCAGCCGGAGTTCACCCAGATCGACCTGGAAATGAGCTTCGTGGACATGGAGGACATCCTGGCCATGGCGGAGGGCTATATCCACAGACTGTTCCTTGAGACCATGGATATCGATCTTCCCATGCCCATTCCCAGATATACCTACAAAGAGGTCATGGAGCGTTACGGCTCCGATAAGCCCGATATCCGCTTCGGCATGGAGATCTGTGATCTTTCCGAAGTGGTCAAGAACTGCGGCTTCTCTGTGTTCACCGGTGCCTTGGAGGCAGGCGGCTCCGTCCGTGCCATCGTGCTGAAGGATGCGGCAAGCCGTATGACCCGCAAGGACATTGACAAATTGGTGGAATACGCCAAGGGATGCGGTGCCAAGGGCGTTGCCTGGGTGCGCCGTGCCGAGCAGACCAGCTCCTCTTTCGCCAAGTTCATGACCGAGGAAGAGATGGAGGCCATCTACACCGTTTCCGACTGCAAGGAAGGGGATATCCTTCTGGTGATGGCAGACGGAGACACCAACAAGCTTCTCACCCAGCTGGGTCAGCTCCGTCTGGAGGCGGCCAACCGTCTGGGCATCGAGAGAAAGGGCTTCGCCTTCCTGTGGGTGGTGGAGTTCCCCTTCTTCGAATACGACAAGGAAAGCGGCGAGTGGCTGGCAATGCACCATCCCTTCACCGCCGTCATGGACGACTGCCTGCCCTATCTGGAAACGGATAAAGGCAACGTTCGTGCAAAGTGCTACGACCTGGTGCTGAACGGCATCGAGCTGTCCTCCGGCTCCATCCGTATCACCGACCCCGTATTGCAGGCAAAGATCTTCGAGCTGTTGGGCCTTTCCGACGAGGAAGCCCACGCCAAGTTCGGATATTTGCTGGACGCCTTCCGTTACGGCGCACCTCCCCACGGCGGTATGGCCCTGGGTCTGGACCGTCTGGTGATGCAGATGGTGGGCGCGGAAAGCCTGCGTGACGTGGTTGCCTTCCCCAAGGTGCAGAACGCCTCCGAGCTGATGACCGGCTGCCCCGCAGAGGTTCCCGAGCAGGCGCTCCGTGAGCTGGGACTCTTACACGAAGATAAAACCGAAGGAGAAAATGTATGATCGAAATCAACGGCCTTAGCAAAGTCTTCGGCACGCAACGCGCGGTAGATGACGTGACGTTCCGTGTGGAAGAAGGGGAGATCATGGGGTTCTTGGGGCCGAACGGTGCAGGTAAATCCACCACGATGAACATTCTCACCGGCTATCTGTCCGCTACCGGCGGCACCTGCCGCGTGAACGGTGTGGATATCCTGGAAAATCCGTTGGAGGCAAAGCGTAACATCGGCTTTTTGCCGGAGATGCCTCCTCTGTACACGGATATGACCGTCAAGGAATATCTGAGCTTTATTTACGACCTGAAGGGCTGCACCTTCCCCCGTCAACAGCATATCCGTGAGATCTGCGACGTGGTGAAGATCGGGGACGTTTACGACCGTCTCATCGGCAACCTTTCCAAGGGCTACCGCCAGCGTGTGGGCATCGCCCAGGCGCTCATCGGCAACCCCCGCGTGCTGATCTTTGACGAGCCCACGGTAGGTCTTGACCCCAAGCAGATCATCGACATCCGCAATCTGATCCGTATGCTGGGCAAAGAGCATACCATCATCCTTTCCACCCACATCCTTCCCGAGGTGCAGGCGGTCTGCGACCGTATCGTGGTCATCAACAAGGGTAAGATCGTGGCCAACGAGAAGACCGAGGATCTGGTCACCGCCGTGGACGGCTCCCGCAAGATGGTAGCCAAGGTGGTTGGCCCCCAGGACGAGGTGCTGAAGACCCTGAAGGGGGTTGCGGGCATCCGTTCCGTGGACGTGCTGGGCAAGCGGGATACCGACAGTATCAGCTACCTCATCGAATCCGAGGAGCGTGTGGACGCAAGAAAGCCTTTGTTCTATACCCTGGCCTCCAAGGGCTGGCCGCTGGTCGGTCTGGAGGGCATGGAGCTGAGCCTGGAGGATATCTTTATCCGCCTGGTAGGCGAACAGCGTAAGGGAAGAAATACCAAAGGAGGTAAAAACTGATGTTTGCCATCTATAAAAGAGAGCTTCGCTCCTATTTCGTGACCCCCATCGGTTATATCTTCTGTGGTATGTTCCTTTTGGTTTCCGGCCTGCTGTTCTACTTCACCACCCTGGCAAACCAAAGCACCCAGAGCCTGGGCGAATACTTCATGTATATGATCTTCATGTTCGCCATCCTCATTCCTCTGCTGACCATGAAGCTGTTTGCTGAGGATCGCCGTACCAAAACCGAGCAGCTCCTGCTCACCGCGCCCGTTTCTCTCACGGGCATGGTGATGGGTAAGTACCTGGCCGCTCTGACCATCTATGGCTGTACCTTCCTGGTGAATACCGTGAACTTCGTACTGCTGTATATGTACGGCACTCCCAACACCGCATCCATCTTCGCCAACATTCTCGGCGTGTTCCTGATCGGTGCGGCCTTCGTTGCCGTGGGTCTGTTCCTGTCCTCTCTGACCCAGAACCAGCTTATCGCGGCAGTTTCCTCCATCGGCCTCAACGCGGCTATGCTGCTGTTGTTCTTCGTGGTGGATTCCATTCCCTTTGAATGGCTGCAGAACGTTCTGGCCTGGTTCTCCATTCTGGATCGCTACGTTCCCTTTATGAACCAGACCCTCAGCATCCCTGCCGTCGTATACTTCTTCTCCCTTGCGGCAGTCTTCGTGTTCCTGACGGTGCGCGTCTACGACAAGCGCCGTTGGTCGTAACGGAAAGGAGAACAGACAGATGAACAAGAATATGCAAAAAGAGAGCCGGGGCAACCGTCTGAAGCGGGGCTCCATCTCCGTGATCTATACCCTGGTCTTCGTGGTGCTGGTCATCGCGTTGAACCTGGTGATCTCCTCCGTGGCAGGCTCCATCAACCTGAACATCGACCTGACTGCCGAGGAATTCATCTCCATCGGAGACGTCTCCCGCAACGTGCTGGGCGGTCTTGAGGAGGCGGGTGACCTGGAGGCCACCATTTACCTGCTGGCCGACCGCGACGCCTATGACAGCTACAACCAGCCCACCGATGCCTCCGGCAACGTGGTGGATAACGGCCTCCACGGCTTGAACCCCTTGGCTCTGGTGCGTGATCTCTGCGAGGAATACGCCTACGAGTACGAAGGGATCAAGGTGGAATACAAGAACCTGACCCGTGACCCCGAATGGGCCACCCGTTACAACGAGATCACCAATACCACCCTTACCTCCAGCCACATCATCGTGGAGGGTAAATACCACGCAAGAGTGCTGACCTTGGATGCATTCCTGATGATCGACAGCGAGACCTACACCTACGTAGGCTTCAACGGCGAGCTTCGTCTTACCACCGCTCTTCTCCAGAGCTGTGTTTCCGAGCCCCAGGTGGTGAGCTTCACCACCGGCCACGGCGAGCCCGCGCAGGTTGCGGACGGCAAGGCGAAATCCGCTCTGGCGGACCTGCTGATGAACGCCGGCTTCGAGGTGCTGACGGTGGACCTGGCCTCCCAGGAGATCGATCCCCGCACCAAGATCATGATCGTCAACGATCCTACCAAAGACTTCACCCCCGAGGAAGTGGAAAAGCTGATGGACTACACCGACAGCTATAACAACCTCATCGTGATGGTGGACGACCAGACCCCCGTGCTTCCCAACCTTTCCGACTACCTTCTGGAGGAATGGGGCATGGGCTACAAGGCTTACAACCAGGTGAGCCACACCACCGCAAACTTCAACAACAACCCCCTGAACCTTTCCGCCCAGTACGTGACGGACATGGCAAACCCGGATAACAGCGCGGCCTTCCAGCTCATCAAGAGCCTGTACGCCAACGAGATCCGCGTGGTGATGCCTCACAGCGTGGAACTGTACGCCGCAAACACGGGCACCAAGGACGATTTCACCGTAGAAACGGTGCTGACCTCCGCTTCCGACGCCACCTCCACCAATAGCCAGGCCAACGAGTCTTCCACGGGCAAGTTCCCCCTGATGCTGCTGTCCGCCAACGGCGACTACGTCAATCTGGAGGACGAAAACAGCACCAACCAGGTGATGAAGTATCAGTACGTGATGCTGGTGGGCTCCACCGACTTTGCAGGGACGGGCAGCGTTGACGCCGCCGCCTTCGGCAACGGTGCTTTGATGCTTTCCGCGGCACGCACCATGGGTGTGGAGCGTTATTCTCTGGATATCGATTATAAGACCATCAACGACGTGGCCCTGGCCATCGAGACCAACGTTGCCACCCGTTTGGGCATCATCATCTGCGCGGTATTGCCTTCGCTGATCCTGATCGCCGGCCTGGTGGTCTTCGTTCGCCGCCGCCACCTGTGATCCCCGAAAGGAAACGCACATGAGCATGGAACAAAAGGAAAACGGGGAAGTTCTGGAGCAAACGGAGGTTGAATACCCCCGTGACCCCCACGAGCTGACCGAAGAGGAAAAGAAGGAGATCCTCTCCGTCTTTGCCGAAACCAACGAAAACAAACGCCGCCGCACCGGCTTCAAGCTGACCATCAAGAACCAGATCATTCTGGTGGGGGTGGTGTTGGCGGTGGCAGCCCTTCTGCTGGGCTCTTACTTCCTGTTTTTGAAGGAAGAAGCGCCCCTGCCTCCCTTCTACGTTCTGGACGAACAGACGGTTACCGTGCTGGACGCGCTGGATGCCGACGTGGAGATCATCTTCTGCAACCGCGTAGAGGGTGAGCTTACCGAGGAGGGAGACCCCAACGTCTACCGCATCTACACCTACGCCACCCTGTATGCAAGCCAAACGGGAGACGTGGACGTCTCCTTCAACACCGGGGATACCTTCAACGGCGTGAAGGTGGTCTGCGGCGGGAAGACCTTGGAATATACCTACGCATCCTTCTATAAGAGCCGCCCCGTGGACAACGCCGTCTACGGCTTTGACGGGGAAGCCATCTTCACCAACGCCATTCTGGAGCTTACCGGGAAGGAAGCCTTGCAGCTTGCCCTCCGCCCTCTGGACGGCTTTGACAAGGACGGCAACACGGTGCTGGTCTCCGGCGGCGTGGTGATGTTCCCCATGGTCAACAGAAACGACATCGCTTATCTGAATGTGGAGAACGAATACGGCGAGTATCTGATCTATCAGGAACAGAACGGCACCTTCTACTTCGGCGGGTGCGAATATCTCACCTACAACGCCGAGACCTTTGCTTCTCTGCTGGTGGATTGCCGCTACGTGATCACCGCAGGCAAGCTGGAGGATCGGTTGGATTACTCCGTGTACGGCTTCGGCAAGGAAGAAAAGCTGACCTGCCGCTACACCCTCATGACCCAGCCCACATCCGACGGCAGCTTCTACGTCCATCAGATCCAGATCGGCAAGAAGGCCGCTTCCGGGGCGTATTACTACGCCATGTACTTCGGCATGAAGATGAAGGACGACAAGGTTATCGAGAACTTCCCCAGCGATAAGATCTTCCTGGTTCCCACCACCAACGTGGAGGGCAACCTGACCAAGCCCGTGGAGACCTTCTTTGAGGCCCAGCTGGTCAACGGCATCCAGGACGTGAACGAGGTCTACGAGATCGAAAAGGTGGAGATGGATTTCTTCCACGGCGATCCCGAAAAGGACGTCCACGCCGTGATACTGAATCTGCCCGTGCTGGATTTCTCCGACAACGCCTCCTCCAACAACACCGCCATCGGCGAGCTGTTGAAGGATAAAAAGAAGTACAACAACTCCGGCTTGACCTATTCCGACTGGACGGGTGAGACCGACGGCGCTTATATGGCGGGTCTGGCCAGCAGTGACGGGGAAAACTTCTCCATTCGTGCGGCTGTCACCAACATCGCCGCAGACGGCGTATACGAATGTACCTTCGGTCTGCTGTTGGATTCCGACAACAAGAAGTACGCCGCCATCCTTCCCGAGGAGGTCAGCATCCGCTACTCCTACGACGGGGAAAACTTCAAAAAGCTTTCCGACCACGGCTTGGATTTCTCCAATCACAAGGAGGATACGGTGAAGGAGTACACCTTCCGTATCGAAAGCGACGAGCCCGTGGTGATGGTTGAATTGACCTTCCAAATGCCCAAAAAGATCGGCTATCTGGTCATGGATGAGATCCTCATCACCGCCGACGGCACAGACGCCGTTCCCAACGACGCGCTCACCGGTCTGTGGCGTCTGGTGGCTCCTTCCTCCTTTATCCCCGTGGGCAAGAACTACGCCTATATGGACAGCACCAACTTCGCCGACTTCCTCAACGGCCTTGCCACTCTCAAGGGTGACAGCGTTGCCAAGGTGGGCATCAGCGAGCATAACAAGGATGCTGACGACACCATCAACACGGAGATGCTGAAGGAGTTCGGGCTGGATGATCCCGCAATGCACTTCGCGTACACCTACAAGGGCTTCGTAACGGACGTTTACTTCTCCGCCTACGACGAGGAGAACGGATGCTACTACGCCTACTCCACCATCACCGGTGACTTGTACGAGGACGGCAGAGTGTTCACCTTCTGCACCGGCATCGTGGCAAGAGTCTCCAGGGAGACTGCGCCCTGGCTGGATTGGGAGCTGTTGGAATACGTGGATCACTCCATGGTGGGTATGTATTTCTACGAGATCCGCGAGCTTTCCATCGCCTGCGGCGGCAAGGAATACGTCTTCGACGTCACCGCCGAGGATAAGACTTTGACCTCCGTTCTGTGGGGCGACAAGGAGATGGACGAGGAAAGCTTCCGCTACCTGTACCTTTCCATCGTACAGCTGTATATGCGTGACGTATACCAGCCCTCCGAGGGAGATACCGCGGAAGAATATATGCGTATCAAGATCACCACGACCACGGATGCCAAGGAATACGTCTTCTACCGCGTATCCTCCAGCCGTGCCTACTATACCATCAATGGCTCCGGCAGTTACTATTGCCGTGTCAGCGACCTGCGTAACGTCCAGAGTAAGCTGGAGCAGTTTATTGCGGGAGAAAAGGTGGGCAGATGATGAAGAAGGCGTATCTGAAGATCGCCTCCTGTATGATCGCAGCAATGCTTTTACTGACCGCTTGTCAGCAGAAGCCTGACGAGGGTGTGTATCACACCCTCGTTTCTCTTCACGAGAGCTATAACGAGATGCAGAGAGGGGAGATCGGCTTCCTGATGGAGGCCTCCTTTGCGGACGACGACACCGGGGAGGCAGGAGTCCTCTATTTCATTCAGGGGAATGCCTGCTTTGACAGAGCCTCGGAGACTGCCTGGCAGAAATACACCGCCACCCTGTTGGCTTCCACTTACAGCAGTGAGGAGTATTATGCGGACGGGGTGAAAAAGCATATCGAAAACGGCGAGACCTACGACCTGGAATCTTCGCCGGAGGAGTTTTTCAACGCCTTTCCCTATTGTCGTCTGCCTCTGCCCGGACTGGATGCTGTGAAGGCCTTGACAGCAGAGGAGACCGACGGAGGGATCCTGTACACTCTGGTGGCAAACGCAGGGCAGAAGGAATTGGTGGAGGAGGTCTGGAAGACGGATCTCTACGCCCTGGCGGGGATCCGGGTGCCGGATCGGGACAAGGAGGCCTACGGAGACGTGACTTATACCTTCTCCGTGAAGGACGGCAGGGTGCGTTCCCTTTCCGTGAAGCTGACGGTCTCCCTTTTTGAGACGGCGGCTTATACCCCGGGGTATACCCCCGACCAAGAGGATCTGCGGCTGGATCTGACCTTGACGGCTAAGGTGACGGTGAAAAACACAGGGGACGGGGTTGCCATTCCGGAATATCGGGAGGAGCAAACGTGAACACTTGTTATATCGTAGGCGCGGGGGAGAATTCCTCCACAGCATTTTGCCCCGATGAGACGGATCTGGTCATCGCCGCTGACGGCGGGCTGGAGATCCTGAAAAAACGGAAGATCCCCGCGGATCTGATCTTAGGGGATTTCGATTCCCTGGGGTATATCCCGAAAGAGCCCAATCTGATCCTCCATCCCACACGCAAGGACGAGACGGATCTGATGCTTGCCTGCAGGGAGGGCCTTGCCAAAGGCTACAAAACCTTCTGCCTGTACGGCGGGTTGGGCGGGGATCGGATCAGCCACACCGTGGCAAACCTCCAGCTTCTGGTCTGGCTTGCCGACCAAGGGGGGAGGGGAACCCTCTACGGCAAGGGCTGTGAGATCTTTCTCCTGCGGGAGGAAAGCGTTACCTTCACGGCGGAAAACCATGGCTTCCTGTCGCTGTTTGCCATAGGCGGGGAAGCGGTGGTCACCTTGAGGGGCTTGTCCTACGAGCTGGAACGGGCGACCTTGACGGATCACTATCCTCTGGGTGTGAGCAACCGTCTTTGCGGCAAAGAGGCGGAGATCATCGTACACAAGGGAGACCTTTTGGTGGTACACGAAAAAAACCTCTTGACAAATCCCGATTTTTGTGCTATAACTTGTGTCGAACAAAAGAATACGCGTCGATAAACGTACTCAGGGGTGCTGTGCATAACGGCTGAGACGGCGGGAGACCGCTGAACCCTTTAACCTGATTTGGATAATACCAGCGTAGGGAGATTGTAACCGTTTGTTTTTTGTGTTATGGTCCGCGTGGGTGTTTCCTCGCGGATCTTTTGTATTCTTTTATAAGGAGGTTTTTGCAATGACAAAAACCAAACAGCATCTTTATTCTCTTTGTGAGTGCGGCATTCTGGTTGCCGCCGCGGTAGTGATCTCCTTCCTCCAGATCCCCTGGTTCTGGGCAAACGGAGGCTCTATCAACTTCGTCGCCGTTCCTCTGGTGCTCATCGGCTATCGCCACGGTTTGGGCTGGGGCTTCGGCGCTTGTATGGTGTACGGCCTGGTGGATTGTATCATCGGCGGCGGTATCGGCTGGGGCATCGTCTCGGTGATCCTGGATTACGTATTGGCCTACGGCGCTATCGGTGTGGCAGGCCTGTTCCGTGGGAAGGGGCTTCTCAGCCTGGAGCTTGGAGTCCTGGTGGGCAACCTGGCCCGCTTTGCCGTCCATTTTGTGGCAGGCATCACCGCCTGGAAGATCGCGGTTGGCGCCACCGAGGAGATCTTCGGTATGACCTTCGGCGCGGATATGTCCGTGGTGTATTCCATCCTGTACAACGGCAGTTATATGCTTCCCAACCTGATCCTTTCCCTGATTGCCATGCCGCTTTTGTATCCTGCCATCAAAAAAATTGAAAAAATGTACCCTTTAGGCGGAAAAAATTGAAAAAACCTCTTGCATTTTCCGAATTTGTGTGCTATAATTTGATGTCAATTTGTGTGGACGGTCCTCTGCAGCTCTGTACGAACGTCTCAAAATTACTATAATTACTATAGGAGGATGAGCAATCATGACCGCATTGGAAGCATTTGCAAAGCAGCAGCTCAAGTCTGAGGTTCCTCAGTTCAACGTAGGTGACACCGTTAAGGTTCATCAGCGTATCGTTGAGGGCACCAGAGAGAGAATTCAGCTTTTCGAAGGCACCGTTATCGCTAAGAAGAACGGTGGCATCTCCGAGACCTTCACCGTAAGACGCGTTTCTTTCGGCGTAGGCACCGAGAAGACCTTCCCTCTGCATTCCCCCAACGTTGTGAAGGTAGAAGTTACCCGCCAGGGTAAGGTTCGCAGAGCAAAACTGTACTACCTGCGTGACAGAGTGGGCAAGAGCGCAAAGGTAAAAGAAAAAATCTGACTTTGATGCAAGGCGCCTCTGGAAAGAGGCGTCTTTTGCGTTTGTGTGGGCGAGGCGCCTTTTGGCGCACTCCGGAAAGAGGCGTCTTTTGCGTACTACACACAGCTTACGAATTCTTGTAAAGGAGAAAACGCCATGGATGAAAAGGAATTCCTGACGGAAACGGAGCCTACGGAAGAGATTCTCCCGGAAGAGCTTCCCGCGGAGACGGACGAAGAGCCCGTTCCCCCGGCGGAAGAGCCTGCCGGAGAAGAGAAGGCGGAAGACCGCGCCTTTTCCGTGATGCGTACTGTATTTGAATATATAGAGACCTTCTGCGTGGCGCTTTCCGTAATGATCGTGCTGTTTCTGTTCTTCTTCCGCAACGTGACGGTGGACGGCGATTCCATGCTTCCCACCCTCCACGGGGGAGATTCCTCCGACCATGCGGACACGCTGATCATCTCCGACTTCCTCTACGAGCCCGAAACGGGGGACATCGTGGTGCTGAACATTATGGACGACGGCCAGCCCCTGATCAAGCGGGTCATCGCCGCAGGAGGGCAGAGAGTCCGCATCGACTTCACCCATTGGACGGTGGAGGTGGACGGCGTCAAGCTGGAGGAAACCTACATCAAGCAGGTCCTGGGAGCCACCATGTATATGGCAGATATGGACCGTATGTACGGCGTGGACGAGGAAGGCGTTTGCGAGTTCACCGTGAAGGAAGGCAAGGTCTTCGTCATGGGTGACAACCGCAACAACTCCAAGGACAGCCGTTATCTGGAAGTGGGCGAGCAGGACGTGGAGCATATTCTGGGCAAAGTGGTGCTGAGAGTGTTCCCCCTTTCCGAGTTCGGCACGGTGGATTGAAGATAAGGAAACGTTATGGATAAACAGATCGTTTGGTATCCGGGGCACATGACCCGAGCAAAACGAAAAATACAGGAAGACCTGCCCTTGGTGGATATGGTCATCGAGCTTCTGGACGCCCGCGCGCCCATCTCAAGCCGAAACCCCTCCTTTGCGGAGCTGTTCAAGGGGAAGCCTACGCTGACCCTGCTGACCAAATGCTCCCTGGCAGACCGACGGGCTGTGAGCCGCTACGTGAATTTGCTGAAAAGCGAGGAGCATATGGTGATCCCCATCGACTGCAAGACCGGCATGGGTGTGAAGAACGTTGCCCCCGCTATTCGGGAGCTGATGGCGGAAAAGCTGGCTCGCTACGCCGCAAAGGGGATGAAAAAGCCTATCCGCGCCATGGTGGTGGGCATCACCAACGTGGGAAAATCCACCTTTATCAACACCTTCGCAGGTGGCAAGCGTGCCAAGGCGGAGGATCGCCCCGGCGTGACCCGCCACAACCAGTGGATCCCCGCACCTGCCATGGGCGTGGAGCTGTTGGATACCCCCGGCGTTTTGTGGCATAAGTTTGAGGATCAGACGGTTGCCAAGAAGCTGGCGGCCTTGGGTGCCATCCGAGACGAGATCCTGGATCAGATCGAGCTTTCCTGCGCTTTGCTGGGAATGCTTCGGGTGAACTATCCCGAGCTGTTGACCGCCAGATACAAGGTGGAATGGACGGAGGAGGACTCCGATTACGACCTGTTCCAAAAGATCGCCCGCAAGCGCGGCTTCATCCGTGCAGGGGCAGAGGTGGACGACGACCGTACCGCCGCCGTGCTGCTGGACGAGTTCCGGACAGGGAAGATCGGCGAGATCACGTTAGACTGATAAAAGAAGGTGTGGAGATTGCTGAATTGGGAGATTGAAAATTCCTTTTGCACCGAGGAGCTTCAGGTGTTCTGCGGTTGTGACGAGGCGGGGAGGGGTCCTCTTGCAGGGCCTGTGTACGCCGCCGCGGTGATCCTGCCCAAGGGGCTTGTCATCGAAGGGCTGGACGATTCCAAAAAGCTTTCCCCAAAAAAGCGGGATCTGCTTTACCACCGTATCAAGGAGCAGGCCTTGGCCTACGCCGTGGCTCGCGCCGAGGTGGAGGAGATCGAGGAGTACAACATCTTAGCCTGCGCTTTGCTTGCCATGCGCCGCGCTTTGGAGGCTCTGGAGATCGCCCCCGACGCCGCCCTGATCGACGGTAATATCGCAAAGGGCTTTCCCGTCCCCGCCTTTCCCGTCATCGGGGGAGACGCCAAATGTCCCTCCATCGCCGCGGCCTCCGTGCTGGCAAAGGTGGAGCGTGACCGAGATTGCTTAGAGCTGGACAAGCTGTATCCCCAATACGGCTTTGCCATCCATAAGGGCTACGCCACCAAGGCGCACAGAGAAGCCATTTTGAAATACGGCCCCTGTCCCGCCCACCGCATGAGCTTTTTGAAAAAGCTTTTGGGGAACAAGGAATGAGAGGCCACAAGGTCGGCAAGCTGGGCGAGGATCTTGCTTTACAGTATCTGGAAAAGCAGGGCGTCCGCATTTTAGCCAGAAATTACAACGTTTACGGCGGGGAGATCGATCTCATCGGCTTCCGTCGGGGCGTTTTACTGTTCGTGGAAGTGAAGACCAGAACCGGCACCCAATGGGGTACCGGGGCGGAGGCCATGGACGGAGAGAAGATCCGTCACGTGGAGCGTGCCGCCAGGGAGTTTTCAAAAGCTCACGAGGAATACGGGAAGATCCCCGTATTGTATTGGCCGGGCATTTGGGTGCCGCGGCGCATTCGTCATCGGCGTATAGACGGGATCGAGGTGTATCTCCACCCCGACGGAACGCCGAAAAGCATCAACAGAATCGAGGACATCGGATATGAAATTCGTCAGCACCCGCGCACTGAATAACCAAAAAGAATACTCCGCCGCAGAAGTGATCAAGCAGGGACTTGCTCCCGACGGCGGCTTGTTCGTACCCACGGAGATCCCCGCCCTCACACAGGCGGATCTGGAACGGCTGGCAGGGATGACTTACCCTGAGCGCGCCGCAGAGATCATGGGGCTGTATCTGACGGATTATACCCATGAAGAGCTTCTTTCCGCCGCCAACGCGGCCTACGGCGCACCGAAATTCCCGGAAGCCACGCCCACTCCCATCACCAAGGTAGGGGATCTGGAGCTTCTGGAGCTGTGGCACGGCCCCACCTCCGCCTTCAAGGATATGGCATTGCAGATCATGCCCCATCTCCTTTCCATGGCGCTGGAGAAGACCGGGGAGACACGGGACGCGCTCATTCTGGTCGCCACCTCCGGGGATACCGGCAAGGCGGCTCTGGAGGGCTATGCAGATGTGCCTCGGGTGCGGATCCAGGTGTTCTATCCCACCGACGGCGTCAGCCGTATCCAGAAGAAGCAAATGGCCACCCAGCAGGGAAGCAACGTGAACGTCACCGCCATCTACGGCAATTTTGACGACGCCCAGAGTGGTGTGAAGGCCATCTTTGCCGACGGCGAAATGGCTTCTCTCCTGGACAGGGAGGGGTTGTTCCTTTCCTCCGCAAACTCCATCAACTGGGGCAGATTGGTTCCCCAGGTGGTGTACTATATCTCCGCCTACTGCGACCTGATGAACGCAGGCCGCCTGCAGATGGGGGATCTGATGGACGTGGTGGTTCCCACCGGGAACTTCGGCAACATCTTCGCCTGCTGTCTGGCCAAGCGTATGGGCTTGCCCGTGGGGAAGATGATCTGCGCCTCCAACCAGAACAACGTCCTCACCGATTTCATCAACAACGGCGTGTACGACAAGCGCCGTACCTTCTACCAGACGGTATCTCCCTCCATGGACATCCTCATCTCCAGCAATCTGGAGCGTCTTCTGTGGCTGGTAGCCGGCCCCGAGAAGTGCGCTTCCTACATGGAAGCCCTTGCCAAGGACGGCGTTTACGCCGTGGACGGCGAGGTGCTGGAGGCCGTGCAGGCGGAGTTCGCCGCATATTTCTGCGACGAAGCCCTCACAGAGAACGTCCTGCGTGAGTTCTATCAGCAAAGGAAATACCTGGCGGATACCCATACTGCCGTGGCCTTGTCCGCCGCTGTGCGCCATCGCCGCGCCAACGAGGAGGATAACCGCACCATCCTGGTGGCATCCACTGCTTCCCCCTACAAGTTCTCTCCCGCCGTGCTGAAGGCTCTGGGGAAGGAGGTTCCCGAAGACGGCTTCGAGGCCCTCAGAAGCCTGCAGAAGATCAGCGGCATCCCCGCACCTGCCCGCCTGGCGGCGCTGGAGACAATGGAGGATCGCTTCACGGAAGTGATCGCTTCCGGGGATATGAAGGAAGCCGTGCTTGCCTTCGCTCGTTCTTAAGTAAAAAACGAGGCTGTCTTTTCGGACAGCCTCGCTTTCAAAAGGTGTTAATGCTTGTCGCTTTTGCTTTCAAAGGTGGCACAAACGGTATCCCCACAGCAGCTTGCGGTGCAGGGACCTACGCTGATCCGCTTGGCGGTGCAGTAGCACTGGCCGTCGTTGTGGACGCAGTTCTGTACACTGCAGGTGATGCCGTTGATATGCTCGGGGACGCGCTTGTCGTGATCTCTGTGTTCCATGCTCTTCATTCCTTTCCTTTCCGCAAAAGGTAACTGCGGACGGTAACAGTATTCCCGAAAGGAGGCGTTTTTATGTCTTTGTTCGTCATCGCGGATCTTCATCTGGCACAGACCATGAATAAGCCCATGGATATTTTCGGCAGACGTTGGGAAAACCATACCCAAAGGATTTTTGAAAACTGGCAGAATACCATCTCCGACCAAGATACCGTGGTCATCGCAGGGGACGTTTCCTGGGGGATGCGTATTGAGGAGGCCGAGGCGGACTTTCGCTTTCTGGAATCCCTGCCGGGGCATAAGATCGTTTTGAAGGGCAACCACGATTATTGGTGGCAGACCATGAAAAAGCTGTTGGAATTTCGGGATCGCGTGGGCGCTTTTTCCGTGGATTTCCTGTTCAACAACGCCTACGAGACGGAGGAGTTTATCCTTTGCGGCACCCGTGGCTGGACCTTGGAGCATCAGTACAACGCCGAGGACGAGAAGATCGTCAATCGGGAAACGGAGCGGCTGAAGCACACCCTGGCGGCAGGGAAGGCTTTGCAGGAAAGATCCCCCGAAAAGGAGCTTTTGGTATTCTTCCATTATCCTCCCGCCTACGGCAATCTCCGCTGTGAGCCCATTTGTGAGGTTCTGCGGGAAAACGGCGTGAAGCGGATCTTCTACGGCCATATGCACAACGCGGACCCCGAACGTCTGGTACGCCAGATCGCGGGGGCAAGCTCGGAGCTGATCGCCGCAGACTACCTGGACTTCTGCCCTAAAAAGATCGAAAAAGAAATATAAACCGCCCGGAGTGGGTTTGCATACACTTTTACAAAGCAAACCAACGGAAAGGGCGGTTTTTTTGAGCAATCATTTTGAGACCCGCGCCTCCCACGGGGGCGGGACGGAGGGATATCAGGGGGCTGTCAGCTTCCCCATCTTTCAGACCTCTACCTATCAAGCGGGGGGAGAGTTTTCCTATTCCCGCTGTCAGAACCCTACGCGAAAGGAGCTGGAACATACCGTAGCATCCCTGGAGGAGGGCGCCTACGGCTTTGCCTTTTCCTCGGGGCTTGCGGCTGTCAGCAGCGTGTTTTCCCTGCTGAAGGCGGGGGATCACGTGCTGATCTCCGACGACCTCTACGGAGGCACCTACCGCTTGATCCGCGAGATCTGGTCAGGCTTCGGCATCCGATTTACCTTTGCGGATCTGCGGGAGCCGGAGCGTGCGGAGGGACTTATACGCCGTGAGACGCGGCTGATCTTTGCGGAAACCCCTACCAACCCCATGATGAAGGTGCTTCCTTTGGCAAGGCTGGCCTCCCTGGCGGGGGATCGGGGGATCCTGTTTGCGGTGGACAACACCTTTCTGACCCCCTATTTCCAAAAGCCCCTTACCCTGGGAGCGGACATCGTGGTGCATTCGGGAACGAAATTCCTTTCGGGACACCACGACACAGTATGCGGCTTTGCGGTGACCTCCTCGGAGGAGCTGGCAAAGAAGCTGGGGATGATCGGCAGGACCTTGGGCAACGCCGCCGCCCCCTTCGACAGCTGGCTGGCTCTGCGGGGGATCCAGACCTTGCCTCTGCGAATGGAAAAGCACGCCTCCAACGCCCATGCCGCCGCCGTGTATCTGGAATCCCATCCTCGGGTAGAGCAGGTGTTCTATCCGGGCTTGCCCTCCCATCCCTCCTTTGAATTGATGAAAAAACAGGCCACAGGGGCGGGAGGCGTTCTGTCCTTCCTGCTGAAGGATGACGGGGTGGAGAAGGTATTGAACGGCGGCAAGCTTATCCGTTTTGCGGAAAGCCTGGGAGGCACCACCTCCCTCATCACCTACCCCCAAACGCAAACGCACGCCTCTGTTCCCAAAGACGTGCGTGAAAGGATCGGTATTACTCCCCGACTGCTCCGCCTTTCTCTGGGGCTGGAGCATATAGAGGATCTTCTGGAAGATCTGGAGCAGATGCTCAGCAGAAAATAACGTGATCGGTCTCCATGGCGCGGGCAACCAGGCCTTCTACGTCCAGCTTGGCTTCCTCCTCCAAAACCGATTCCAGCTTGGGATGGGTGTTGGGGTGTCTGGGGGTGAACATGGCACAGCAATCCTCGTAGGGCAGGGTGGAGATGTCAAAGGTGCCGATCTGTCTGGAACGCACCACGATCTCCTCCTTGTCCAGCCCGATGCAGGGACGGAAAATGGGAATATCTGCCGCTTGATCGGTGACCACCATGGAAAGCATGGTCTGGGAAGCCACCTGGCCGATGGATTCCCCGGTGATCAACGCGGAAGCCTCCGCCTTGATGGCCGCCTGCTGGGCACAACGCACCATGAAACGGCGCAACAGCAGAGTGAACAAACGCTCCTCACAGTTGGCCGCGATGGCCTCCTGTACCTCGGTGAGGCTGATACAATGGAGACGGATCACCCCGGCGTATTCCGCTAATCTTTTGGCAAGGGCAACCACCTTCTCCTTGGCGGCTTCGGAGGTGTAGGGGGGCGTTTCAAAGTATACCGCCTCCAGGCGAACTCCTCGCTTGGCGGTCATATGGCCTGCCACAGGGGAGTCGATGCCGCCGGAAAGCAACAGCATGGCCTTGCCCTCACATCCCACGGGAATGCCGCCCGCACCCTTCTCCCGCTTGCCGTGGAGGATGGCGGTCTTGTCGCGGATCTCGATCATCACCGTGACCTCGGGGTTCTGAACGTCCACCGTCAGGTAGGGCAGGGTCTCCAGCAGAACGGCGCCGCACTCGGTGCAGATCTGGGGAGAAGTGAGGGGGAACTTCTTGTCGCTTCGCTTGGCGTCACACTTGAAGGTCTTTGCACTGCCCATCAGCTCCTCGCCGTGCTCCCGCAAAACGTTGCAGATCACGTCCATATCCTTCTCGCATTCGATGCCGCTGCAGACGGTGACGATGCCGAACACCTTCTTCAGAAGCTCTGCGGCAATATCCATGTCACAGCCTTCTTTGCCCCGCACGAACATGATGGACTGGGCGTAGACCAGCTCGTATTCCCCGGGAGCCCGCTTCAAGGCTCTCCGCACGTTCTTTTCCAGAAGCTGGTTGAAGTAGTTGCGGTTCAACCCCTTCAGCACGATCTCGCCGTATTTCAAAAGAATAACTTCGTTGGTATTCATCGTTTCAATTTCGCGCATTCCCGCAAAGCGTCGCAAAGCAGAGCGCATTCCTCTCCGGTATTTCTGGTATCAAAGCTCAAGCGCAGGGAGGTCTCGATCTCCTCTGCGGGCAACCCGAAGGCAGACAGCACGGGGTTGCCTTTTTTCTTTTCCCTGGCGGAGCAAGCGCTTCCCGCAGAAACGCAGATCCCTTTTGCCGCAAGGAAGTTCAACGCCCAAGAGCTCGGCACTCCGGGGATACTGATATGCAGGATATTGGGCAGATGCACGGGAGGGATATGCAGGATCACCCCGCTGTCCTCCAGCCCACGTTTCACCTGCTCCCGCAGGGAGGCCAGGTAGGGGATCCGTTCCTTGTCATCCGCCGCCTTTTCCGCCGCCGCGCCGAAGGCGGCAATGGCAGGCACGTTCTCTGTGCCGGAGCGCAGACCGTTTTCCTGTCCGCCCCCCAAAAGGTAGGCCGGCAGATTGCGGATCCTTTCGCTGACATACAATGCCCCCGCGCCCTTCAGTCCGCCGATCTTATGGGCGGAGAGGGTCACCAGGTCGCAAATGCTTGCAAGGCGGTCGTTTTCCACCTTCAAAAAGCCCTGTACCCCGTCGCAATGCAGGGGAGCGTCGGTACCGCAGAGGGTCATGATCTTTCGCACTCCCGCCAGATCGTACACCGCGCCGGTCTCGTTGTTTGCCCGCATGATGGAAAGGAAGGCCACGGGCTCCCGAAGCTCCTCCTTCAAGCGGTCAAGATCCAATACGCCGCCCTTGGTGGACAAGCGTACCACGGAAAAGCCTTCCTTTTCCAAAGCTTTCAAAGGCTCTGCCACGGAAGGATGCTCGCTGTCGGTGGTGATGATCTTCTTGGCCCGCTTACCCCTGGTCTTGGCAAGGCCGAAGATGGCCTGGTTGTTGGCCTCCGTTCCGCAGGAAAGGAAGGTGATCCGTTCCGGCTGACAGCGCAAAGCCTTTGCCACCTGCCTGCGGGCGGTATCCACCATCCCCTTGGCGGCAAGTCCCGCGCCGTGAAGGGAGGAGGGGTTGCCGTATTCGGTATACGCACGTTCCGCCGCCTCCAACGCTTCCTTCACGGGAGGCGCCGTTGCCGCGGAATCAAAATAAAGATATGCCATGTCGTTACTCCGTTTTGCGGTATCGTCCTATTGTAACACGCAAAAGCGGTTCCGTCAACCGTTTTTTGCATTCCTTTTCGGGAAAAGTGGCCGGGATAATCATTAACAATTTGTAAATTTTTGCTTTTCATTTGCCTTGTGCCAAAATTTCCTATTTACAGAAAGGAAAAAAAGGAGTATAATGTGGGTTGATCGAATGCTTTTTCGATTTTATATAGATGTGACATAGATGTACAACCCAAAAAGCGCAGAATGCATTCCATATAGAATTCGGGAAAGCATAGGTTTGAATATATATCAGGAGGCAAATCTATGGGACCCTTTGAGATCGCTGTCACCGTCGGCGCCGCCGCCGTTGCAGCCGTGGTCTTCTTTTTGATCGGATATTTCCTTCGGAAGGCCACCGCAGAGAAGAAGATCCATTCCGCAGAAGCGGAATCCAAGAGACTGGTAGACGAGGCGAAGAAAGACGCCGAGGCTGCCAAAAAAGAGATCCTCGTCGAAGCCAAGGACGAGGCATTCAAGATCAAGAACGAAGCCGAGCGCGAGGCGAAGGAACGCCGTACCGAGGTACAGCGTCAGGAACGTCGCGTTTCCCAAAAAGAAGAGAACTTAGACCGCAAGCTGGAAAACCTGGAAAAGAAGGAAGAACAGTTGATGGGCAAGATCAAAGCCAACGAAGAACGTAAGGTGGAGATCGAAAAGTGCATTGCAGAGCAAAGCGAGCTTCTCCAGCGCATCGCAGAGATGACTATGGAGGAGGCCCGTGACGAGCTCATGTCCCGCGCCGAAAGCGAGACCCGTCACGAGCTGGCCATGAAGCTTTCCGAGCTGGAAGAGGAATACAAAGAGGTGGCTGAGGATAAGGCAAAGAACCTCATCGCTCTGGCCATCCAGCGTTGCGCCGCGGACAGCGTTTCCGAGCAGACCGTTTCCGTGGTTGCCTTGCCCAACGACGAAATGAAGGGCCGTATCATCGGCCGCGAGGGCAGAAATATCCGTGCTATCGAGACCTTGACCGGGGTTGACCTGATCATCGACGATACTCCCGAGGCCATTGCCATCTCCACCTTCGATCCCGTACGGAGAGAGGTTGCCCGTCTGGCGCTGGAGAAGCTGGTCTCCGACGGCAGAATCCATCCCTCCCGCGTGGAAGATATGGTGGAAAAGTGCCGCAAGGAAGTGGACGTTGCCATCAAGAAGGCAGGCGAGCAGGCCACCTTCGAGACGGGTATCCACGGCCTGAACCCCGAGCTGATCAAGCTTCTGGGCAGACTGCGCTACCGTACCAGCTACGGCCAGAACGTACTGCGCCACTCCATCGAGGTATCCCTGCTTTCCGGCATGATCGCCTCCGAGCTGGGTGTGGACGTGAACATGGCAAAGCGTGCAGGTCTGTTGCATGATATCGGTAAGGCCATGACCCACGAGATCGACGGCTCTCACGTGCAGATCGGTGTGGACATTGCCCGCAAGTACAAGGAATCCAAGGACGTGATCCACGCCATCGAGGCACATCACGGCGACGTGGAGCCTACCACTTACATCGCCATGATCGTCCAGGCGGCAGACGCCATCTCCGCGGCCCGTCCCGGCGCACGTCGCGAGAACCTGGAAAACTACATCAAGCGTTTGCAGAAGCTGGAGGAGATCGCGAACTCCTTCAAGGGTATCGAGAAGGCCTTTGCCATCCAGGCAGGCCGCGAGATCCGCATTATGGTCAAGCCGGACGAGGTGTCGGACGACGAGATGATCTTCCTGGCACGGGACATTGCCCGCAAGGTGGAATCCGAGCTGGAATATCCCGGTCAGATCAAGATCAACGTTGTGCGTGAGACCCGCCAGAGCGAATACGCAAAGTAAACGTAAAAAATCAGAAGTTCAGGGTAAGGGGGTAAGATGCTTACCCCCTTGCTTCTTAGAAAGAGAGTACCCAAACCATGAAGATCCTGGCAGTTGGCGACGTATACGGCCTCCCGGGCATTGCCTGTGTGGAACAGCGGTTGCGTGCTGTACGGAATGAGGAAAAGGCGGATCTGGTCATCGTGAACGGCGAGAACTGCGCCCCCGGCAACGGCATGGACGTGCGGGGTGCAAAAGCCCTTCTGGAGGCAGGCGCGGATATCCTCACCGGCGGCAATCACAGCTTGCGCCAGCTTTCCTGT
The DNA here is from genome assembly GCA_017516825.1 of Clostridia bacterium. Classification (GTDB taxonomy): domain Bacteria; phylum Bacillota; class Clostridia; order Oscillospirales; family CAG-382; genus Coliplasma. Next base: position 4,602 of record JAFXBC010000014.1, on the reverse strand, counting down.
CACACCTTTTTGGAGGATGAGCCCTACGTGCTCCGTCCGCTGAATTTCCCGGATGCGGCTCCCGGCAAGGGCTACTGCATCTACTCCGGGCTGTTCGGCTATCGGGTGCTGGTGATCAACGCCCAGGGACAGATCTATATGAACGCCCCGGTGGACAACCCCTTCGTGGCCGTGGAGCGTCTGCTGACCCGTTTGCAGGGACAGTACGACTTTGCCCTGTGCGATTTCCACGGGGAGGCCACCAGCGAGAAGGCGGCCTTCGCCGCCTGCTTCGACGGCAAGATCAGCGCTATCTGGGGTACCCACACTCACGTGCAGACCGCAGACGAACGGGTGCTTCCGGGGGGAAGCGGCTTCATCAGCGACCTGGGTATGTGCGGGGTGGAAAACTCCATCATCGGCACCAAAAACGAGCAGGTGGTGAAGTATTACAAAACGGGTGTCCACGCCCGTTACGAGACGGCAGAAGGCAAGACGGTGTTCTGCGGGTGCGTGTTTGAGATCGACCCGTCAAGCGGCAAATGCCTTTCCGTCAAACGGATCAGAATTTGAAAATAACATACCAATCATAGAAAGGAAACCAAACCATGCAGGCTATTTTGAGACCCTTGGATGCGGCCGCCGCGGCAAACACCGCAGGCTCCTCCATCACCATGATCGTGATGATCGTCGTGATGGTCGCTGTGTTCTACTTCTTCCTGTACAGACCCCAGAAGAAGCAGGAGAGAGAGACCCAGGAAATGCGTAACTCCATTGAGATCGGCGACGTGATCTCCACCGTCGGCGGTATCATCGGCGTGGTCGTTCGCATCAAGGACGATATGCTTCTCATCGAAAGCGGCGCAGACCGTACCCGTATCCAGATCCAGAAGTGGGCAGTCCGCGGGGTGGAAGAACGTGCTCATCCCCAGGCTCATGAGGACAAGGACGGCAAAAAACTGAAGAAATAAGCAAGAGAAGCATACATTGAATGATTCATTGTATGCTTCCTTCTTTTTGCGAAAGGAAAAAGCGTTATGAATAAAACCATGCAGAGAAAATACGCCCGCCTTCTGGTTCGTATGGGCGCAAACGTACAGAAAGGGCAGACCTTGATCGTCCGTGCCCAGACGGAGGTATATCCCTTCGTGGAGATCCTCGCCGACGAGGCCTATAAGGCAGGTGCGGGGGACGTGCAGATCGAGTGGAGCAATCAGACCCTCACCAAGCTGAGCTACCGTCACCGTACCCTCACCTCTCTTTCCAAGGTGGAGGAATGGGAGGAAGCCAAGATGAAGTTCCAGGCAGACACCCTGCCCGCCATGATCCGCCTTTGCTCTGAGGATCCCGACGGCTTGAAGGGTATGAACCAGGAGAAGGTACGCAAGGTAGGCCAGCGCCGCTATCCCATCTTCCGCCCCTACCGCGAGCAGATGGAAAACCGTTACCAGTGGCTTGTGGCGGCAGTTCCCGGCAAGGCCTGGGCAAAGAAGGTATTCCCCGGTGAGCGTCCCGCCGCCGCTGTGGAAAAGCTTTGGAACGCCATTCTGGAAAGCTGTCTGGTCACCCCCGACAACGATCCCATTGCCGCATGGCAGGAAAAGAACCGCTTGATGGCGGAAAAGTGTGAGAAGCTGAACGCTTACCGCTTTGAGTATCTGGAATACAAGAACAGCCTGGGCACGGATTTCCGTTGCACCCTGATGCCCAAATCCCTCTGGTGTGCAGGCGGGGAAAAGACTCTGGGCGGCACCTTCTTCAACCCCAACATGCCTACCGAGGAGGTGTTTACCACCCCCTGGAAGGGCAAGTGCGACGGTAAGCTGGTTGCCTCCATGCCCCTGTCCCGCCAGGGTACCCTTATCGACGGCTTCTGGATCGAATACAAGGACGGCAAGGCTGTGAATTGGGATGCGGCCACCGGTAAGGACGCCCTGGACGCCTTGATGACCTCCGACGAGGGGGCCTTGATGCTGGGCGAACTGGCCCTGGTGCCCTACGATTCTCCCATCAGCAACCAGAAGATCCTGTATTACAACACCCTGTTTGACGAAAACGCAAGCTGTCACGTTGCCGTGGGCAGAGGGTACAGCAATTGCGTGGAGGGCTTTGAGAACATGACCAAGGCCGAGCTGGACGAGGTGGGTGTCAACGACTCCCAGGTTCACGTGGACTTTATGATCGGTACCCCCGATATGTCCATCATCGGCTGGAAGGACGGGAAGGCAACTCCCATCTTCGTAGACGGCAACTGGGCTCTGTAAGCGTTATGGAAGAATTGAAGCAGTTAAAAGCGGAGCTGGCGGAGGAGATCGAGGCCGCCACCCTCCTGCTGGACGACCGTCTGTATACCATGAAAAGCTATTTCGACCTGGTCTCCGCCATCGGCTACGCCAAGGTGGTGATGGCAGAGGAGGCGGCAAAGGAAGCTTTGGAGGAAGCCTTGGCGTCTATTCATGAGGCCGTGGACGAAATGAAACTGCGGGAAGAGGCTCCCACGGAGGAGAAGCCCGCTTCCAAAAAGAAAAACTATACCCCGCTTCTGGTGGCAGGCGCCTTCTGCGGCGGATTGCTGTTGGGGAAATACGTGTTAAAGAGAGGCAAAAAGAAAAAATGAAAGCATTCAAATTGGGCGTGCAGTTGTACTCCGTGAGAGACGATGCCGCAAAGGATATCGAAGCCACCCTGAAGGTCGTGAAGGCTATGGGCTACGACGGCGTGGAGCTGGCAGGGCTGTACGGCAAGACTCCCGAGGAGCTGAAGACTCTGGCGGAATCCGTGGGTCTGGAGATCATCTCCGCTCATACCGGCCTTTGGGAGACCCGCGGTATGGGCGCAAAAGCCGTTGCCGAGCAGTACCGCAAGGCGGGATGCCGCTACGTCGCCGTGGCAAGCATGGCGGATGAGGACAGACCGAACGGTGCAAACTTCGAGAAAGCCGCCGCAGAGGTGGCAGAGCTGGCAGAGGCCTGCAAGGCAGAGGGCATGACCCTGCTGTACCACAACCACGATTTTGAGTTCTTCGTGCTTCCCGACGGCAGATTCTCCCTGGAGGCCATCTACGCTTGCGCTTCCGATGACCTGTTGCAGACGGAGATCGACGTCTGCTGGGCAAAGACCGCAGGGAACGACCCCGCCGCCTTGGTGCGTAAGTATGCGGGCAGAGCGCCTTTGGTGCATCTCAAGGACTTCTCCGGTATTCCCGAGCAGAGCCGCTACGACAACTTCGGGCTGAAGTTCACCCGCCCCGCAGATGCCGCCCCCTTCTCTCTCCAGCCCGTGGGCAGAGGATGCCAGGACATTCCCGCAATCCTAGCCGCCGCAGAGGAAGCAGGTACGGAATGGCTCATCGTGGAGCAGGACGAACCTGCCGCAGGGGACACCCCCATGGAGTCCATCGCATACTCCGCAACCTATATGAACACCCTTTTGGGAAGATAAAACAACAAGACTCCGCCTAACAAGCGGAGTCTTTGTTTGTAGGGAAGACTGTTTTGTTAACAATTGTAAAGTTTTCATGCCCTCCGTTGACATTATTTTGGGTTTATGGTATAGTAAAATCGTAAGGAGGGGAGTCCAATGGCTCATGCATCTGCTTTATAAAGTAAAAATGGTCCTTGTTGCAATCACGATGCGTTGGCGGCACCGGAGCAACATATAGGAAGGAGCTATTATGTTTATCCTTGAATTCCTTTTTAATGAGCCCATACTTGCATTTGTGGTGGGATCTCTTTTGGCAATTGCTGTTTATAAAATGCAATTGCTTCTGTGCCGAAAGGCGAAACACCTGCAGATCAAGCTGGTTCCGCTGTATCTCTTTCTGGCACTGTTTGTTTTTCTCGCATTGCTGTACGTGGGCGTTTTCACCGGTCGATCCGAGGGGTTGGCAAACGTGAATGAACTCGTTGCGTTCATCTTGGCTATTGCATTCGGGATCCCTTTTATAGGCGTTTGCGCCGCTTGGGTGGTTCATTGGAGAGCAATGCAACAAGCACAAGTCAACTCATAAAAATCCCCCCCCGCTGAGGAAAAACTTGCACAAGTCCGTTAAAAACGGACAATTGAAAAAAACACCCTCCTATGGTAGAATAGAAACATCTACCATAGGAGGAATTTTTATGCCAAGAGAATACCGTCGCATAGAACAATATGCAGAAGAGATACTGCGGTTAAAAGCAGAAGGAAAAACGAGAGCAGAAATAGGAGCAAAGCTGGGCTTCAGCAAAGAGCAAATACACAGTTTCATTACTCGTCATAACCAAAAGCAGCGTAAACTTGCCGCAGGAATTACACCAAAGAAAAAAGGTAGGCCTGCAAAGGATTGCACTGTAACCGAAAATGACAAGCTTGTCGATCTGCGCTACAAGCTTGCCCGGAAAGATGCTAGGATCAAGCAATTAGAGATGGAGAACGAACTGATGCGGGATTTTCTCTCGCTCACAGAAAGGAAGTGAGGAAAAGCGTAAAATATATGGTGATTTACCGTCATAAGGAGACGTATCCGATTAGCGAGATGTGCCGGTTCTTCGAGGTATCAAGAAGCGGCTACTATGACTATGTTAAAAGAATGGCCGTTCCGGCTCGGGATCTGCCGCTTGCCGAAAAAATCAAAGAATGCCAGGA
>JAFXBC010000002.1 GCA_017516825.1 Clostridia bacterium | reverse complement strand
GGTAAGCTGGATGCCTGCGGCGTCTGCAAAGACTGCATCGCACTCGGGGCAGTACCAGTACTCGTGAGTACCGTTCTGATGGCAGGTAGCGGGAACCTCGGGAACGTAAACCAGAGCGTTGTCTGCAACGATGGTCAGGTTCTTGCGGTTGGTGAGCTGAGTGCCTGCTTCATCTGCAAAGACTGCATCGCATTCTTCGCAGTACCAGTACTCTGCACAGCCGTTCTGGTGGCAGGTTGCTTCTACTGCGGGAACGTAGGTCAGTGCGTTTGCAACGATGGTCAGGTTCTTACGGTTGGTAAGCTGGATGCCTGCGGCGTCTGCAAAGACAGCATCGCACTCAGGGCAGTACCAGTACTCGTAAGTACCGTTCTGATGGCAGGTAGCGGGAACCTCGGGAACGTAAACCAGTTCGTTGTCTGCAACGATGGTCAGGTTCTTACGGTTGGTGAGCTGAGTGCCGGCTGCATCTGCAAAGACTGCATCGCATTCTTCGCAGTACCAGTACTCTGCACAGCCGTTCTGGTGGCAGGTTGCTTCCACTGCGGGAACGTAGGTCAGCGCCTTACCGGGAATGGTGATGTTCTTAATGTTGGTAACGTATCTGCCTGCTGCGTCGGTGAAGATCGCGCCGCAGTCCTCGCAGGTCCAGTACTCGGAATGTCCGTTCTGGTGGCAAACAGCCTCTGCTGCGGGAACGTAGGTCAGTTCTTTACCGGGAATGGTCAGGCTCAGACGGTTGGTGAGCATGGTGCCTGCGGCATCTGCGAATACTGCGTCGCAATCCTCACAGTACCAGTACTCATTCAGACCGGTCTGGTGGCAAGTTGCCTCGTAGCCTTCCACGTGAGTGAGAGACTTCAAAGCGGGAACGGTAACGTTCTTGATGTTGGTGATCATAGCGCCCATGGCATCGGCGAACATTGCGCCGCAATCTGCACAGTACCAGTACTCGGTGTTACCGTTCTGGTGGCAGGTTGCTTCAAGTGCTGCAACGTAGGTCAGTTCTACGGGAGCGGGGATCACCAGGTTCTTACGGTTGGTGAGCTGGATGCCTGCTGCATCTGCAAATACTGCATCGCATTCGGGGCAGTACCAGTACTCGTTCATACCGGTCTGGTGGCAGACGGCTTCGTAGCCCTCTACGTATACCAGCTCGTTCAGAGCGGGGATGGTCAGGCTCAGACGGTTGGTAACGATGGTAGCGGCTTCATCGGCGTAGTATACGTCGCAATCAGCGCAGTACCAGTACTCGTTCATACCGGTCTGGTGGCAACCGGGCTCAACTGCATCGAAATGCTCAAGCTCAGCGCCGCAAGAACAGCCTTCGCGATCCTCTGCTGCTTCGTCAACCAGGGTCAGGGTGAAGGGAAGATCCCATTCGTGGCCGTTGGTGATGGAGAAGGAGGGATTCATGTTGGTGCCGTAATCGCCGGGCATGGAGATCTCGATAACGCCGTCGCCGTCGGTATCGGTGTACTCGGTGCCGTTAACAACAACGGTCATGCATGCGATCGCATCTGCGTAGCCGCTGATTACCAGGCCCTTACCTGCCCACAGGCCGCCATTGGTAGCGTCCTTGAAGAACACGGTATCGCCTGCAGCGATGTTCGCCTTGAAGCTTTCCTTGCTCTTGATGGAGACAGGTTCGTCTTCATTGCCTGCAACGAAGAAGATGCTGGCGTAAACGGTGGTTTCGGGATAGTTCCAGTTTTCATCGGGCTCTGCGATGATCCAGATCTTAACGGTCTCGCCTGCGGTTACGCGGTAAGACATAACGGGGTTGGAGTAAACGCCGTCGTCAATTGCGTTCAGCTGGCTGTAGCCCTGGAGAACGGAGAGCTGATAGTTGCTGCCGGAGTTCTCAACGCACAGAATGCCGTCAGCGGGAGCGGTGAATTCATACCAGATGCCGTCGGTGTCGCCGGCGCTCAGGGTAGGATTCAGAAGGTAGCACATAGCGCCTTCGAAGTACTTATCGTTTGCGTTGATGGGGTTGTTCTCAGAGCCTTCCTCGGGGATCACAGGCTCGCCGATAGTAGCGGTGACGTAAGCGTCAACATAGGGGTTCTGGTTCATGATACCGAAGAGAACGGTTTCGCCCAGTTCGACGTAATCAAATACCAGAGATGCAACGCCGTTTTCAGCGTATGCGATAGCCATACCCATTGCATTGGTGATCGCTACTGCATCGTTGCCGGAAACAGTCAGCTGCAGAGCACCTGCGGGCAGGGTGAAGAACACGGTGGTGCCTGCGGGAACGGTGAGGTCTGCGGGCAGTTCGGTGTAGGGTGCCTCAATGGTGCCGTTTTCGGAAACAACTTCGGAAACTGCAAACTCTGCAACAGAGATGAATTCCCAGAACTTCTTGCCGTCTGCGGGCTCGGTGCCCAGAACAGCTTCGTTAGAGCCTGCGTACAGCAGAACCTTCACGTAAGCGGCCTCGACAGCGTCGAAGGTAAAGGTGGAGGATACGGTGCCGTAGTTGCCAAGAGCAACGTCAGCAGTAGCCAGATCGTACTTGCCGATCTCGGTCCAGGATTCGCCGTCCAGAGATACCAGAACGGTTGCCTGGCCTTCGGGATAACCGATCATAACGCCTGCACAGTGGTACAGATCGATGGTTACGCCGTCGATGGTCTTGGTCTCGCCGAGAGCGTAGTACAGAGTCACATCCATACCAACGTTCTGGCAGTTGCCGTTCTGAATCAGCAGAACGTCGCCGGTGCCAACCTCACCCCAGTTGCCGGCAAAGCCGGTGTTGCCGTCGGTGAGGATTGCATTGTCATTTACATTGATCTCAACCTGAGCGTTCTCGAGGTCTTCAACAAGCTGAGCATCAAATGCGTTAACCTCCAGCTCGTCCAGGAACCAGAAGGTGTCGGAGGAAGTACCAACGATATCCAGCTTGACGTAACGAGCGGTGAAGGTCTCGGTGTTGTCAGTACCGATCCACATGGGATCGCCTGCTACGCCTGCAACGGAAGTCAGCAGAGTGTAGTTCTCGCCGTCTTCGGAGATGTAGAAGTCGTAGGACTGAGGAACTGCAATACCGGAGTGGCCTGCGGGCCATACGTGTGCGCGGATCTGATCCAGGTTGCTGTATACAGCGCCCAGATCAAGGATGATAGTACCAACGGAGTCGTCGGTCTTTCTCTGGTCAAAGCCGTACCAGATGGACGTGTCGTAAGCACCCCAAGTGATGATGGTGCCGTCGGTGATGTTACCCTTGTAGTCGGAACCACACTCGGTATCACCGGTCCATTCCAAACCAGCAGCCAGGTTCTCGGGAGCCTCTGCAACTGCAAATTCTGCAACTGCGATGAATTCCCAGAACTTCTTGCCGTCTGCGGGCTCGGTGCCAAGAACTGCTTCGTTAGAGCCTGCGAACAGGACAACCTTAACGTAAGCGGCCTCAACGGTGTTAAACTTGAAGGTAGAGGAAACGGTGCCGTAGTTGCCAAGAGCAACGTCTGCGCCAGCCAGGTTGAAGGAACCAACAGATACATAGTTCTCACCATCGGTGGAAACCATGATGGTAGCGGTGCCTTCGGGATAACCGATCATTACGCCTGCACAGTGATACAGGTCGAGAATCACGGTGTCGATCTTCTTCAGTTCGCCAAGAGCGTACTGCAGAGTAACGTTCATGCCAACCTCGGTGCAGTAGGGGTTGGAAACCAACAGAACATCGTTGGCGCCTACTTCGCCCCAGTTGCCTGCGAAGCCGGAGTTACCATCGGTAAGAATACCGTTTTCGTTAACGTTGACCTCAACGTCAGTCTCGGGTCTTACTACGGTGAAGCCAGCGTTGGTCAGTGCAGCGTGACCGGCAACGCCACGGATGGCATTGAGGTCAACGTTGTGCAGAGTGATGGTACTGCCGATAGCGATATTGGTCAGTGCCGTGCTGTCTTCCTTATTACCATTGTAACCAATGATGTAACCGCCTGCGGGACATACAACGTCGCTCTTCACGGCGTTGGGTCTGCCAAGCTCGAACCAGGTATCTACAACCTTGCCGTTTGCGTCAACGACGATGATGTAGAAGTAGTTCATATCCTTGCCAACACCATCGTTGCCCAGAGCAGTCAGATCATTGATGGTCAGGTTGTCGCCGGCGATGATGCAATGGAATGCATCGTGGATATAACCGGCATAGTCCAGGGTCAGTGCATTCTCGGGAAGAGTTGCCAGCTCATCGGGCTGAGCCTTCACGGGAGGAACTGCCTCGGTATATCTATCGCCACATACGCAGATATACAGTGCCTCGCCTTCAGCGGACAGAGTAGGAGCGGTGACGATGGTGGAGGTATAGGTATGGTCGTGATCAGCGCTGGGCTGAGGACCAAATACCATAGAACCGATAGGAGTTGCGGATGCAGCGTCCTTCTTCCAGTCGAAGTTGCAGGACAGAAGAACATCGCCTACCTCTACCAGACCTGCAGCCTCAAAGCTTGCAGCGTCGTTGGAGTAGCAGTACAGAAGGAAGCCGTCAGCAGGAGCGGTCATTTCCTTAGCTACGCCGTTACCCTCGATAGCGGTAACAGTGTAGATGCCGTCAACGTTTTCAACCTTGAGAGCGATCCACCAGGTGCAGTCGTAGCCAAGCTTGGACATGGAGTTCTGACCTTCGCCGACGATCACCATTTCGTTATAAGCGCCCCAAGTGTAAGCGTTAACGTGAGAAACGATGATCTCGTGCTTCTCTTCCTCAACGGGAGGAACGTCAGCTGCCTCGGAAACAGCAAATTCTGCTACGGAGATGAACTCCCAGAAAATCTTGTTGTCTGCGGGGGAATCGCCAAGAACGCCAGTGCTGGAGCCTGCGTAAAGAACAACCTTTACGTAAGCGGCCTCAACAGCGTCGAAGGAGAAGGTGGAGGATACGGTGCCGTAGTTGCCAAGAGCAACGTCAGCGGCAGCCAGATCGTACTTGCCGACCTCGGTCCAGTTCTCACCGTCTACGGAAACCAGAACGGTTGCCTGGCCTTCGGGATAGCCGATCATTACGCCTGCACAGTGGTACAGGTCTACGATCACGCCGTCCAGCTTCTTGGTCTCGTCAAGAGCGTAGTTCAGGGTAACGTTCAGACCTGCGGTCTGGCAGTTACCGTTCTGGATCAACAGAACGTCGTTAGTGCCAACCTCGCCCCAGTTGCCGGCAAAGCCGGTGTTACCGTCGGTGAGGACGCCCTCGTTGTTTACGTTGATCTCGATCTCGTTCTCGGGAACTTCGGGTTCATCGGGTTCGGTAGAGGGAACCTTGGTGCCCAGAGCGATGTCAGCGCAGTTGTAGGACTGGTATGCGTCAGCATTGCCGGACCAACCGGAAGGCATCGCTTCGCATGCAGTCATGTGGAATGCGTTGTAAGCGGTAGTGCCGTCATCTTTCAAGCAGTGAGGAGTAGAATAGGTAACCATCAGCTTGAAGGAGTCGGTAATGTTCAGAGAAGACTTCGCGATAGCGATCTCCATGTTGATGTAGTCGTCGCCGATGCCTGCAGCAAAGGTCAGTTCATCGGTAGCGGACTTCTGGCGGAAGGGAACGAATGCCTCGCCATCCCACAGCAGATCGTAGAAGGTACGGGTCTCCATACCGTCGCCCAGGAGCCAGATACGGAAGTTGGTAGCACCGGACTGATCCCAAGCGTTGAGATCCAATGCCTTCTCGAAGTCAACACCCTGGTTAACCTTAATGGTCAGGTAGATGTTGTCGTCGTCGGAACGAACGGTGTAGGAAACGTCCAGATCAGCCAGAGTTGCACCGTTAACGCTCTGCCAGATACCGTCGGAGAACCAAACAGCCTTGTCGTAGCCGTTGTCGTCCAGCTTACCATCGATTGCGATGGTTTCCTTAACAACGGGAACGTCGGGTTCATCGGGTTCGGTAGACTTTTCGCCAACCATAACTTCAACTTCGGATACGAAGAGGAAGGTACCCGCGAACGCATAATCAATCTTAATATAGCGAGCGGTTACTGCTTCTTCGAAAGTGAAGTTGATCCACTGCGGATCAGTACTTTCGAATGCATCTACATAACCGATCTGTGCATAATTCTCGCCATCCTCAGATGCGTAAACGGTGATCGCATCGGGGATGCTGATTCCGGAATAACCGGCAGGCCATGCGTGGATGTTTACATCAATGATATTGGAGTAGAGGAAGTCCAGATCCAAGATCATGGTTGCAACGCCATCGTCAAGCTTTCTGCCGTCGAAGCCGAGCCAGAGAGAAGTGTCATACTTGCCATCGGGATCGCATACACCGTCGGTCACGTCGCCCTGATAGTTGCTCAGCGCGTCGGTATCGCCGGTCCAATCCTTGCCTGCTGCAGCATTACCTTCGGTAATGAATACAGGATCACACTCGGAAACAGCAAACTCTGCTACGGAGATGAACTCCCAGAAGATCTTGCCGTCGGAGGGCTCGGTGCCCAGAACTGCTTCGTTGGAGCCTGCGTACAGCAGAACCTTTACGTAAGCGGCTTCAACAGCGTCGAAGGAGAAGGTGTTGGATACGGTGCCGGAGTTGCCGACAGCAACGTCAGCGGTAGCCAGGTCGTACTTGCCGACCTCGGTCCAGTTCTCGCCATCCACGGAAACCAGAACGGTTGCCTGGCCTTCGGGATAACCGATCATCACGTTAGCGCAATGGTAGAGGTCTACGGTTACGCCATCCAACTTCTTGGTCTCGCCGAGAGCGTAGTACAGAGTTGCGTCCATACCTACGGTCTGGCAGCTACCGTTGTTAACCAGCACTACGTGGCCGGTACCAACCTCGCCCCATGCACCAGCAAAGCCGGTGTTACCGTCGGTGAGGATTGCATTGTCGTTTACGTTGATCTCAACCTTGTTGTTCTCGGGAACTTCGGGATCAACGGGTTCATCAACGGGAGGCAGCTCGGTGCCTGCGGGAACGAATACGATGTTGCCCAGAGCAGTCTCGGAAGTAACATCGGTAGTCCAATCGAAGGTGTGAGAGTAGACGATATAGCCTACTTCAACCTGCTGAGCTGCAGCGAAGTTAGCGGGGTAATTCTCGTTGCCGCTGAACAGATACATAATGAATCCGTCAGCAGAAGCGGTCATTGCCTTAGCATCGCCGTTGCCCTCGATCTGAGTAACGGTGTAAACGCCGTCAACGTTGTCAACCTTGATAGCGATCCACCATTCACAGCCATAGTCGCCGTTACCCAAGTTGTGGCAGTTTCTGCCTTCACCATAAGCGACCATGTCAAAGTAGGTGCCCCAAGAATAGTAATTCACGTGGGAGAGCTGGAACTCCAGCGCGCCCTCGGGAAGATCAGTCTCGGGTTCTTCGGGTTCAACGGGTTCTTCGGGAAGCTCGGTTTCACTGTAAACCTCGATCTCATCGACGAACAGCCAAACAGCGCCCAGAACCATTTCAACACGAACGTATCGTGCATCAACGTGAGCATCCAGAGCAAGCTCGACCCAACCAACGGTGGTATCGCCTGCTTCGGGAATTGCCAATTCCTTAACAGCAACTTCGGTCCAGTTCTCGCCGTCGGTGGAAACCTTTACGGTAACGGAACGAGCGGGAACGATGCCCATATCGCTGCCGAGGAACATATTGACACGAACCAAGCCTACGGGATAAACTGCGCCCAAATCAACGGTGGGGGTAGCAACACCGTCGGGAGCGTTGGTCCATTCGTATGCACTTGCGGATTCAGCATTCCACCAGTAGCCGTGCCATTCGCCTGCCACCCAATCCAGCGCCCAGTCGGGCTGTGCAACGCCGTCGGTGAGGTCAGTGTTGATCCAGAGGGTGGAAACGTTTGCATCAACGTTCTCGGCGTTTGCAACGTCCTTGCCCAGAGCCAGGTTACCGGAAGAGGGAACCTCGGGATCGTCATCTCCGGTATTGGGGGCATCGGGAATTACGGGCTCCTCGGGCTCGACGGTGCCGCCGGGGCCGATAGCAGTAACGGTAGAGAAGTCTTCTGCTACCTCGAAGATGTCGCCTGCCTTAACGGACATAGCAACGACCTTTGCCTGCCAGTTGGCGTAGCCGGAATCGGGGTTGGAGGAAGAAGAATGTACAACGATAGCGATCTGGCCTTCACCGATGGTGATGCCCGCACCTGCGGCAGAGCCGGGGGTAACGATCGCATCCTTCTGAGCAACATAGGTGCCATCAGCCTGCTTTGCAGCATAGATGGTGATTGCCCAGTTGGGGTTGCACGCGTTGTAAGCATCCTGGGTGGTGCAAATAGTTGCATCCTCGCCTCCGATGGTGCCGTTCACATCGTCGATGTACCAGGTATAACCATACGGCACTTCGACATATGCGTTACCATTGTCGGCATAGCCCAGGGTATCTTCCCAAGTCAGACTTTCGTCTTCCGCTGTTACGAACATTGTTCCCAACATACAGAAAACCATCACGACTATGAGAAGAGACGCAAGAGTCTTTTTCATGTGTTTTCTCCTTTGCTAAATTGTTTTTTATTTTTATTTTTTCTTTTTTACGAGTCAAAACAGGCTCCCTAAAAAACGGCATAATGAGAGAGTCTATGTCTACATAGTGTATTATAGCACTTTAATTTCAAGATTGCAATTGTCGTTTTTACCAATTTCAACCTCAATTTGTTGGAATTTATATCATATATCCAGAGATTCCCGCCAAAAAAGGGGAAAAGCAACAAAAAGCGGACCTCTTTCTCCCGGCAGACGTCTTGCAAACAGAGGGAGAGTATGTTAAAATAAACAAAAAGGAAAAGTTGGGGGAATACGAAATGGACGACAGAATCAAAAAGATCCGCAAGGAGGAGGCCCGTTCCCATAGAGAGCTGTACGAAAAGGAGGCTCTTTACGCCGGGGAAAGCTGGCTGAAGAAGCCCGTTGCCACGGTGATGGAGCTTCTTGGGCATTTTGACGACCGTGAGCAGGTACGGATCCTGGATCTGGGCTGCGGCGTGGGGCGGAATGCCATCGCCCTTGCTCTGCAGTTGGGGGAAAGATGCCGGGTGGATTGCGTGGATCTGCTGGAAGTGGCTATTGAAAAGCTTTCGGAAAACGCCAAAGCGTACGGTGTGGAGGACAGGATCCGCGGGGTGGTCTCCCCCATCGAAAGCTTTCCTATTTATATAGAGACGTACGATCTCATTTTCGCGGTGTCCGCCCTGGAGCATATCGACGGGGAAGAAAGCCTGAAAAGCAAGCTTTTGGAGATCAAAGAAGGGATCAATGCCGACGGGCTGGTGTGCCTTATCATGAACAGCGGCGTGGAAGAGCGAAACAAAGCCACGGGAGAAGGGATCCCCGCAGGGTTTGAGGTGAATCTCCCCACGGAAAAGCTGGCGGAGCTGTTGCACCATACCTTTGCGGGATGGGAGGTTCTGAAGGAGACGGTGGTCCCCCAGCGCTACGAGATCCCCAGAGGGGAGATCACTTCCCTGCTTTCCACCAAAGTTTTCACCTTCGTGGCGAAAAAAGTTTGATTTTTTTGCAACCAACCCGGGATTTTGACGAGTATTATGGATGAAGGTACCTATCAAGAAACAGAAACGGAGTGAATGCCATGACGGACAAGGAGATCGTCGCGCTGTATCACGCACGGGACGAGGATGCCATCCTGCAGACCAAAACCAAATACGGGCGTTTTCTGTTGAAGATCGCTTACAATATATTAAATAACGATCAAGACAGCGAGGAAAGCGTCAGCGATACCTATCTTGCCGCCTGGAATTCCATGCCGCCCCACAGGCCCGAGGTGCTTTCCGCATACCTGGGGAAGCTGGCGCGGCGGATCTCCATTGATCTGTTTCGGAAAAAGACCCGTGAAAAGCGGGCGGGATCGGAGTATGCTATGTCACTTTCGGAATGGGAAGACTGTCTTTCCGGCGGAGAGATGCCGGAGGAGACCTTAGAGACCAATTTGTTGGCGGAGGCCATCAACAGGTTTTTGCGTTCTCTGCCTAAGGATGCAAGGAATCTGTTCATCGGGCGGTATTATTACATGGACCCCTTGCGGGAGGTGGCGGCGTACTGCGGTATGAGTGAAAGCAAGGCCAAAAGCCTGCTGTTCCGCACCCGCAACAGCCTGAAGGACTATCTGGAAAAGGAGGGATTTTCCGTATGAACGGCTATGTAAGCGGTGAAAAGATCATGGATGCGCTGGATCTGCTGGACACAGACCTGGCGGAAGAGGTTGCCAAACTGCGGGAGAAGAAAAAGAAGCGTCCTGTCCTTTGGCGGTACGGCGCTTTGGCGGCCTGCCTTTGCGCGGTGATGGTCTGCGCGGTGAAGCTGTTCCCCTTATTGGAGATACACACGAACGAAGACGCTACCCCGGATCGCTGGGAAAGCGCAGATCCCCAGGGAACTGCGCCGGAATTCTCTTTGGACGGTACGGTAGGCGGCAACGGTAACACGGGAACCGACGAGGGCACGGGAGAACCCGGCAAAAGCGAGGGAATAGCCGGTCCCTCGGACGAGCTTCCCGCCTTCCTGCTGCGAGTGGAGGGCTGGGCAAACGATCTGCTCCTCTGCACCGTGGTGGACAACGACGGCTTTGCACAATTCCCCGAGGGAAGCATCGTGTTCTTGCTGTTTGACAAATGGGAGGGGAAGGCCGTCACGGAGACCGCCTTTGCCTCGGGAAGCCTTTGGAGTATTATGTTCGACGGCTATCAGGGAGAGCTTCTCTTTGCCGTGGACGGTTATGAAGTGGAGGAATGAAAATGAAACGATTGATTTGCGGTTTGTTATTGCTGTGTCTGTTATTGGCAGGATGCGCAGAGGAGGTGCTTCCCCAAAAAGAGGAGGATCACCGCACCAAGGATACCCTGGGCTCTGTCTATCTCAGCGGTAACGTAAAGAAGGAAGCCCCCATCGTTACGGCGATCGTCCGTCCCTACCACGGGATGATGACGGATCTTTCCGTCCGTCTGCTGCAGGAAAGCTTATTGGCGGAGGAGGACAGGGAAAACCTGCTGATCTCTCCCCTTTCCGTGCTGTACGCTTTGGGAATGGTTTCCGATGGAGCAGACGATACGGAGTCGGTGAAGGCCTTCTGGGGGAATTTGGATCAGCTCCATATCAACGAATTCTTTTACGAATACGCAAACAGCCTTCCCCGTGGGGAGAAGGTGCAGGTGACCTTGGCCAACTCCATTTGGTTCAAGGACGACGAAAGCTTTACGGTAGACGAGAACTTCCTGCATACCATGGTGAATTACTACGGCGCCGATATCTACAAAGCGCCCTTTGACGATCAGACCCGCAAGGACATCAACCGTTGGTCGGAGATCGCCACCAAGGGCATGGTGAAGGACGTGGTGGACAGGATCCCCGAGGACTCCGTGATGTATTTGGTAAACGCCCTGGCCTTTGAGGGGGAGTGGGAGACGCCTTACACCAAGGATCAGCAGAGGGAAGGCGTCTTCACCGCGGCGGACGGCAGCCGTCAGACCTGCGATTTCCTGTACGGCTGTGAGGATACCTATCTGGAGGACGATCTGGCTGTGGGCTTTACCAAGCCCTACGACTTCAAGGGCTACGGATATGAGTTCGTGGCGTTGGTACCCAAGGACGGGGTCACCGTGGAGGAATACGTGGCCTCCCTGACCGGGGAATCCCTGCGGGAAACGTTAAACGGGAAAAGCGGGTATGCCGCCATCACCTCCATGCCCGTGTTCGAAACGGAATACGACGTGGATATGAAGGACGTTCTGAGATCCATCGGCTACCCTGTGGACGGCACTTTTAACGGAGTGGGGAGCTCCACCGAGGGGGATATCGTCATGAACCGTGTGCTTCACAAGACCTTTATCCGAGTGGATGCCAAGGGCACCAAGGCGGGCGCCGTTACCTCTGTGGAGATGGGCGCCGGAGGAATGCCCACGTTCGTGGAGGTAGATCTGGACAGACCCTTCGTGTATATGATCGTGGAGGAACAGCACAAGGTGCCCCTGTTTATCGGGGTGATGAAGGATCTTGAGGAATAAGTTTGATTCCAATAGTAAGACCGCCCGCGAAACGCGGGCTACGAAAGGAATGGTCATAAAGATGAAACGCATTTTGAGTTGCTTGTTACTCGTTTGCCTGCTGTTGGCGGGCTGTGCCGGGGAGCGGGGCGGAACGAACGTCACCTCCGAGGATATCGGGGCAAGGGATCTGCTTTCTCCCTTGAAAGCGGAGCAGGTTGCACTTACCGGAGTAGAGCGCCCTTACGAAGGACTGATGACGGTCTTGGGGGTGAAGCTGATGCAGGAGACGTTGGAGGCGGAGACGGAGACGAAAAACGTATTGATCTCTCCCCTTTCCATCCTGTACGCCATGGCAATGGTGTCCAACGGGGCGGACGATAGAGAGGCGGTCGAAGCCTATTGGGGAGATACCGATCCCCTGCATATCAACGAATTCATGCTGGAATACGCGGGAACGTTGCCTCAGGGGGAGGACTACAAGCTCCAGCTTGCCAACTCCGTGTGGTTCACGGAGGACGACCGCTTTACGGTGAACCAGGACTTCCTGCGGACGGTGAAGAACTACTACGATGCAGACGCATACCAAGCGCCTTTTAACGAAGAGACCTGCAAGGATATCAACGAATGGGTGGAATGGAAGACCGACGGGATGATCAAGGATATCCTGGACGAGATCCCCGAGGATGCGGTGATGTACCTCATCAACGCCTTGGCCTTTGAGGCGGAGTGGCTTTCCACCTACGACGAGGCCCAGGTGCGGAAGGGCACCTTCACCAAGGCGGACGGAACACAGCAGAAGGTGGACTTTATGTACGACACCGTGGGCACTTACCTGGAGGACGAAAAGGCTACCGGCTTTGTGCGGTACTATAAGGGTATGAAGTACGCCTTTGCGGCTATGCTTCCCAACGAGGGCATCACCCCCGAGGAATATATCGCCTCTCTGGACGGAGAAGCCTTGAACGCCATGCTGAAAAGCCCGGTGAATACCTCCGTAGTCACCTCCATCCCCGTATTTCAAGCGGAATACGACGTGGAAATGAAGGACATTCTGGGGAAGGCCGGCTATCCCGCATACGGCACTTTCAACGGGGTGGGCACCTCCACCCGGGGAGATATCGTTATCGAGCGGATCCTCCACAAGACCTTCATTCAGGTGGGTCCCCAGGGCACCAAGGCGGGAGCCGCCACGGTGGTGGAGATGACTGATGAATGCGCCCCCTACGAGCCCGAAAAGCCCAAGGAAGTTCACCTGGACAGACCCTTCGTGTATATGCTCATCGACTGTGAAAGAGGGATCCCCTTCTTCATCGGTGTGACCCACGACGTAGAGAAATGAAAAGAAGAAGCTGCCGCCTCCCGATCAAAAGGAGGCGGCTTTTTTCGACGGAATGGGCGTATTTTCCCTTGACGAAACGGGAAAACTGTGATAAACTGTCTATATTATTATATTAGGAAAGGGAGGGCTTACAGGATGCGGCGTATTCTATTGGTTTTACTGCTGTTTTCACTTTTGACGTGGGCGGGCGTTTGCTCCGCTTTTGCGGCAGAGGTGGGCGAGCTTCTCCCTCAAAAAGCCTTCTGGCGGGGAACCTCCGACGGGAGCGCCGTGGTACTTTTGGAGGAATCCGAGGGAGGGTTTTTGTTCTACTCCTTCGTTTCCGAAAAGAATCCCTCTACCAAGACCACCTATCCACAGCCCTTGAGAGTGGCGGTGGAGGAGCAGATGCTGGTGTATCATCTCCGCGTGGAGGAGGGCGGCTGTGACGTCCGTTTCTTCCTTGCCGACGGGAAGGAGATCTCCCTGGGAGAAGCCCTGGGAAAGGGGCCTTCTCTGGGAAAGGGCGTGTATAAGGGCGCCTTGGAGCTGTCGTCCTTGACCAACGGCGGGGAGCTGGTATTTACCGGGATCTCGGTGAAGCTTCTGGGCAGAAGCCGGGTGCAGGTGCTGGCATTGGAGACCATGCACGCAGAGGATCTGCCGGAGGACGTTTCGGAAGTAGAGTCCTCGGAGGAGTCCGCCCCGGAAAGCGAGGAGCCTGTAAGCGTTCCTTCCGCCGAGGAAAGCCGCGGTACGGTCTCCAGAGATATCTTCGTCTCCCGGGAGGAGGTCAGTTTCACCCCCGTTGAAACCGCCGCCACCACCCTGTTTATGACGGGGCTTGCCCTGCTGGGCTTCTTCCTGGCTCTGTTCATCGGGATGACCTTGTACCGAAGATCCCGCCCGCATTCATAATGTTACACAAAAAAACTATTGACAAATCGACGATCGCGTGATAGAATGTAAAAAAAAGAATATACGGAGGTATTTTCTATGAAGCGCATTTCCATCATCGCTCTGACGCTGGTTATGGCTATGGTTCTCGGAACCTTTGCTGTCAGCGCCGCTCCCATCAAAGAGTTCTCCCTGATCCCCGCCGCAGACGCAGTTTGGGAAAAGGTAGTGCACAACGATTGCTCCGTGAATGCAGAGCATAAGGAAGACGGCACCGTTGTCTTCTCCGGCTCCGTTTCCGGCACCTGGCCCAGCGCTACTCATCGTTACGCAGAGCCCATCGTTGCCAACGTGGAGACCGATTCTCTGGTGATCGATTTCAACGTTGCAAACGGCAACACCAACATCAATCTGATCTTTACCGACGGCGCAGGTACTGAGTACACCTTCTCCCTGTGCAACTCCATGTTTGCAGATCGTAACTACGATACGGGCAGCGGCGACTTGATGGCTGACGATTACGTGATCACCATCTCCCTGAAGGATTTCGTGGAGACCACCGCTCTGTATCAGGGCACCGCATTCCCCGCAGGCGCTATCGTTGACGGCACTCTGCAGTTTGCAGGCATCCAGGTCTACTCCGTAAACGGCGCTGTGGTTACCGTGAAGAAGCTGGCTGTTTCCTGTGAGGTTGACCGCCCCGCAATCGAGTACGCAGAAGGTCTCGAGACCGCTCTCACCGCTACCGACGGCAAGTCCGGTTATGCGGATGGCGACGTGATCTACTACCCCGCAGGTGACGAGGATCGCGTTCTCACCTCTGCCGACAACAATTTCCGTTACACCTATCTGATGATCGTTGACGAAAACGGCAAGATCATCGAGGTTGGTAACAACCTGGTTGCCAACAACGCTGATTTCCAGGGTGAGATCACCGTTCCCGCAGGCGGCTTCGCCATCTCCTTCTTCTACAACGCTTCCAGCGCTACCGCCAACCAGGCTCTGTATGACGTTTACGCGTCCCTGACCGGCGAGAAGGTAGATCCCGCAGTCTTCACCATCTACAACGAGACCATCGCAGTTGACGGCGGTGACTACGTTGTTTCCTGCGACGGCGAGAACCTGAAGGTTACCGTTGGTGCAGAAGAGGAGCCCGAGCTTCCTCCCACCGGCGATGCAAGCATGATCGTATTCGTTATGCTGGCTCTGGTTTCCCTGGCAGGCGTTTCCCTGGCAGTAAAGGCCCACAAGGAGTTCTAAGTTCCCGATACAAACAAGAGTCGTGTGAAAGCACGGCTCTTTTTGTTTGACAAAACGCTATGAGTATGGTATACTGGGGAGGACAGGAGGTGCTTTATGACACATTTTATGAACCTTCATCCCACACCTTTTGGGAAGATGCGGGAGAGAACCAAGACCATTGAGCTTCGCTTGCAGGACGAAAAGCGGAAGAAGATCCGCGTGGGAGATACCATTGTGTTCCGCAAGAGCGGGAAGGCTTTGGACTATTTGCTTTGCGAGGTCAAGGCGTTGCACCCCTACCCCACCTTTGAAGAATTGCTCACCCGTGTGGATCCCTATCGGTGCGGATACGCCCCGGGTGACGAGCTGACCATGGAAGGCTATTATCCCAAGGAGAAGGAGCTTGCCTTGGGTGCTTTGGGCATCGAAATAGAGGTTCTGGCGGAAAACAACCCTGCGCTCCCCTTACAGGAGGAAGCAGGGCAGATCCTTTCCGCCGCATTGAAGGCCGCCATGCCCGACACGGCGGTGAAGAAGGCTCTGGAAGCCATGCCAGATACCCAAGGGGAGCTGATCCTGGTGGCTATCGGTAAGGCCGCATGGCAGATGGCTTCTGCGGCATACGAGGTGTTGAGAGAGAAGATCTCCCGGGGGATGGTCATCACCAAGCACGGTCATTCCATGGGTAAGATCGGCAATCTGGTCATCCGAGAGGCGGGGCATCCCGTCCCCGATGGGGACACCTACGCCGCCACGGCGGAGGCTCTTGCCATGACGGAGGGCTTGACGGAACGGGACAGGGTACTGTTTTTGATCTCCGGAGGCGGGTCGGCCTTGTTTGAAAAGCCGTTATTGCCCGAAGGGGAGATGGAAGAGATCACCCGTGCCCTGCTGGCCTGCGGGGCGGATATCACAGAGGTCAACACCCTGAGAAAGCGGTTTTCTGCTGTGAAGGGCGGGAAGTTTGCCCGTCACGTCTCCCCTGCCAAGGTGTTCTCGGTGATCCTGTCCGACGTGCTGGGTGACCCGATTGATATGATCGCCTCCGGGCCTGCTTATCCCGACAGCGCGGCGGCGGCAGATGCGGTTGCCATTGCGAAGAAGTATGCCCTGCCCCTTTCCGAAAAAGCGTGGGAATTGTTGCGGGAAGAAACGCCCAAGGAGCTGCCCGGGGTGGAGACCTTGGTGACGGGTTCTGTGAGAGTGCTTTGTGAGGCGGCAGAGGAAGAATGCAAGGCGTTGGGCTTTGAGACGGCGGTGCTGACGGATACCTTGAACTGTGAAGCCAAGGAGGCGGGGGCTATGTTTGCTTCCCTTGCAAGAGAACACTCCGGCAAAGGGAAAAAAGCCTTTATCGCAGGGGGCGAGACGGTGGTGAAGCTGACGGGGAACGGCCTTGGCGGCAGAAACCAGGAGATGGCGCTGTCCGCCGCTACGGGGATGGAAGGGCTTACCAACGTGACCTTCTTCTCCCTGGGCTCCGACGGTACCGACGGCCCCACGGATGCGGCGGGGGGAATCGTTCACGGCCGCACGGCGGAAATCATGAAAAGCAGAGGGCTTGATCCCAAGGCCGTTTTGGAAAACAACGACGCCTTCCACGGGTTGCTGGCCGCAGGGGGGCTGTTGTTCACCGGGCCTACGGGAACCAACGTGAATGACGTTTCGGTTTTGTTGATCGGAGAGTAGAAGTTTGAAAAAGGGATCCTTTTTCAAACATGATTTTGTGGCTTCGCTCACAAAATCTTTCGCGACCGCCCGCCCCAGCGGGCTACGAAAGGAATGGTCATAAAGATGAAAAACACTTGTTATAACTGTAAGCATTTTTGCTTTGAACTTTGCGATCCCAAGGATCCCGCCAAGCATTTCCACTATTGGTGCGAAAAGTGGGAGCGGTTTGTTCCCGACATGGAGCTTGCGGGGCAATACGTCTATCGGGGCGGCTCATTTTTTGACGATTTACAGACCGGAGACGCAGGATGCTTTATGTTTACGCCTTTGGAATCTCCCTTGCACGAGGACGATTGGTTTGAGAGGAACAAAGCAGAAAATCTGTCCAATCGGCTTGAAGACTTGAATCTGCAGGAGCCTTGAAGATTTCCATTATAAAACAAAAAAAGGACGGAGAACAATCTCTGTCCTTTTATCGTTTCTCCCTCAAATGAAAAGTTTTTGGGGAGGGAGTTTAAACCGCTATTCTTATAAATACTTCTTAAGTTGCTCTGCGACTTCGATGCCCAGTGCCTTATTGGCTTCCGGGGTGAAATGGCAGTAGTCCGCAAAGGCCTCTACGCCCCAATCCCAGGTGAAGGCGGCCAGATCGTTGACGGGGATGCCGTTCTTTTTTGCAACCTGCAAAACGATCTTATTGTAGCGAGCGATCTCGGTGTTGCTCCTGGGGTTTACCCCGCCGTCGTCGCCTAGATTCATGGGGGTGGTGGTAGCCATGACGATCTTGGCGTTGGGGAACAGCTCCCGGATGAGGAACAGGATCATCTCCAGATTCTTCTCGTATTCCGCCTCGCTTGTCAGGGGAACGGGGTAGCGGTTCCAATGGGCGATGTCCCAATGGCCGCAGTTGAACTGCACCAGATCCACCTTCTCGGGACGGTCGAACATATTCTTCCAGCCGTTGAGGCAGGAAATGACGTACTGGGTGTTGCGGCAGTTGTCCTCCACCCAGAAGACTTCGGCGGATTCCCCAAGGGCTTCCTTGGCGGAGGTGCAGTACCCCATGCGGATGGAATCCCCGATGAGGAAGATGTTGGGCCGCCTGTCACTGCAATAAAAGCCTGTGGGAAGCATTCCTTCTTCGTGGTAGCTCATGTGTACGTTCCTTTCGTAGCCCGCTTTGCGGGCGTCCTTAAAAGAAGCAAAAGAGCGGCACATTGTACCGCTCTTTCCTTTACGTATGGATTGCTTATCTTCTGCCGCGGTTGAGCATCTCGATGATGTCCTTGATATCGGAATCCTCGGTGATGTCGGCAGCGGACTCGATGGTCTTGCTCTCGGTAGCGGCCATGGTGCGCTTCTTGTCGGCGGCCTTCTTGTTGGCCTCGAAGCCGGTAGCCACCAGGGTGATCTTCATCTCGTCCTCCAGAGCGGGATCCAGAGCCGCACCGAAGATGATGGTAGCGTCGGGCTGAGCCTCGCTGGTAATCATGGCAACTGCACAGTCGATCTCGTCCAGACCGATGTCGGGAGAAGCGGTGATGTTGACTACGATGCCCTTTGCACCGCTGATATTGGTCTCCAGCAAGGGAGAAGACATAGCCATCTTGGCGGCCATCTCTGCCTTGTCCTTACCCTTAGCGGCGCCAACGCCCATGTGAGCCAGGCCTGCGTTTGCCATAACGGCGCAAACGTCAGCAAAGTCAAGGTTGATGATCCCTTCCACGGTGATCAGCTCGCAGATGCTGCGAACACCCTTCAGCAGAACGTCGTCTGCCTCTGCAAATGCGTTCAGGAAGGTGATCTTCTTATCGGTGAGGAGCTTCAGACGCTCGTTGGGGATAACGATCAAGCTGTCAACGATTTCAGCCAGCTTTTCGATACCCATCTCGGCCTGAGCCATTCTCTTGCCGCCCTCGAAAACGAAGGGCTTGGTAACGATGGCAACGGTCAGGATCTCCATTTCCTTTGCCACCTTTGCAACGATGGGAGCCGCGCCGGTACCGGTACCGCCGCCCATACCTGCGGTAATGAACACCATATCTGCACCCTTCAGTGCATCCTTGATCAGGTCGATAGATTCGTCAGCAGCCTTTTCGCCCACTTCGGGATTGCTGCCTGCACCCTTGCCCTTGGTGATCTTCTCGCCGATCTCGATCTTGGTAGGAGCACTGGATTTGAAGAGCACCTGGGAGTCGGTGTTGATGTTGATAAATTCAACATCGGAAGAGTCAAAGGAAGCGATCATGCGGTTGACTGCGTTGCCGCCACCGCCGCCCACACCGACGACCTTGATCACGACGGCATTGGGATTCGTGCTAAGACTTGACATAAATTGATCCTCCGAAAACTTTATATACTTTTTTACATTTACTATAATAACCTTTTTTATTCAATTTTGCAAGAGCTTTTTGCGTTTTTCTTGCTAAAAATACTGACTTTTTTCGACAAAACAAGCAAAAAAGGGGTCATTCTGCGGGGGTGTCCTCTTTTTCGTCCAGGCGGACTGCCGCTTCCCTGTGATCGGCCAGGTTGATATACCCCGTGTCTGCGGGATCAAGCTTCTTTAAGATCTCCACAAGGAAGCGGATCTTGATGTCCATGTTGTCGATATCCGCCAAATACACGGTGAAGCGGTCGTCATAGTTCAGGGTGATATCGAAGCGGCTGACCATGTCGATCTCCCGCACCTTTTTCATAAGCCCGTTATCCGAAAGGCATCGGTACAGCTCCTTGAGGTAATCCGCCGTACGGGTATCCACGAAGGTGACGTTTTCCCCAACCAGGCAACGCTCCACGGAGCTGGTGGCAACCCGGGTCATGCCTGCGGTGATCTCTCCCCCGCCGATCCTGCCCAGAACCTGCAGGTCTCCGGAAAGGAGGTAGGCGTCCTCCCCCAGCACCAAGGTCATCTCCGCCTTCCGCTCGCTGACGGTGACGGTGATCACGCCGGGAAGCTTGCGGGTGATCTCCACTTCGCCGATGTAGGGCAGGGCCTTTCGCAGGGCTTCCTCCGCCTCGGCGGCTTTGAAAGAGAACAGATTATCGTCCATGGCAAAGGTAAGGTTATCTATGATCTGTCCGTCGGTGTAGATCTCGTTGTTTTCCACACGGATCTCCTTCACACGGAAAAACACGAAGAAGCAAACCACCAGGAAGACCAGGGTCACGGCCACAAACAGGCTGACGTAAAACACCGTTCTGCGGCGACGTTTTCTGTCCTGCTTGCTCCGCAAAGCGTCCATGTTGGCACTGCTTCGCACAAACCTGCGTTGCTCTTCCATGGGGTTCTCCTTTCCTGATGTGTCGGCCGCTTATTCCTCCGTGAGACGGATGACCTCGGCGGCAATACGGTCGGCGGAATCGGGGGCGGCGAAGTTGCGGATACCGTCCTCAATACGCTTCCGTTTGTTTTCGTTTTCCAGCAGATCCTTCACAGCGTTCTTCAGCAGGGCGCTGTCCAGCTCCGACTCCCGATAAACCACCGCCGCCCCTGCATCTGCCAGCAGACGGGCGTTTTTGTATTGGTGATCCTCCGCCACGTGGGGGCTGGGGATCAGAATGGCCGCCTTACCGCGCACGGCAAGCTCTGCCAGGGTCATGGCACCTGCACGGCATACGATCACGTCTGCCGCCGCCTGGCGGTAGGGCATATCGTAGAAGTATTCCGCGATGGTGAGGTTTTTCTGTTTGTCCAGGCCCGTTTCCTTTGCCAGAGCGGAGAAATGCTCAAACTCCACTCTGCCCACGGCGTGGTCGTGACGGATGGCGGCGGGAACGGTGTACTGCTCCATGAGGTCGAAGCAAAGCTCGTTCACCCGCTTGGCACCCATACTGCCGCCGAAGGACAGCACGTACAGCTCATCCTCCCCGATACCCAGCTTTTCTCTTGCTTCGGCACGGGTGATGTGATC
This sequence comes from Clostridia bacterium, assembly GCA_017516825.1. GTDB lineage: Bacteria > Bacillota > Clostridia > Oscillospirales > CAG-382 > Coliplasma. The sequence goes on along the minus strand of JAFXBC010000002.1, from coordinate 23,881 downwards.
CACATGGATGGGGTTGCCTGTAAGCATCAGCTTGTTTGCGGCTTCCTTGGGGAAGAACTTCTCGCTACCCTCGAAGCTGATACACACCACGTTGGCCAATTTGGAAAGCTTTTTGGTGGTAACTCCGGGGAAGGTGTTCTGCTCGTGGATGAGGCAGGGGATCCCCAGCTTGGAGGCCGCCTTCACAGTGGGCCAGCTCACGTATCCGCCGGTACCCACCACCACGTCGGGCTGACGTACCTTTAAGATCTTCTTGGCCTGGTGGACGGAGGAAACTGCTCTGTAAAGAGCCTTACAGTTTTCCTTCAACCCCTTGAGATTCATTTTTCTGCGGAAGCCCTGGACCTGCACGAAATCGATCTCGTAGCCCGCCTTGGGCACCAGGGTGCTTTCGATGCCCCGCTTGGTTCCCACGAAGGAGATCTCCGCTTGAGGATCCTGCTTTTTGATGGCTTTCGCTATATTCAACGCGGGGTTGACGTGGCCGCCGGTACCGCCGCCGCTCAATACGACTTTCATGATAAGTTCATTCCTTTACTAAGCTTTTTCGGTGTAGGAATAACGGGAAACTGCCAGCACCAGACCCATCTCGCACAGCAGGATGATGAGTGAGGTACCGCCGTAGCTGAAGAAGGGAAGGCTGATGCCCGTGCTGGGGATGGTGTTGGTGACCACGCAGATGTTCAGAACCACCTGGATGATCACGTGGGCGATGATGCCCATAACAAGCAGGGAGGAGAATTTATCCTGGGAATGGGTGGCGATGTAGAAGCCTCTCCAGGCGAAGGCCACGAAAAGACCGATGATCAGCACCGCTCCGAAGTAGCCCATCTCCTCGCAGATGATGGCGAAGATGTAATCGTTATAAGGCTCGGGGAGATAGCCGTGCTTCTGGTTGCTCTGTCCCAGACCCAGGCCCCAGAATCCGCCGGAGCTGATGGCGTACAGGGATTGGGCAGGCTGCCAGCCCTTACCACCGGAGGCGTTGGACATGAAGGAGAAGGGATCCTCCCAAACGTCCAGACGGATGAGGGCGTGGGGAACCACCATGGCGATGATCTCCCTTCCCCACATCACCAAAGAAGCACCTGCGGCGGCGATGAAGGTGGTAACGACACCCAGGAACTTGGCGCCCGTGCCTCCCAGCCACATCATTACGTAGACGATAATGCAGTTGATGATGGTTGCGGAAAGGTGGCTCTGCATCAGGGTGGTGGCCACCGCCATCAGAAGGAAGATCCCGAAGGGCAACACGCCGTAACGGAAGGTATGCATTCTGTCTCTGTTACGCACCGTGTGGGTGGCGCAGATCAGCACCAGGGCAAATTTCAGAAATTCGGAGGGCTGGAACTGGATACCGCCGATGGTAAGCCAGCGGGTGGCGCCGTTGTAGTTCTCACCGATGAAGCGCACCACAGCGTTCATGGCAATGGCGACAAAGAAGATGGGGTAGGCCGCTTTCCGCAGAAAGGCCAGAGCCACGGGCCCAAAGGCGGCGATGGTGGCCATGGCGGCAACGCCTCCCAGCACGTACATCAGCTGGGGACGGGCCAGGGCGTAGGAATCGCCGTAACGGTTTGCGGAATGGGCGTAGGAGGCGGAGAATACGGCGATGGAGCCGATACACACCAGCAACAGCACGATGATCAGAAAGGGACGGTCCATCTCACCCAGGAAGCGGGTCACCGTACCGGGCTTCTGCCGCAGGGTCATCTCCCGCTTGACACGGGTGGCGGCGGGCTTGGTTTCTGCGGTTTCTTTCATTGAGAGGACCTCCTTTCGGGATTTTTTTATTTGGGATCAGGCCAGGAGCCAATAGGTCAGCCCACAGCTCAGGGCGGTGACGAAGGAGAAGGTGAACACCACCTTCACCTCGCTCCACTTGCACATTTCGAAGTGGTGGTGGATGGGGGCCATTTTGAAGATCCGCTTGCCGGTGAGCTTGAAGAAGAACACCTGGAGCAGAACGGAGACGCCCTCGACGATCCAGATCAGACACAACGGAAGCAGTAACAGCTCCGCTTCCATGGTGAAGGCCATGGCGACGGTGAAGCCTCCCAGGAAGAGAGAGCCCGTATCCCCCATGAAGATCTTTGCGGGGTGGAAGTTATACACCAAGAAGCCCATGAGACCACCCGCCAGAGCGGAAGCCAAAGCGGAGGTCCCCGGATCTCTCCAGAGGAGATGGCCTGCACAGACGAAGAACACGCACTGGATCAGGGAAACGCTTCCCGCCAGGCCGTCGATGCCATCGGTGAGGTTGGCGCAGTTGATGACGTATACCGCTACCAGGATCATCAGGGGGTAGTAGAACCAGGAAAGCTCCAGGCTTTCCATCCCGAACAGGCCGTACAGCTTGACGGCAGTGCCTGCCTTGCACACCAGAGCGCGGTAGGCTAAGAAGCCTGCGGCGGTGAGGAGCTGGAGGACCATCTTCTGCTTGGCGGTGAGTCCCTTGTTGCGCTTTTTGAACAGCTTGACGTAATCGTCGATGAAGCCGATGAGCCCGGAGCCAAGGGCCAGGATGGCGAATCCGCCCCAGGCGGGATCAAAGCCATCCCCACCGAAAACCGCCCACAGGGCAAAGGCGCACAGGGAGGAGAGGATGAAGAACAGACCGCCCAGCACGGGAGTCCCCTCCTTGCATTTATGCCAGGAGGGACCGATCTCCAGGATCTTCTGCCCCAATTTCACCTTTCGGAGAACGGGGATGAAGGTTTTCAACAGGAGGGCGGAAAGCAGGAAGGAGCCTGCCATGGGAAGAAGGATGCGATTGAGAATATCCATGTTCTTCTATGTTCCTTTGGTTGTTTTTCGTAAGATCAGTCGCTACTGCCTTCGTATCGGCATTGGATCACCACGATGGTGCCGGGGGCGACCTCTTCCCCGGGCTCTACGGATTGGGAAACCACGTAACAGTTTTTGGTATCTGCGTCGAAGACGCCCTTGATCTGCACGTTCAGCCCCTTGTTCAGCAGGGTACGGAGAGCGGATTCGGGGGTCTTGCCGGAAACGTCGGGAACACTGACGGTGTTCTCTTGGAAGGATTCCTCGGTATAGAGGATCACCTTACCGCCCACGGCCACGCTTTGCTCGCCCTTGGGCATCTGGGCGACTACCGTGGAGCCGCTGCCCTTGATCTCGCATTTGAGGCCCAGGCCTTCGATGATCTCCTTGATGTCCTTGGCCTTTTCTCCGGTGTAATCACGGACGGTCACCATTTCCACGGGATCGGGAGCATCGTCGGGAGAGATGCCCATGTGGGGAAGCACCTCAGCCAGGATCCGTCCCACGGCGGGAGCGGCCACGGCGGAGCCGTAGATGCCGAACTCGGGGTTGGGGGTATCCACCGTCACCAGGATGGCGATCTTGGGGTCTGCCGCAGGAGCAAAGGTAACGCAGGAGGACACGTAGTCGTCCTCGCGGAGGGTATCTCGTTTCTCGGAGGTACCTGTCTTGGAAACCACGTTGTAGCCGCTGACGCAGGCGTTCTTGGTGGAGTTCACCAGGTAGGACATGATGTCCTTGCAAACGTCCTCGGAAACCACCTGGCGGGAGCTTTCGGAGGAGAAGGTCTGCACCACGTTGCCGTTTTTATCGGTGAGGTGCTTGCCGACGTGGGGAGTGACCAGGTATCCGCCGTTGGCCACCGCGGAAAGGGCGGTGATGTGCTGGAGCATGGTGACCTTGAAGGTCTGGCCGAAGGAGTAGACCGCCAGCTCCACGTCACCGAAGTTGACCCCGGTGGTGTCGTAGTAGATGGAAGACACTTCACCCAGCAGGTCGGAGCCAGTTTTTTCGGTGTAGCCGAAGTTTTTGAAGTAGTTCTTGAATTCCCCGTGGCCCACCTCGAAGCCGATGTAGGCGAAGCCGGGGTTGCAGGAATTGACAAGACACTGGGCGATGGTCTGCATCCCGTGGTCACGGACGGAGTGACAATGGATGGTCTGCCCTGCCACGGTGATCTGTCTGCCGCAGTTAAACAGCTGGGAACGGGTGGCAGAGCCGCTTTCCAGCGCCATGGCCGCGGTGATCACCTTGAAGGTGGAGCCGGGCTCGTAGGTCTGGGTGGCGATGGTGTTGTTCCACATCTCGTTCAAGAGGGTGGAGCGGTAGGACTTCTCGTCCTCCCCTTCGTAGGCATCCAGCTTTTTTTGGTATTCCTCGGAAAGGGTGGTGTAGTCGTTTGCATCGAAGTTGGGGTAGATGGCCAAAGCCAGGATCTCCCCGGTGTCCACGTCCATGACGATGCAGGAAACACGCCCCTCCGGCTGATGTTCGTAGTAGGTCTCCTTCAGATGCTTTTCCACGATGCTCTGAATGGTGACGTCGATGGTGGTGACCAGGTTCAAGCCGTCCTGAGCGGCGATGTAGCTTTCGTAGTTGTAGGCCAGCTCGTTGCCGTTGGCATCCTGGGCACGGACGGCTCTGCCGTCCACACCGCTGAGGTATTCGTCGTAGGTGAACTCCAGCCCCAACAGGCCGTTGTTATCCGATCCCACGAAGCCCAGCAGATGGGAAGCCAACGTCCCCTCACCGTAGGAGCGCTTGGTACCTTCCTCCAATGCGATCTCCAATTCCAGATCGTTTTCGGAGATAAACAGGCGAACCTTGTCCTCCTCGGATTGGTTGATGTCCTTCTTGATCACCAGGTACTTGTATTTCAGCTTGGACTCACCCAAGCCGTAGTATTTGTCCAGAATGTACTGTGCGTCCACGTCCTCCAGGCATTCTGCCAAGCCCTCTGCAAGCCAGCGCAGGTAGGCCGCTTCTCCCATAGGAGTAGCTTCCTCGGGATCGTTGGTTCTCCCCTCCGTGGCGGTCTGATAGATATCCGCGGGAGAGATAAACACCGTCTGTGTGGTAACGCTGGAGGCCAGCTTGGTGGTGCCGTCGGCGGCGTAGATGGTGCCCCGCTTGGCTTCCAGCTTGACCTCGTAGGTGTATTGCTCCACCGCCTTGGCGGCGTAGTCGTAGGGATCCAGGATCTGCAAAAAGGCAAGACGGCCGCACATGGCCAGCAAGGCCAGGATCATGACCACCAGGACGATGCGGCTTCTCACCACGATGGTCTTATGGGTCAGCTCTCTGCGGGGCTTTTCCTTGGTTTTTTTCGCCTTTGCAGGAGTGTCGCTTCCCTTTTCACCGTCGGATACGGGAACGCGCTTTTTGGGTTTCTCTGCGGGATGATTGGGTTTTCGTTCCATATCCTTGCCAAAATCCTCCGATTTTTTTGCGGTATAAAAAGACGGCAAACGGGTAAGAGGCATCTAGACGCTTCTTACCCTTGTTTTCCTTGCTATTGGTACTATATTCGTCCCGTCACGTAATTATGAAAGGACTAAGGGGGATCAATCCCCGAAGAATCCTCTGACGACCTCCGCCAAGCCGGAAAGCAAGAAACCGAAGCCGCTTTCCTGTTCGTCCTCGTATTCCATGATCTCGGTCTTGTCGTCGGGGCTGAGGGTGACGATATACTTATCCAAGGTGTCGGCCTTCACCATGCCCAATTGCTCTACGGCAAACTGCTCGAAGGCGGCGCGGTCGTCCTTGTTTTCCAAACGAACCTCCAGCTTTTTCTGCTCGTTCTGCAGCTTTGCCATGGTGTTCTGCAGATCGCGGATCTCCCCGTTGTATTGGTCGATCTCCGCATAGTTCATCATCATAAACAGGAACAGCGCGGTGATCATAGCCAGCACCAGAACGATGCCCAGAGGGAAGGGCTTCCGTTCCTTGCGCTCCTTGCGTACCGTGATGAACTTGGGCTCACGGACGGCGCGGCGGTGTGCCATGCGTTTGCTCTGTCTCCGGGAGAGAGGCGCGGCTTTACGGGCGGGGGCGGCGGACTTGGCCGCCTTGGGCTGGGGGACGGAAACGGAGGTTCCGGTACGTTTTGCGGGGGTGCGGGCAGGGGTGGTTCTTTTCTGTTCCATCTCGTTTCCTTCCTTTTCGTTAAAGCTTCTCGCAGACCCTCAGCTTGGCGCTGTGGGCGCGGTTGTTGTCGGTGATCTCTTGCTCCGAGGGGAGCAGGGGCTTTCTGGTGAGCACCTTCACCGTAGGCTTCTTTCCGCAGACGCAGATGGGGAAATCCTTGGGGCAGGTGCAGGGGTTCTCTCCCGTAGCGAAGGCGTTCTTTACGATTCGGTCCTCCAGGGAGTGGAAGCTGATGATGCTCATGCGTCCCCCGCTTTTCAAGCAAGGGATACCGCCGGCGATCATGGCGGAAATGCTGGAAAGCTCGGAATTCACCTCGATGCGGATGGCTTGGTAGGTCCGCTTGCAGGGGTGGCCTTCCTTTTTATTCTGTCTGGGCATAGCGGCGGCTACGATGGCCGTCAGCTCTGCGGTGGTGTCGATGGGCTTTTGCTCTCTGGCGCGAAGGATCTTGTCTGCGATGCGGCCGGCAAAACGTTCCTCACCGTAATCTCTGAGGATGCGGATCAGGTCTTCACGGGAGTAGGTGTTCACCACGTCGTAGGCGGTGAAGGCCTGGGTCTGATCCATACGCATATCCAGGAAAGCATCGGCAGAGTAGGAGAAGCCGCGGGTGGGGTCATCCACCTGGGGACTGGAGATCCCCAAATCGGCAAGGATACCGTCCACTCCCTCCGGGGCGTACTCTGCGGCGATCCGACCGATGTCGGAGAAGTTGCTTTTCACCAAGGTCAAGCGAGGGTCGTTGAATTTATTTCGTGCATTTTCCAACGCTACGTCGTCTCTGTCGATGGCGATGACTCTCCCCCGTTCGGAAAGGCGGGAAAGAAGCAAGCCCGTATGGCCGCCTCCCCCAAGGGTACAGTCGATATAGGTTCCGTTTACGTCCGTCAAAACGGACTCCACGGTTTCGTTCAATAAAACGGTGATATGTTTGTATTCCATCAGAAGCCAAGCTCCTCAAGAACAGGCAGGATGTTGCCGTAGTTCTCCGCATCCAATGCGTCCCAACGTTCCTCGTCCCAGATCTCCAAGCGGGTATCGTCGCCCACCAGTACCACGTTCTTTTCCAAGGAAGCAAAACGGCGGCAATCTGCGGGGAGGGTCACTCTTCCCTGACCGTCCAGGGAGGTATCGAAGGCGTTGGCAAAGAAGTAATGGCGCACGTCCTTGGCACGGGTCTCCGGCAGGGCGGCGATCTTGGCGGCGAAGGCTTCCCACTCCTTCATGGGGTAGAGACGCAAGCAGTTCTGCAGGCCTCTGGTGACCATAAAGGTCTCCCCCAATTCCTCCCGCAGGCGCACGGGAATAAACAGTCTGCCCTTGGCATCCACTGCGTGACGGTAAGTTCCTGTGAACATATCTGCCTTCCCTGCTCCTTTCTTGCGTGATTTTTGGGGCTCCCTTCCACTTTTATGGGAAATTCATGCAATTTGCTTCCACTAATTGCCTTAAAATACCACCTGTGACCTTATTATAAGGAATGGAAAAGCTTCTGTCAAGAGCGACTTTGGCGGGATAGAGGCGTTTGAAAACCCCTTTTGTCTATTTTTGTTAAGAGGGCAAAAAGCAAGGGAATATAAGGTTTTTTTCGGGTTTTCCGTCGTCTGCCGTCGAGGTTTCCCGTCGATTTTTGTGAAAATTTCGTCAGTTCTTGCAAAACATTTGTTTTCTGTCTGCAAAAGAAAAAAGCCCCACCGAGGGCTTTGCCGCCTAAAGCGGAAAAATGCAAAAAAAGAACTTGACAAAGCGGCCTCTTTCTGCTATAATACCGCTTGTTGCATGGGATGTAACCAAAATATGCTAATGTGGCTCAGTCGGTAGAGCAGTTGATTCGTAATCAACAGGCCGCGGGTTCGAGTCCCGCCATTAGCTCCAAAAAAAGACCCTCATCGGGTCTTTTTGTTTTGGGTTTATTCAATGGTGATGGACTTGAGAACCTCGGCGATGACGGCGTCAACGTCGGTCATCTCGGTGATGGTGATGGTATAGTGCTTCTTCTCGCCGAGAATGATGAACTGGCACATATTCATCTCGATGCCCTCAAAGCTCAGGCCGAACTCACAGCTGATGACCTCCACACCGGAGGCGTTGGTAACCGTCTTCACGTTGTGGTTGCTGACGGACATCCCCATGGCCTCGTAGAGGTTCCCCATCAGCTCCATGAAGGTATCGTTGGAGAGGGTGCGGAAGACCTCGGCATCCGCTTTGGAGGCGGCGGAATAGGTCATGTTGATGTTGTTGCCGTTTTCGTCGATGATGACGTCGTCCTCGATCTCCCAATTCTCGGGGTAGGCGAAGGAGATGCCGGATTTGCTGTACAGCTTGTAGCCTTTGGCGGGCTTATAGGCCTCGGGGGTGGATTCTGCGGATTCCGCGGAAGAGGTGTCCTCTGCTTCGGATTCCTTCTTGGGTTCTTCCTTTTCGCCGCAGGCGGTCATGGCAAACAGGCAAGTCAGAACCAAAACCAACGCCAGCAGGCAGGTAAGCAGTCTTTTCATAGGTGTAAATTCCTCCTTCTCTTTTTGAAGACGTAAGTATATTTTACACTTTTTCGTGTCTTTTGTCAATACACGAAAAGTTGAAAAATGTAAAGTTTTCTTTACAACGTCTTCCCGTTAAAAATGGGATTGACATTTTTCCATTTTGTGGTACAATAGGTAGGAAAAGAAACGAAAAGGATCTTGCGTATGAAAAAGTATTTGTCGGCAATTCTTGCTCTTTTATTGGCGATCTGTCTCCTTGCCGCCTGCGGCAGTGAGACCGCAGAGACCTCCTCTCAAGCGGTACCCCAGATCTCCTCGGAGGCGGAGTCCTCCATTCCCGAGGAGATCTCCCGCGTGGAAAGCAGTACCGGAGAAAACTCCGAAGAAGAAGCCCCCATTCCCGAGGATGCGGTGGAGCTTTTGTTTGCCCGCTACACCTCCAAGCCCTCTTTCGTGATGATCGGCACCTGTGCCCAGGGGGCAGAGGTCACCGCACAGATCGGGGAGCAGGAGGTCACAGTCCCCTCCTACATGGGATGGTTCGCCGTGACCATGAAGGCACAGGGAGACAGCAATACCCAGGAGATCACCTTTACCCAGACGGTCGAGGGTGAAGCCTACGACATTCCCCGCGCCTTCTCCATCCGCGTACGCACCCCCGCAAACAATTACACCCAGGGGTTGGCCAGCAACAAGGCTTTCCAGTTCTTCCTGACCCAGATGCTCCCCGACCACATGGGCACGGTGCCCCTTTACAGCGACTCCCAGCTGAACAGCATGGCAAGCCGTGTGAAGGATCGTTTGGAGCAGATGCACGGCTACAATCCCGATGCGGAGATCATCTATATGATCATCCCCTCCCCCATGACCATCTACCCCGAGCTGGTTCCCGAGGAATATCCCAAGGGCACGGGGCAGTCCCGCAGAGACCAGGTGATGGCAAAGCTTGCCGAGGCAGGTGCCACGGTGATCGATATGCGGGAGGTCTTCATGGAGCATAAACACGACGAGATGCCCTTGTACTACCATTTGGACAGCCATTGGGCAGATTACGGCGCTTACCTGGCTTACGTGGAGCTGTTTAACCACATTGCAGAGAAGTATCCCGAAGCTTCCCCCCGCGGTATTGACGAATTTACCTGGACGGCGGATTACTACACCAGCGCAGACGCTATGCTGTTCTTGGACATTCCCCAAAAGGACGTGAAGGAATACGGCTACTACCGGGAATTCAAGGAGGAGATCCCCTCCCAGATCGCCAAGGTTCCCCGTTACAGAGGGATGCAATTGATCTACAGCGAGGATACCACCGCGGAATTCAATTTCAACACCAAGCGGCCGGAGCTTCCCTCTTGTATGGTGTTCAGGGATTCTTACAGCGCGGCCATCTTTGATCTCATTCCCGAGCGGATGGATCGCACCCACTACATCGGTATGTGGAACTACGGCTGGAACAACTCTTACGTCAACAGCGAAAAACCGGACTACGTGATCTACCTCCTGTCCGAGTGGAACATCGACCAGGTGGTTTCCAGATAATAAAAAAACAGAGAAAACGCGAAGCAAATGACGAGAGGGAACCTTTTTCGAAAAAAAGGTTCCCTCTCGTGCTCTCCCTCGAAAAACCTGTTCTGAAGGAGGTTCCTTTGGAGATCATAAGAACCTTTCTTTTCCGAAAGAAAGGTTCTTAAAAATTATAACCCCAACAGCTTATACAGCGTAGGCTCAAAGCCGAAGGCGGCCATGACCTGCTTTACCTCCAAGAGTGCTTTTTCCTTCACCGCTCTCGGGGTGATGGGCCGCTTCACGGCGCGGATCAGCACGTTTTTGGGGGTGTGATCCAGCTCGATGAACTCCAGAAGCTGAGTCTTGTACCCGCAATATTCCAATAGATTGGCGCGGATGGCGTCGGTAGCCAAAGCAGAGAACCGCTCCCCCACGATGCCGTAACGAGAAAGGAGGGTCAGCTCCGTGGGGGCAAGCTGTTCGTTCAGCTCGTGCTGACAGCAGGGCACGGAGAAGATCATCTTAGCACCCCAGGAAAGGGCGTTGAATAAGGCGTAGTCCGTGGCGGTGTCACAGGCGTGGAGGGTCACCACCATATCCACTTGGAAGGGGCAATCATATCCGTTGATGTCCCCCATCTCAAAGCGAAGGCCGTGGTAGCCGTACTTCTTTGCGGCGGCGTTGCATTTTTCGATCACGTCGGCCTTGAGATCCAGCCCGATCATCTCCACGGGGATACGGCGCACCTCGGTGAGGTAATAATAAAGGATGAAGGTGAGGTAGGACTTGCCGCAACCGAAATCGATCACGTTCAGCTTTTCCACCTTTTTGTCCTTCAATTCATCGTCGATCATCTCTAGGAAACGGTTGATCTGCTTGAATTTGTGATACATGGAGGCCACCACCTTGCCCTCCGCCGTAAAGATCCCCATATCCACCAAGGGCGGGATCAAGGTGCCTTCCTCCAATAGGTATTGCTTCTTGCGGTTGTGGGTGTCGGAAAGCTTTAGGGCAGTAGGAGCTTTGTTCTTCACGGAATACTTACAGGCTCCCTTGGAGGAGACCAAAAGGATATGCTCTCCAGCCGGTGCAAAGCCGTTGACCTGGCGGAACTTCCCTTCCGTCAGAAGACACAGGGAATCCGCAAGCTCCTCCCGTGAGACGTTCTCGTGGAAGACCTGCTTTTCCGTATATTTTTCGATCTGGAAGCCTGTTTGCTTTTCCAATGCCACGATCTTTTTGTAGAGGGACGATTTGGAAACCGGGTTGCTCACCGTGAACTTGGCTACCCCCGCTTCCAGCATTTTTTGAAGATACTGTTTCGTAGTATGACCATTCCTTTCGTAGCCCGCTCCCGGCGGGCGGTCTTGAAAGATTTTGTAAGCGAAGCTACAAAATCACATTTGAAAAAGGATCCCTTTTTCAAACTTGTTCCTCCGATACAGTAGAGTATATCACAAGAAAGAAAAAAAGTAAAGAGGCAAAAAAGTTGTGACTCTGTCACTTGACAAACAGTTAGCGATGGCTTACAATAAAAGGGAAAGATGAGAACAGGAGTGTTTTTTATGATGGAAAAGGGAACCCAATACCGTGTGACGGGGATGACCTGTGCCGCTTGCTCTGCCCACGTGGAAAAGGCGGTAAAGACGGTGAAGGGTGTGGAAAGCGTGGCGGTAAGCCTGCTGACAAACTCCATGCAGGTCACGGGGACGGCAAGCGAAAAAGCGATCTGCGACGCGGTGAAGAAGGCGGGGTATTCCGCTTCCCCATCAGGAAAGGCGGAAGGAAAGCCTCAAGAGACGGGAGATGAGACCAAGGGCTTGGTAAAGCGGCTTTTGGCATCCATTTGCTTTTTGCTTCCCTTGATGTACCTTTCCATGGGGCACATGATGTGGGGCTTCCCCTTACCCGACTTTCTGGACTCCCCTGCCGCCGTGGGGCTGGCACAGCTGATTTTGGCGGGGATCATCATGGTGATCAACCAAAAATTCTTTATCAGCGGCACCGCAGGACTTCTGCGGGGTGCGCCCAACATGGATACTCTGGTGTCTCTGGGTGCGGGAGCGGCGTTCCTTTACAGCACGGCGGTGCTGTTTGCCGTCCTGCAGAGCGGGGAAAGCGGACATTTCTATTTTGAATCCGCGGGGATGATCCTCACCCTCATCACCCTGGGAAAGCTGTTGGAAGCCCGTAGCAAGGGCAAGACCACCGACGCCTTGAAGCAGCTCATGCAGCTTGCCCCCAAGACGGCTGTGATCCTGGACGATGACGGCAAGGAGCATACCGTGGAGATTTCCGCTGTGAAGGCGGGGGATCGGTTTGTGATCCGCTCCGGGGACAGCATCCCCACCGACGGGGAGATCTTGGAAGGCTCCCTTTCCGTGGATGAATCCGCCCTCACGGGGGAAAGCCTGCCTGTGGATAAGGAGGCGGGGCATACCGTTTCCGCCGCCACCGTCTGCAAGAGTGGATATGCTGTGTGCAGAGCCACCCGCGTGGGAGAGGACACCACGCTGTCTCAGATCATCCGCATGGTCAGCGATGCCGCCGCCACAAAGGCGCCCATTGCCAAGCTGGCGGACAAGGTCTCGGGGATCTTCGTGCCGGTAGTTCTGGCCATCGCCGTGTTGACGGTGGGGATCTGGATGCTTTGCGGTAAGGACTTGGGCTTTGCTTTAGCCAGGGGTATTTCCGTGCTGGTGATCAGCTGTCCCTGCGCCTTGGGGCTTGCCACCCCCGTGGCCATTATGGTGGGCAACGGCAAGGGGGCGAAGAACGGTATTCTCTTTAAGACTGCCGCCGCTTTGGAGGGGGCAGGAAGGGTGGAGATCGTGGCCTTAGATAAGACCGGCACCCTCACCAAGGGGACTCCTGCGGTGACGGACGTTCTCCCCATGGAGGGCTTTACGAAAGAAGATCTGCTTTCTCTGGCAAACGCCTTAGAGCAGAAAAGCGAGCATCCTCTGGCGAAAGCCATCGTGGGATATTGCGGGGAACACGGCGTTCCCGTAAAGGATACCAGAGAATTCAAGGTCCACCCGGGGAACGGCGTTTCCGCCATGGTGGAGGATTCTGTCTGTGCCGCAGGCAACGCCGCCATGATGGCAGATTACGCCGTGATGTCGGAAGAAGCCATCGCCCTGGCGGACAAGCTGGCAGAGGAGGGCAAGACACCCTTGTTCTTCGGCTGCGACGGTGACCTGGTAGGCATTCTGGCCTTGGCGGACACCCTGAAGGAAGATGCCGTAGAGGCGGTAAAACAGCTCAAGGGCATGGGCATCCGCGTGGTGATGCTCACGGGGGACCACCAAAAGACGGCGGACGCTATCGGCAGACAGGCCGGGGTGGATACCGTTTTTGCAGGGCTGTTGCCGGGAGATAAGGAAGAAAAGCTTCGCAGTCTTGCCACAGAAGGCAAGGTTGCCATGGTGGGTGACGGCATCAACGACGCCCCTGCCCTCACCCGTGCGGATCTCGGCATTGCCATCGGCGCCGGGACGGACGTTGCCATCGAAGCGGCGGACGTGGTGTTGGTACGCTCCCGCATGGCGGATCTTCCCGCCTCGATACGTTTGGGCAGACGAGTGCTGACCAACATTCGCGAGAACCTGTTCTGGGCCTTTTTCTACAACGCCGTGGGCATTCCCCTGGCAGCAGGGGTCTGGATCCCCCTGTTCGGCTGGGAGCTGGAGCCTATGTTCGGGGCGGCGGCCATGAGTCTTTCCAGCTTCTGCGTGGTAACCAACGCCTTGCGGTTGAATCTGGGCTCTCTTTACGACCCCAAGCACGACCACAAGCGGAAGCCCAAGAAGAAAAAGACAAAGAATGCCCCCTGCTGTGAGGTAGCTGTCCCCGTGGAAAAGACCATCTCCATTGAAGGGATGATGTGCGGGCATTGCGAGGGTAGGGTACGCAATTCCTTGGAAAGCCTGGAGGGCGTGGAGGTATTGGAGGTAAGCAACCTGAAGGGTATCGCCCTGGTGAAGGTCTCTCCCGCCGTGACGGATAGTACGCTCCGTGCCGCCGTGGAGAAGGCGGGCTACCAAGTAACCTCCATCTGTTGACAATCCGTTCACGAAATGTTTCTTGTTTTTTCCATAAAAATGGTGTATCCTGTAGGTAGCGAAAGGATGTGCGAGCATGAAGACGATGAAAGAGCAATTGGAAAACCTGCTGACGGCAGAAGGCGTGCAGGCCGCCTACACCGACGGCCACTCCCTGGCACCCAGCCACCCTGTTCCCGAGCAGTTGGAGAGTCAGATGCGTTTGGCGGCGGAGCATTTGGTGGGCTTTAAGGAGCTGATGATGGTGTATACCTGCGCCATCAAGGAGGTACAGACCAAGTTCGACGTGTTGAACACCGAGTTTTCCGTGCGGTATCGCCGCAACCCAATCTACTGCATCAACACCCGCTTGAAGCGTCCCTCCAGCATCGTGGGGAAGCTGGAGCGGTTGGGGGTGCCTCTCACCCTGGCGGCGGTGGAGAACTGTCTTCACGACGTGGCGGGGGTGCGGGTGATCTGCTCCTACCGTGACGATATCTATCGCATTGCGGAAGCCCTTTTGCGGCAAAACGACGTGGAGCTTCTGGAACAGAAGGACTACATCCTCTCCCCCAAGGCCAACGGATACCGCAGTTTACATCTCATCATCCGCATTCCCGTGTTCTTTGCCAACGCCACCCACAAGGTGAAGGTGGAGGTACAGATCCGCACCATCGCCATGGACTGCTGGGCAAGTTTGGAGCATCAATTGCGGTACAAGCAGGCACTTCCCGAGGAGGAGCGGATCGCGGCAGAGCTGTTGACCTGTGCGGAGATGCTGGCGGAGACGGATGCACGGATGCTGGCCATCCGCCGTGAGATCGAACACGGCGAGGAGGGCGAGGACTCCGATGCCCATCTTTTGGAAAAGCTGAAGCGGCTGGACGTGAGGATCTAAAGAAAATAAAAAAGAGCTGGCGATTCAGCTCTTTTTTGTTTGCGGATTTACTCTTCGTCCTTGGTGATATGGGAAGAAACGTGATTCACCAGGTGATCCAGCTCGATGTCCTTGGTCATGTGGAAGACCACGGGCTCGGCCTTGTTCTTCAGCTTCAGAGTCACGGTGTCGTACTCCGCGAAGGAAGGACGCTCCTCGGGACGGGAAGCGGAGATGCTTTCCACGGAAGAATAGGGATAAACGGCGAAGATCTCCTCGCACTCGTCGGCGGTCATGGACAGAAGACGGTAGCCAAGGTAGACGGCGGTCTTATCCAGGTAGAAGGCGGTCATCACCAGCTTGTTGCTGCGGCGTCTGCCGTCGTGGCCTACGCGGAACATGACCTGACCCTCCAGCAGATAGGCGCGGGCAAACTTGATCTTCTCCTCGTCCAGAGAGATGGGTGCCTTGCCTCTGCCGTTGTGGGCGTTGAGCTTTTCCTCGGTGAAGGCGCGGAAATCCTTTTTGAAAGTATTCTCCGCATTCACCACGGAGGCGGTGTATTCCTTGTCGCTGACGGACATGGTAGAGGTCACGATGGCAACCACCACGGCGATCAACGCAAAGACGGCGCCGAAATACTTCCAGGGCCAGCCCAATGCGAAGTACACCAGCAGGCCTACGGCCACGGCTACCCAGCAAGCGATGGAAAGCTTACCGATGTTTTCTTTGGTAAAATACAGGGTATTGTTCTTGTAGTTCATAAGCAATTCCTCATTTCATTCTTTTCGTGAAGCAGTATACACGATTTTCCCCCGTTTGTCAATAAACTTACAGTAGAATTCCTCTCTCCTTTTGATTTACCGCATAAAAATAAGCGGTTTTTCATCGGGGCGGGCGGAGGAATAGGTCAGACTTGCAAGGAACGCCTTTTCTGCGGCGGGAAGCAGGGCTTCGTCTCCGGTATGCAGGTAGGCCAGGGGCTCTCCTGCTTTGACGTAATCCCCCACATTGGCACAAAGAACGATGCCTGCCGCGGGATCGATGGTATCCTCCTTTTTGGCTCTTCCCGCTCCCAGCAGGCAAGCCGCCGTGCCGATGCCGTCTGTCTCCATGTGAGCAAGGTAGCCCTCCTCCCGGGAAGTGAGGGCGTAGCACACGGGGGATGCGGGCAATAGGGTGGTGTCCTCCAGGACGGAGATATCCCCGCCCTGGGCGGCGATCCACTCCAACAGCTTGCGGTAGGCTCTGCCGTCGCGGATGGCTTCCATACACTTGGTTTCCGCTTCTTCCAAGCTCCAGCCCATGCAAAGGGAGAGCATATTGGCGGCCAGGGCGATGCACACCCGATAGAGGTCGTCCTGCTGTTCTCCGCGCAAGACGGAGATCGCTTCCTTCACCTCCAAGGCGTTGCCGATATGGGTCCCCAGAGGGACGTCCATATTGGTGATCAGGGCGCGGACGTTTCTGCCGCAAGCCTGTCCCACCTGCACCATGGCGTCGGCCAGCTCTGCCGCCGCCTCGGGAGTCTTCATAAAGGCTCCACTGCCGCATTTTACGTCTAAGACGATGGATTTTGCGCCCCCTGCCAGCTTCTTGCTCATAATGGAGGAAGCGATGAGGGGCATACAGTCCACGGTAGCAGTCACGTCCCGCAGGGCGTACAGCTTTTTATCCGCAGGAGCCAGCACACCGCTTTGCCCCACCACGCAGACCCCTACGCGGTTTGAAATTTCAAAAAACTCCTCGGGAGAAAGAGAGGTGCGGTAGCCGGGAATGGATTCCAATTTATCCACCGTGCCCCCGGTGTGTCCCAGCCCTCTGCCGGACATTTTTGCCACCTTGCCGCCAAGGCTTGCCACCAAGGGGGCCAGGATCAGGGTGGTCTTATCCCCCACCCCGCCGGTGCTGTGCTTATCCACGGAAAGATCTCCGAAGGCGGAAAGATCCACCGTGTCTCCGGAATTTGCCATGGCGTCGGTGAGGATAGCGGTCTCCTCCATGGTCATCCCCCTAAAGCAGATGGCCATACACAAGGCCGAGGCCTGCTCGTGGGGTATGGTGCCCTTGGTATACCCTTCCACAAAGAAGCGGATCTCCCCTTCCGAAAGGGGCTCGCCGTGCTTCTTTTTGGTGATGATGTCGTACATACGATACATAGTCAAAAAATCCTTTCTAACACCCTTTTCGCTCAGGGAGACACGAAGAAATCAAAAGCCTCCGAAGGCGTGGGGCAGGATCTCCCCGAAGGAATAGCTACCCTCGGGGGTGATGATACGGAACTCCTCGTTGCAGAACTCCGCCATGACCTGACGGCAGACACCGCAGGGGAAGGCGGTTCCGTCGGGGGTGCCCTCTTTGCCGCCCACCACGGCGATAGCGGTAAATTCCCGCTTGCCGTCGTAGATGGCCTTGAAGAAGGCGGTGCGTTCCGCGCAGACGGTGGGGGTAAAGGCGGCGTTTTCGATGTTACAGCCTGTGTAGACGGTGCCGTCCTGACACAGCAAGGCCGCCCCCACGGCGAACCGGGAATAGGGGGTGTAAGCGTGGGTTCTCGCCTCCCCAGCTAAAGTCAAAAGCTGTTGATCGGTCATATCAAAAGACCTCCTTGATGGCAGTTCCGTGGGTAGCGTAGGGAACCCCCAGGTAATCCGCCACGGTGGCGGCGATATCCGCAAAGGTGTTCCGCGCCCCCAAATCCACGGGGGTTACGCTCTTGCCGTAAAGCAAAAGAGGCACGTTCTCACGGGTGTGGTCGGTGGAGATATCTCCCGGGTCACAGCCGTGGTCGGCGGTGATGAGAAGGAGATCCTCCTCCCGCATTTCCGCAAGGAAGGAAGGCAGCCATGCGTCAAAGGCGGAAAGTGCCTTTGCGTAGCCGTCGATATCGTTGCGGTGTCCGTAAAGCATATCGAAATCCACCAAATTGGCAAAGCAAAGCCCGTGGAAGTCTTTCTTTTGCAGCCCCGACAGTACTTCCATCCCCTCCCCGTTGCCGTGGGTGGGATGGCTCTCGGTGATCCCTCTCCCTGCGAAGATGTCGCGGATCTTGCCGATGGAAAGGACGTCAAAGCCCTCCTTTTGCAAAACATCCAGCACCGTCTCCCCCGTGGGCTCAAGAGAGAAATCCCGTCGGTTGGCGGTGCGCTTGTAATTGCCGCTTTCCCCCAGGAAGGGGCGGGCTATGACTCTGCCCACGGCGTGCTCCCCTGTAAGGAGCTCACGGGCGATGCGGCAGTATTCGTACAAGATCTCCACGGGAACGATCTCCTCATGGGCGGCGATCTGGAACACGCTGTCAGCGCTGGTGTAGACGATGAGTGCCCCGGTCTTTACGTGCTCGTCGCCGTAGTCCTTGATGACTTCCGTGCCGGAATAGGGCTTGTTGCAAAGCACCTCCCTGCCCACGCGGCGGGAAAACTCTGCCAAAAGCTCTTGGGGAAAGCCCTCCGGGTAGGTGGGCAAGGGACGGGGAGACAACAGCCCCGCGATCTCCCAATGTCCGATGGTGGTGTCCTTCCCCGCGCTCTGCTCTTGAACTCTGGCGTAGGCGGCAAGGGGTGCGGGGGTGGTTCCCAGGAAGGAAAGCCCGGGAATATTCCCAAATCCCAAGGACAGCAGGTTGGGGATGGCAAAATAAGGAGAAGAAGAAATACTCTTTACGGTATGGGCCCCTACGTCACCGAAAGCGGCGGCATCCTTGGCTTCTCCGATGCCAACGCTGTCCAAAACGATCAAAAAGACTCGTCTGCTCATACGGCGGTTTCCAAAGCCAGGGTGATCATGTCCGTAAAGGTGGTCTCCCTCTGCTCGGGGGTGAGATCCTCCCCTGTGAGGATATGGTTGGACACGGTGAAGATGCCCAAGGCGTGCTTGCCGTAGCGGGAGGCGTTCATATACAGGGCGGCAGATTCCATTTCAAAGGCCAGAACCCCCATCTTGCCCCAAAGCTCCACGGACTGCATATAGCCGGGAAGGTTCAGGTTGTCCTCGTAGAACAGGTCGGAGGACAGCACGTTGCCCACGTGGTAGTTGTCCATGTTCAGAGCCTTGGCCTTTTCCACGCACTTGGAAAGCAGACCAAAGTCCGCAATGGGAGCGAAGGTGCCGGGGAGGCGGAACTGCATACCGAAGTTGGAATCGGTGCAAGCGCCCATGCCGATGATCACGTCCATCACCTTCACGTCCTTCTGAATGCTTCCCGCACTGCCCACGCGGATGATGTTGTCCACGTCAAAGACGTTGAACAGCTCGTGGGAATAGATGCCGATGGAGGGCATCCCCATGCCGCTGGCCATAACGGAAACGGGAACGTCCTTATAGAAGCCGGTGTAGCCCTGTACGCCGCGGACGTTGTTCACCAAAACGGCGTCTTTCAAAAAGGTCTCCGCAATGAAGCGGGAGCGGTTGGGGTCGCCGGGCATCAGAACGGTCTTGCCGAACTGCTCGGGAGTGGCTTTAATATGAGGTGTCGGGTACATCATTTTTGTTCTCCTTTACGATCTTTACGATCTTTACGATTCTGCTGGTGCCCAATCTGTCGGCGCCCAGGGCCAAAAAGTCTTCTGCATCCTGCAGGGAGGAAATACCTCCTGCGGCCTTCACCTTCACGTGGGGGGCAACGTGGGCTTTCATCAGGGCAACGTCCTCACGGGTGGCCCCGCCCTTGGAGAAGCCTGTGGAGGTCTTGATATAATCCGCCCCTGCACGGGAGACGATGCCGCACATACGGATCTTTTCTTCCCGGGTGAGGAGGCAGGTCTCGATGATCACCTTTAAGATCTTTCCGTCGCAATGCTTTTTCACCAGGCGGATCTCCTCCTCCACTTGGTCGTCCAGCCCTTCCTTCAAGGCGCCCACGTGGATCACCATATCGATCTCGTCGGCACCGTTCTGTACGGCGTCGAAGGCCTCGTAAGCCTTTGCCTCGGGGGTGGAATAGCCGTTGGGGAAGCCGATAACGGTACAAATTGCCAGACGGTCCCCCACGTAGGCCTTGGCTCTTTTCACGAAGGCGGCGGGGATACAGACGGAGGCCGTGCCATAGGTCATGCCGTCGTCACAGATGGTTTTGATCTGATCCCAGGTGCAATCCACCGCCAAAAGGGTATGATCCACGTGGGAAAGAAGCTCCTTCAGTTCCATAATCAATTACGCTCCTTTGCATACTTTTTTATAGTTTACCACATTTTTCTTTCCATGGCAAGAGAAAAAAAGGTTGACAGGAAAATTTCTTTCGTGGTATCCTATTTTCATAACAAATCCAAAACATTTGGGGTGTAGAATCTCCCCAAAGGAGGCGAATGCATGGCAAAAATACTCATCGTAGAGGACGAAAAGCCTATCCGCAATCTCATCAAGCGGAATCTGGAGCTGATGGGACACATCTGCATGGAGGCATCCGACGGGGACGAGGCCGCGGAGATCATCATGGAGAATCCCTTTGATCTCATGGTGTTTGACGTGATGCTCCCGGGGAAGGACGGGTTTGAGCTGTTGGAGCTGGTGAGGCTCCGCCTGAAGCTGGCCACCCCCGTGATCTTTTTGACCGCCAAGGAAAGCATCGACGACCGCTTGAAGGGGTTGTCCCTGGGGGCGGACGATTACATCTCCAAGCCCTTCGTGCTGAGAGAGCTGCTGTTGCGGGTGCAGGCAGTTCTGCGGCGGACCATGAAGGAGGAGGAAAGTCTGTTTTTCGACGATATCGAGGTACGCTTTTCCTCCAAGAAGGTGTTCCGCAAGGGGCTGGAGGTCTGCCTCACTCCCAAGGAATACTGTCTTCTGGAGACCTTGATCTTAAATCGGAACATCGTGCTTTCCCGAGAAAAGCTGTTGACCCTGGTGTGGGGATACGACTACGAGGGGGAATCCCGCACCGTGGACGTACATATCCGCCAGATCCGTGCCAAGCTGGATTTGAAGGACCGCCTGAAGACCCTGTACAAAATGGGGTATCGGTTTGAATTGACGTAGGGAGCATCAAAGAAAATCTATTTGGAGAAGAAAAAAGAAGGATATCGAATCTATGAAATTCAGAGAGAAAACGTATTTGGTGACCTTGGTGCTGTTTTTGGTGATCCTGAATGCAGGCATCTTCTCCCTTGCTTTTTACACCTACGAAAACAACGTGTCTGCCGCCAAGGACATCGCGGCGGCGGAGGAAAAGGTGATCGCGGAGGCCTTCTCCAACGATATCGCCTACCTTTCCCGAGAAGAAAGCATAAAACGGGTGATGGAATCCTACGGCGCGTTTTACCAAAAGAAGGGGATCTATCTCTCCTTTACCTTTCCGGAGGGAGAGGCGGTCTCCACCCTGCCTGCGGGGTTGACGCCCCCCAAGGCGGAGCATACCAAAGAGCAACGCACAGAGGACGGCCGTTACTACCTCATCTCCCAGGTATTGGAGAAGGGGGAGATCGCCCTGGTCTACGCCAAGGACATCGGGTATTTGGACCAGGATTTCAGCCGTTTGGCGGCGGTCTTCGTTCCCGTTTCCCTGCTGGCCTCCCTGTTTTTGGCCCTTTGCTTGTTCTTTGTGCTTCGAAAGCTGGCCTCCCCCCTGGAGCGTTTGCGGGCGGTGGCCGAGGAGATGACCAAAGGGAATTTTGCCGTCCGTGCCCCCGACACCGGGAAGGACGAATTTTCCCTTTTGGGGAAGGATTTCAACCGTATGGCACAGCACGTGGAGGATCACACCCGCCGTTTGGAGGAAAGCGCCGCCATCAAGCAACGGATGCTGGACGATCTTGCCCACGAAATGCGTACTCCCCTCACTTCCATCCGGGGATACGCGGAGTTCCTGCAGATCGCAAACATCCCCGAGGAGGAAAAATTAGAGGCGGCGGATTACATCATTTCCCAGGCAGAGCGGCTGGAAAAAATCGCGGAACGGCTGTTAGACGAGGCCTTCATCCGCGAAAACGGCATCAGCGGAGAGGAAACGTCATTGGGTGACTTGCTTCGGGGCGTGGAAAAGATGCTGTTGCCAAAGGCGGAAGCCCTTGGGGTAAAGCTTTCCGCAGAGATCCGGGAGGTCACGGCTTTTTGCGACCCTCTGCTGATGGAAATGTTACTTTCCAACCTGGCGGAAAACGCCATGAAGGCCTGCAGGCAAAAGCAGGACGGAAGGGTGACCCTGGCCTGCCGCGAGGAGGAAGGAGGGATTCTCCTTTCCGTTACCGACAACGGCGCGGGGATGACAAAGGAACAGCTTGCCCGCATTACCCAGCCCTTCTACCGCACGGACAGATCCCGCTCCCGCAGTGAAGGGGGCACGGGATTGGGGCTTTCCCTGTGTGCCAAGATCGCAGACGCCCACGGGGCAGAGCTGACCTTCCGCTCCGCCGTGGGAGAAGGCACGGTTGCGGAAGTGAGGCTGGGGCCGAAAAATCTTACAAATCCATAACAATTCCAGAACAAATCCAGAACATTTCTCTTTTATACTTCTTTTCGGAGGATGGGAAAAGCCCACCCCCACGTGGGATGGGTCATTTCCCTACCTACTATTTCAGAAAGGAGAAAAACACTCATGAAAGCAAAAAAACTTCTTTGGATCACCCTGACATTGGTCGTCTCGTCTGCTCTGCTGTTGACCGGCAGTCTGGCGCTTCTGGCAGGTGCCACCGAGGGCGAGTCTCCCCTGCCCGAGGCTTCCGCACTCCCCGACGTTTCCGACATTCCCACGGAGGGGGAGAACGTGGAGCTTCCCGGTGAAACGGTGGGAGACACCGTTCTCACGGAAAAGGACGGCAAGATCACCGCATCCTTCCTCACCCTGGAGGAGCTGACCCTCCTGCAGGAGCGCCGTGACGGCGGCGAATGGCTCACCCTCTCTCTGGAGGAGATGACCGCCATCGTGGAGGAGACTGTGCGGATGTTCTACGATTGCCACACCTTAGAGGTAGGCGTTTTGAAGAACGGCGAGTATACCGTGAAGACCTACAACGGCTATCGGTATTACACCTCCGACGAGTACGTGAAGCAGGATCTCTGGACTGCACCCAACCCCGAAAAGGACGTATTTGAGATCATTCTGGCGCGTCTTGCCGCTCGTCACGACGCTATGTGCGATAACGGTAGAAGCAATCCCGTTGCTCCCGACCAGTGGCTTCCCGAAACCGTCTACTGCTTTGCGGATATGGATCCTACGGACAGCGACCGTATGTTGCAGGGCGTTTACGGCAACGGACACATCACCGATTACACCGAAAACGGCTGGGTTACGGAAACATACGATTACCTCCGTCTGAATTCCTACGATTTCAGCATTTCTCTGTACACCCACGACGAGCAGATCTGCCGTTCGGGCTACGGTGGTTGTCAGATCGAAACCGTGCTGTTCTACGACGAAGCGTTCGAAAAGGATTTCGTTTCCACCGAATACGTAGACGGCTCCCGTGTGGTGAAGATCGAAGTTTACAGGGAAACTACCAGAGAGCTGGTTGACAGCCTTGTGATCACCGATCAGGACACCGCTGAAAACATCTACAACACCTTCAAATCCTGCATGAAGAAGGCTTGCGATGAGTACTATACCTACGGTTCCGCTTCCGACTACGATTACAGAAGCGAATACCGTGTGGTGGTCCACATGATGAGAACCTTGGAAAACGAAGTGGTCTCCCATCAGTGGGACGAGTGCATCGCATATCCCTACGGCTATACCAACGAGATCTACGGTCAGGCATGGAACGGCGATATCTGGAATTTCATGGATTACCACGTTCCCTTCGGTAAGCCCTTGCTGGATATGCTGGAAAGCTACGTAGCTCCCATGATCCCCGAGGAATAAGTTCCTTTCTTGTTTAGAAAGATTGGCTCGCCTGCACGGCGGGCCTTTCTTTTTCGTGTGGGGGAACAGCTGACTTGGTCACCTCTGAGCAACCCAGCCCGTTGGGCTGGCTCGCGCGGGTCGTAGCCGCTTTGGCTACTTGTCACCCTGAGCGAGGAGGGCGCAATATGCTACGAACAAGCCACCGCAGAATGACCCCCGACGAGTCGAACTTCCGTGAGTGGTGTAAACCCGAACGGAAGGC
>JAFXBC010000013.1 GCA_017516825.1 Clostridia bacterium | reverse complement strand
GTCATCCTGAGGGAGCCCGAAGGGCGAGTCGAAGTTTTGCGGAGAAGAAAAGGCGTTTACGCCGTTCGGAGCAAAACCGAGACCTGCGATAGCAGGTTGAGGGATATGAGACGAGTCTGATGAACCCTGCCAAAGGGTAAAGAACTGTTTATTAGTAACAAAGGGAACGAGGGAAACGGCTATATCGAAAGACATTCCCATACCCTCAAAAAATGCAGGCATTTTTTGCCTTCCGTTCGGGTTTACACCACTCACGGAAGTTCGACGCGCGCGGAGATATACCGTATTGCATAGCCGTAACGGCTCTATTCCGCGCTTGCTCAGGGTGACAAACGGACACAGCGGTTCGATTCCGCGCGGCCAACCCGCAGGATTGGTATACTCGGGGTGACAGCGTCCCTTGCGGTTTCGCTTTTAAAATATCCAATCTTTCCCTCCGAAAACGATAGTTTTCGGCATTAAGGTTTCTTTGGTTACTTTCTTTTCCTAAAGAAAGTAACGAAATCCGTTCCCCCGTACCCTTCACCATACAAACGTATTGAACGAACGGGGAGGCAGTACACAGCTTTCCCCGCCGATGGTCACGATCTTTTCAAAGGGGAAGGGATTCATCACCACGGCGGCAGTGGTGCCGTCGGGATTTCTGAAGGCGGTGGTGTTGGAGCTCATTTCTCCCGTCACCTGCAACAGCACCGCGCCGGGTTTTACGAAATGGGCAAAATGCTTCATCACGTAGAATTCGGGGTTGAAAACGTACCCCTCCTCGGTGACGGAAACCAGGGAATTCTGCTTCCAGCCCCAGGAGCTGACCCCACCCTTGGGCAACGCCATGTTCCAATAAACGTTGGCTCTGGCGCCGTGAACGGTGTAATGGTGGATCATGCTCAGGGTGTACATGGCGTACTGCCAGGAGTTCTTCCCGTCCCCGCATTGGCATTCGCTCTGGATCACGTCCAGATGGGGATAGTCCTCCTTGGCCTGCATCACGGCGAATTTGCCGTTCCATTGATAAGCCGCCCCGGTGATGGCGGTTTTCAGCTTGGGATTCTCCATGAGATACCCCAGATATTCCCCGTGCAACCCGTCCTCGCTGTAAGGATCCGGGCCGTTGCAGGTGCCGTAGTAGACCTCCGCAAGGCCTTTTACCTCCTCTGCCAGATCGCAAAGGAAGGCCTCCAATTCAGCGGGGGAGTACAGGCAGGAGGGGAATTTCTGATCCGCAAAGAACTCGTTCTGGGGGCAAACGGCGTGGATCTTCACACCCTTTTCCTTGTAGGATTCCAGGAATTTGCGGAAATACAAAGCGTAAGCCTTGCGGTTTTCTTCCGTCTGTACCAATCTGCCGTAGTTGTAGACCTTGGGGAACTTCATCCAGGTGGGAGGGCTCCAGGGGGATGCAAAGAACTGCAGATCGGGAGAACGCTTCATGGCCTCCCGTACCGCGGGAAGAATGTACTTCTCGTCCCGCTCGATGGAGAAATGCTCCATGGCGTAGTCGCCCTCGGTCTCGTTATAGCTGTACCAGCTTTCCGCAAAATCGTTGGCACCGATGGAAAGACGGCAGTAGGAAAAGCCGCACCCTTCCTCCCCGAACAATTCGTCGAAGATCTCCTTTTGCTGTGCCTCCGATAAGGAGAAGATGGCAGAAACACAGATCTCGCTGATGCAACAGCCCCAGCCGAAAATGGGCTTGCCCACTTCACCGCCGATTTTGATCTCACAGCCCTTTTCCGAGGGGATGCGGGTATTTTCCTGCCATTGCCGCTGTTCGGTAGAAGTGATCCGAATCATACAAGGTACCTCTGTTTTTTTGAATCATTGCTTGTGTTTTCAGTATGCCACAAAAGAGACCTTTTGTCAATCTTCAAAGGATCAGTTTTTCTGAATGAAAGCACAAGAGGGACTTTTTCGCAAAAAGTCCCTCTCGTCTGAACGCATATACTCTTAAATCCCCATGACCTCGTCGATGGGAAGGGAGACCACCGTGCCCTTGGCCTTGCTGTGCATCCCGCACTTTTCGCTGATGGCACGCATAATGGCCACCTTGCTCTTATGGGGTGCCAGAATGAGAACGATATCCTTCTCCTCCTGCACGCTCTGGCCCCAGAATCCGGTAGCATCCTCACTGCCGATGCTTCTGCCGTGGAGGACGGTACCGCCTCCCGCGCCTGCCGCCTTGGCGGCCTCCATCACGTCTCCGCTGAAACCGCGGTCAACGAATGCTGCGATCAATGTGTAGTTGTTTTCGGTCATCAGATGTTCACCCGTTCCTTCCGTCGTTTCTTGGTTCTTTTCTTCCACGCTTTCCATCATACGCATCAACAAATTGGTCACACCCGTCAAGGGGATGGTGAAGGCGATCCCGCTGTTCACCGCATCCAGACGGAGCCTGGAGTGCAACAGCCCCAGCATTTCGTGACCGAAGCTTTTGGGCACCATGCCGGCAAGGATGCACTTATCCACAGAGCCGAAGCCCAGCGTGTCCATGATCTCGCTGGAGGCGGTACCCTGGGCACCCAGTCGGTACTGCACGGGGAGGTTCTTTTCCCGGAACATTTCCGCCGCCTTGTCCGCCAGCTTGTAAGTGGCGATCAGGACAAGCATTCGGTATGTGTTGTTCATGCAAGTACCTCCTCTTCCAGATCGATGATCTCGTCGCTTTCTGCGGTGAGACCTGCGTGTACCATAGCGCTCTTCTGCAGCTTGCCGGTCTTCAGCTTATAGGCCAGACCCATGATCTGAATGGCGATCAAGGGGGTCAAGGCTACCAAAGCCACCACGCCGAAGGCGTCCCGCATCAGATCTCCGCCCACGGCACTGCAGGTGCCCAGGCTCAAGGGAAGCAGGAAGGTGGAGGTCATAGGCCCGCTGGCAACGCCGCCGGAGTCGAAGGCGATACCCACGAAGATCTTGGGTACGAACAGGGACATCACCAAAGCGATGATATAGCCGGGAATGATGATCCAGTAAATGGGAATGTGCAACAGCACACGGGTCAACGCCAAGCCGATACTGATGGCCACGCCGATGGACATACAGCGGTTCATGGCCTTCACGGAGATGGCACCGTCGGTGATGCTTTCCACCTGGCGGTTCAGGACCTGAATGGCAGGCTCGGCCTTGACGATGTAGTAACCGATGAGCATCCCGATGGGAATGATCACCCAGTTGTAGGAAAGGGAAGCCAGCTCCTCACCCAAGAAGGTACCCACGGGGGCAAAGCCCACGTTGACACCGCAAAGGAACAGCACCAGCCCCACGTAGGTATACAGCATACCCATGAGGATACGCTTGATCTCACGCTTCTGGTAACGGCGGGTCATCAGCTGGAACAGCAAAAATACCGCCGCAATGGGTAACAGGGATACCATGACCTCCCCCGCAAAGGCAGGGATCTCGTAAGCAAACAGGGAGACCACGTCCCGTGTGGTGAACACCTCGGGCACCGCTC
>JAFXBC010000012.1 GCA_017516825.1 Clostridia bacterium | reverse complement strand
GTTGGAAAGATTTCAAGGATATAAGATAGAACGAGTTGTCATTTTAAATCAAGGATGAAATGAAAAAGAATATTCTTGGTTGTCTGTCGTTTCTTGTTGCCTCGTACAAGCGAGAACCGCGCGGCGGGGTACGCGCGCTTATCGCCACGAGCCAAAATCGTTGATTTTGACTCGTTCCCCTCGGCGCGCGGACTCGCGATGCTCGTCTTAGCGGTGTTTTTTCGAAGGCGAAGCCTCCGAAAAAACGGAGTTTATTAAAAATGCAGATGACTTTTACAATCGTCTGCTTTTCTTTCATGAAAGGAGTTTGTAATTTATGGACATTCGATTTGACGTCACCAAGGTGACCTTGGAAACGCCTCGGCTGCTGTTGCGGGGATTCCGCGAGGAGGATGCGGCGGATTTTTACGCCTACGCCTCCGTGCCCGGGGTGGGGGAGATGGCCGGGTGGAAGCATCACGAAAGCATGGCAGACACCTACCGTGTGTTGGGGATGTTCCTGGAAGAAAAGAACGTGTTCGCATTGGTACATAAGGCAAGCGGCAGGGTGATCGGCTCCCTGGGGCTCCATATTTCCAATACGGCGGGAACCCCCATGGAAGCTCTGCGGAGCAAGGAGATCGGCTACGTCCTGGCCAAGGACTTTTGGGGAATGGGCCTCATGCCCGAGGCAGTAAAGGAAGTGATCCGCTATTGCTTTGAGGAATTGGGGGCGGAGCTTCTCACCGTGGGGCATTTTGAGGGAAACGGGCAGTCCAAACGGGTCATCGAAAAGTGCGGCTTCACCTTCCTTCGTTCTTACCGCTCGGAAAAGCACGGAAAGGACGTTTACGAATACGTTTTGAAACGGGAAACCATTGGAGGGCGGTAAAACGTCCTCCTTTTTGCCCAAAAAGTTTTTTGTTTTTTTGTCAAAACCCCTTGACAAACCGCCGCCTTCGTGCTAATATATCTCGTGGTTAGCAGAGGCTAACACCCATTACCCGGCACAGAAGGTGACCTTATGAACTTGACCCATGCAGAAGAAGGAAAAGAATACGTCATCTCCCGCATCGACACCGATGACGAGGAGCTGGATGCTTTCCTGTTCTCTCTGGGCTGTTACAGCGGGGAGCCTATTACGGTGATCGCTCACCGCAAGCACGGGTGCGTGATCGCCGTCAAGGATGGCAGATACAACATCGATACCCAGTTGGCACAAGCCATCATGATAGAAGGGTGAAAACGGAACTTGGGCTTTGCCCTTTCCTTTTTATAGATTGGTTAGCAGAGACTAACCAAAAGGAGAAGCAAGTATGAGAATCGCATTGACCGGCAACCCCAACAGCGGTAAGACCACCATGTACAATGCCCTCACCGGACAAAGTGAGAAGGTAGGTAACTGGGCAGGCGTTACCGTTGAAAAGAAGGAGCATCCTATTAAGAAGATCTATTGCGGCGGGGTAGAGAACCTGATCGCGGTGGACCTTCCCGGTGCCTACTCCATGTCCCCCTTCACCTCCGAGGAAAGTGTTACCAGCGAGTACGTAAAGAAAGAGAATCCCGACGTGATCATCAACATCGTGGACGCTACCAACTTAAGCCGCAGCTTGTTCTTTACCACCCAGCTTCTGGAGCTGGGCATCCCCGTGGTGGTGGCTCTGAACAAAGCGGACGTGAACAAGAAAAAGGACAATAAGATCGATTCCCAAGCCCTTTCCGAAAAGCTGGGCTGTCCCGTGGTGGATACCGTTTCCACCTCTGCAGACGGCTTGGCTGAGGTGGTCAAAGCCGCTCTTGCCCGTGTTGGCAAGGGGCAGGTGGCTCCCTACGAGCAGGGAGATATCGACCTCACCGACAAGCAGGCCGTAGAGCAGGCGGACAGAAAGCGTTTTGCCTTCGTCAACGACATCGTTTCCAAGGTGGAGACCCGCAAGGTGCGCTCCAAGGATAAAAACTTCCAGGACAAGATCGACGCCGTTCTCACCAACAAATGGGTGGGCATCCCCCTGTTTGCGGTGGTGATGTGGCTGGTATTCTGGATCTCCCAGGTAGGCCCCGGCGTTTGGCTGGCAGAGGGCTACGTCTTTAACGAGGGAGCGGACAACGAGCTTGCCATCCCCGGTCTGGTCACCTTCATCGAAATGTTCGGCGAATGGGTGGGCGGACTGCTGGAAAACACCGCTCCCATTCTGCAGACCATCATCATCGACGGTATCATCGGCGGCGTGGGTGCCGTAGTAGGCTTCCTGCCCTTGGTCATGGTGATGTACTTCCTGTTGGCACTGCTGGAGGACTGCGGCTATATGGCCCGTGTTTCCGTGGTGCTGGACCCCATCTTCAAGAGAGTGGGTCTTTCCGGTAAATCCGTCATTCCTCTGGTCATCGGCACCGGCTGTGCCATCCCCGGCGTTATGGCTTGCCGTACCATCCGCGACGAGCGTGAGCGCAGAGCCACTGCAATGCTCACTCCCTTCATTCCCTGCGGCGCTAAGATCCCCGTGATCGCTCTGCTGGCAGGCCTGTTCTTCCCCGAATCCGCCTGGATCGCCCCTGCGATGTACTTCATGGGTCTGGTATTGGTATTCTTCGGCGCTCTGCTGGTGAAGTGGATCTCCGGTTATAAGTACAGAAAATCCTTCTTTATCATCGAGTTGCCCGAATACAAGGTGCCTTCTTTCTGGAGTGCCTTCAAGTCCATGTGCTCCCGCGGCTGGGCGTATATCGTGAAGGCAGGTACCATCATCCTGGTGTGCAACGCCGTTGTAACCATCATGCTGAACTACTCCTGGACCTTCTCCGAGGCAGAGCCTGCAGAGTCCATCCTCCATAGCATCGCTTCTCCCATTTCCGTCATTCTGATCCCCCTGGGCTTCGGTATGTGGCAGTTGGCGGCGGCAGCCGTCACAGGCTTCATCGCCAAGGAGGAAGTGGTTGGTACCCTGGGTGCGGTATTCACCGCCTTGGCGGTCAACGAGGACTTCGAGCTTCTCCAGACCGGTAACGGCGAGGCCGTGCTGGGCATTACCGCCGCGGCAGGCCTGGCATACCTGATCTTCAACCTGTTCACTCCTCCTTGCTTCGCGGCCATCGGCGCCATGAACTCCGAAATCAAGAGCAAAAAATGGCTGTTTGCAGGCATTGGGCTGCAGTTCTCCATCGCGTACGTGCTTTCCTACCTGGTGTATCAGATCGGTACGATCATCACCCAGGGGAAGGTGGGCGACGGCTTCGCGGTAGGTCTCATTGCCGTCATCACAATCATCGCCATCGTGACGATCCTGGGCATCCATTCCAACGCCAAGGCAAAGCTGGCGTACGAGAATAAGAAAGCCCAAAAGAAAGCAAAGGAGCCCGTTTCGTAATGCTTGAAAACATCATCGTAACCGTTATCCTGGTCGCCATCCTGGGCGGCGCGATAGCCTATCTCATCAAGGCCAAAAAGAGCGGCCAAAAATGCATCGGCTGTCCCGGCGGCTGTAAGACCTGCCATTGCAAGGACGGCAAAAAGGACGCGTAACGCAGATAGTTCTTATTGACATAGACTCCAAATTAGTAGCAAAGAACCCATGGAAGTAAGCCGCTTCCATGGGTTCTTGCTTTTTATTTGTGAATTACAGCTCGTGTCTGTACTTGCCGAATTCCACGGCTTCTTCCAAGGGAGAATACATATAGCCGGGGTGGTATTCGTTCCCTGCAGCGCGGAACTCCGCCAGACGGGTCTGGAGAGAGGAGCCCTTGCGGATGAACATGAGGGTTTCGTCCATGGTGGAGACGATGGGGCAGAGATGGACGCACTTTTCGATCTCCAGAATGCGGCTTCCTTCGGGGAACAGGTGCTTGTTCTGCGCGGAATACAGCCAGGAATAGCAGGCGATGGCCTTGAAGTCCATATCCGGGTAGAAATTACGGTAGAAGTCCAGCGCCATCAGGATGGACTTGCGGTGCTGTTCGGGAGAATACTCCGAGTTGGGAGGGATGTGGATCCCCAGCGCCGCATCCTTATGGGAGAGGGCAAGCTTCCATACGGACTTGGGGAACGCCTCTGCGGTATCCTTCACCCGTGCGTTGGGCAATACCTCGTGGCCGATGAAGGCCTCCTCCGTCTCCTCCAGAGGAGCGGTACGGAAGGTGGCACGGCTTGCATCCGCCGTTAAGGCGCCGTCCTTGTCCGCATCAAACCCGCCGATGAGCAACGTGCGGTATTCCTTTCCGTCGGTGATGGCAATATAATCGCGGGAGAACTGCTCCGGCTGGAACTTCAAGGTGTTGAACAGGAACATACAGCCCCCTGCACAAAGCAGGTTCCAGTTCCGTTCCCCAATGCCCCAATAGCCGTTGGGCACGGTGAAGCTCATGGTGTACCCCCGGTAAGCACCGGTGTTCTCCGCGTTGAGATCTGCGGGAGGCTTCCGCACCGTCAGGGTATAGCCCAGAGCGGCGGTGACGAACAGCAGATCCACGCTGGGGGTCTGATACCCGGGGATCTCAAAGAGCACGGGAGCCCAGATCTCGTTTTCCCAAGGCTTTCTGGCCTCAAACAGGCAGTACCGCAAAAATCTTGCGGCCAGGTTGCGCTCCGTATCCGCCAACAGCTTGGCGTTCATTTCCTTCAAGAATTCAAAGCAGGCGTGATCCACCCCCGTGGCGCTTTCCACGGCAGCAAATTCTTCATCGGACACCAAGGGCTTAGAGGCGTCCCCGTCGAAGGTTTCCGCCAAGGGCAGGAACGCTTCCGGGAGATCGTAGGTGAAAAAGCCTTTTACGGCGTTTATATCAAGCATATTCGCAAACTCCTTTTTTCTTTTATTGTACCAAAAACCGACCCTCTTGTCAAGCGAAGACCAAAAAATGGGAAAAACCTATGGACTTTTTCTTTCCGCCGTGTTAAAATAAAAGGGAACAGGAGGTTTTCCCTATGGATCAGCAACAACTCAAATTTCAAAAAATGACACAAACACCCGTCAAGCCCTTGATCTTAAAGCTTGCCGTTCCCACTATCCTTTCCATGCTGGTGACCACCTTCTACAACATGGCGGATACCTATTTCGTGGGAATGCTGGAAAGCAACAGCATCACGGGCGCCGTTGGCGTGGTGTTCTCTATGATGTCCGTGATCCAGGCGGTTGGCTTCTTCTTTGGCCACGGCTCGGGGAACTACGTCTCCCGCGAATTGGGCAAGCACCGCGTGAAGGAAGCGGAGACCATGGTTTCCGTGGGCTTCTTCACCGCCTTTGGGGCAGGCGCTCTCATCGCCGTATTCGGCTTGCTGTTTCTGGATCCCTTGACCCGTCTTTTGGGTGCGACGGATACCATCCTGCCCTACGCCAAGGTCTACTTGGCCCCCATCCTTTGCGCCGCCCCCTTTATGTGCGCCTCCCTGGTTTTGAACAACCAGCTCCGTTTCCAGGGGAACGCCACCTATGCTATGGTGGGCATCGTCTCCGGTGCGGTGTTGAACATCGCCCTGGACCCTCTGCTGATCTTCGTTTTCGACATGGGCATTGCAGGCGCCGCCGTGGCAACGGCGGTCAGCCAGCTGGTCAGCTTCTGCCTCCTGCTGATCGGGGTGCAAAAGAGTGACACCTTGAAAGTACGGCTGAAGAACTTCACCTTTGATTTTCAATATTTCAAAAGCATCGCCAACGGCGGAACTCCCTCCCTGTTCCGTCAGGGCATTGGCTCCATCGCCGCCATCGCTCTCAACCGTGTGGCAGGGGGCTTTGCCGACCACGACGCGGTGATCGCCGCCTTCTCCGTGGTGCAGAGAATTATGATGTTCGCCGCCTCTGCCTTCATCGGCTTCGGCCAGGGCTTCCAGCCCGTTTGCGGCTTTAACTGGGGTGCCAAGCGCTACGACCGTGTGAAGGAGGCCTTCTGGTTCAGCACCATCGTTTCCATGGTGTTTATGGCGCTGTTCTCTATGGTGGGTTTCCTCCTCTCGGGAGAGCTGATTGCCCTGTTCCGTGACGAATCTCACGTGATCGAGATCGGCACCAAGGCCCTGCGGGCGCAGTTGTACGTCTTCCCCTTGATGGGCTGGGTGTTCCTTTCCAACATGATGCTGCAGACCATCGGCAGAGTGTTCAAGGCCTCCATCCTGGCCGCCGCACGGCAGGGATTGGCCTTCATCCCAGTGGTACTGATCCTGCCCCATTTCTTCGGGCTGGAGGGCTTGGTATGGGCACAAGCCGTGGCAGACGTGTGCGCCTTCTTGATCGCCCTGCCCATCCAGATCTCCGTCCTGCGGGAGATGGAAGGGTATATGAAGGAGGAAAAAGTTTGAAAAAGGGATCCTTTTTCAAACATGATTTTGTAGCTTCGCTCACAAAATCTTTTAAGACCACCCGCACAGGCGGGCTACGAAAGGAAGGGTCATAAGTATGATCGATCTTCTTGCAACGGAAAAAGAACTGATCTCCCGTCACATTATCCCCGGCGGGGTGTGTGCGGATTTCACCATGGGCAACGGTCACGACACCCTGTGGCTCTCCCGTGCCGTGGGGGAAACGGGGAAGGTGTACGCCTTTGACGTACAGCAGGCCGCCCTGGACAGTACTGCCGCACTGCTGAAAGCGGAAAACGCCCCGGACAACGTGACGTTGATCTTAGATTCCCACCACAACGCGGAAAACTATATCAAAGAGCCCATCTGCGTGGGGATGTTCAATTTGGGCTGGCTTCCCGGCGGGGACAAAAGCATCACCACCCTGCGGGAGACCACTCTCCCTGCGGTAGAGACCGCCATCCGCCTCCTTGCCCCCGGTGGCGGGATCCTGCTGGCGGTGTACCCCGGCCACGAGGAGGGCAGGCTGGAAGGGGAGATGATCACCGAGTATCTCTCCACCCTGAACCGCAAGCAGATCTGCTGCTCCAAATTGCAGATCGTCAATTCTCCCACCTCTCCTTTCTTCTTTTTGATCGAAAAGAAATAAGACGCCTTACAAAGCCGTGTCGGAAGACGCGGCTTTTTTGTATTGCCGAAGCAAAACGCAAACGGGCCGCCGGAGGACGTCGGCCCCTACGAATACGTATCATATACCGGCTAAAATCATGCTATGCCTTTACGCAACGGGAAAGGGATCGAGAAGATGATCACCGTCTCTTGTGCGGGAGAAAAAATGCTTTTTTGCTTTTTCTTGTTTCAGGTTCGTAGGGGGCGACGTCTCACCGCCGCAGGCGGTATCGGCGCCCCGGAACCGAAGGTAACGGTTTTTGCCTACGAAAGGATATTTTTGCTTCCCCCCCTTGACAAAGCTGTCTATTTATGATAGACTGTAACCGTAGTCTATAACGAATAGACAAAAAGGAGGTCATTTTCATGGAAGAACGGAAATTAGGCTTGGTGGAAGGGAAGTTTGCAGATCTGATCTGGCGGCACGCTCCTCTCACCACCAAACAACTGGTCGTTTTGTGCGAACGGGAACTGAACTGGAAGCGCACCACCACCTACACGGTGCTGAAAAAGCTTTGCACCCAGGGCATCTTCCGCACGGAGGACAGCCTGGTGACGGTGGTGATCACCAAGGAGGACTTCCACGCCATGCAGAGCGAGAAATTCGTGGAGGAGACCTTTGAAGGCTCCCTTCCCGCCTTCATCGCCGCCTTTGCCTCCCGTAAGAAGCCCTCGGAAGCAGAGCTTGCGGAGATCCGTAAGCTGCTGGATGCGTTTAGTGAGGAATAGGTTTGAAAAAGGGATCCTTTTTCAAACAAGATTTTGTGGCTTCACTCACAAAAACCATATAGACCGCCCGCTTCGCGGGCTACGAAAGGCATGGTCACATATGATGAAAGAAATCTTCTACGAAATATTAAATCTCAGCCTATCCGCTGCGTATTTGGTGCCTGTGGTGCTGGTGTTGCGGTTGGTGTTGAAGAGAGCGCCCCGCTGGACCATGTGCCTGCTGTGGGGCTTGGTGGCTCTGCGCCTTGTGATGCCCTTTTCCTTGGAAAGCGACGTCAGCCTCCATCCGGGGAGAGAGCCTGTAACGGAGCTGCAGAACCAATTCGCAGGGGAGACGGCACGTCCCGAGACGCCGCCTGTGGAAATGCCTCCCGCAGAACTGCCGGAAGCTCCCGCTCTCCCTTCGGAGCCTGCGAAAAAAGAGCTTGACCTCATGGAGATCTTGGGCTGGGTATGGCTGGCAGGCGCCTGCGCCATGGCTCTTTACGGTGCCGTGTCTTACGTCCGCTTGAAACTCAAAGTCCGCCCCTCCTTGCAGGTGGAAAAACGGGTCTTCATCTGCGACGGTATCGGCTACCCCTTCCTGCTGGGCGTCCTGCGCCCCAAGGTGTACTTGCCTTCTAACTTACAAGAACCTCACCTTTCCTACGTGCTTTCCCACGAGAAAGCCCACGTGAAAAGGGGAGATCACCTTTGGAAACCCCTTGGCTTTGCCCTCTTGGCGATCCATTGGTTCAACCCGCTGTTGTGGGTGGCGTATGTGCTGTTGTGCCGCGATATCGAATCCGCCTGCGACGAAAAGGTGGTGCGGGACATGGACAATATCCAAAAGGACGGCTATTCCCGTGCCCTGCTGGCCTGCAGTCTGCAGGGTGCCTTCCACCGCAGATGGATTTCCGCTTGCCCCGTAGCCTTTGGCGAAACCGGGGTGAAATCCCGCATTAAGTCCGTCCTCCATTACAAACAGCCCGCCTTCTGGGTGCTGTTGATTGCCATCTTTGCCTGCATTGCCGTGGGCGTGTTCTTCCTGACGGATCCGGCGGGCAACCCTTTGTACGACGTTTCCCTTAGCCCCGAAGTGAAGGAACAGTATGATAACATGGCGATGTGCAATCCTACGGTTGTGGAGTTCTTTTTCCGCGGAGAGGGCCAAAACGGTGACGAGATCGCAAGGAAGGCGTACGAGGCACTTGCGATCACGTTTGATGACGTGACCCGCTTGTCCTCTCGGGACGAATTGTATGCTGTACGTGGGAACTATTATTGGGTATCCGAAGAAAGCGTTTGGCTGAAAATAGAGGACGAAAAGCTGATGCCCGCTTTGATGGAGCATTTGTATCGTCGGGAAGATCACGTTGATATGAAGCTGAAACCTTACGGGATCACTCCCGACTTGATGACTAAGGAGGAGAAGATCGTCTTCTATTCCTGGGAGCTTCAGGGTACTCCCCACTGCGAGGGTGAGATTCGGGTGACTCCCGTGGGAAGTGATGACCCATTGCAGACCGTTCGCGGCGTGGTGCGTGAGTTTTTTACTCGGTTTTACGATCTGTCGGAAGCGGAGATCGACCAGGTCATCCGCCAGGCCGAGAAAATCCCTCTGACCGGAAGCGGAGAACGCTACGCAGAGCATACCGATCGTTACCGCATCGAGTATTTCTTGCAGGAGGACGGTAGCGTAGAGCTAATATGCGTGAAGATCTTCGTGGACGAAAAGGATATGCCGGAAGGAATTTACTATTTGAATACGTTGGAAAGAGTAAGATCTGCATATTTTACGGTCGAAAACCCCTTTACAGAAGGTCTCGAGTGAGCTTGCGGAGATCCGTAAGCTGTTAGACGCGTTTAGTGAGGAATAGGTTTGAAAAAGGGATCCTTTTTCAAACAAGATTTTGTGGCTTCGCTCACAAAATCCAAATAGACCGCCCGCTTCGCGGGCTACGAAAGGCAAGGTCACATATGATGAAAGAAATCTTCT